>NZ_MUME01000066.1 GCF_002155915.1 Streptomyces thermovulgaris | reverse complement strand
GGCGGACGGCCCCGTGGCGGGGGTGCGGCCCGCGCGCGGAGGGCGGGTCCGGTCCCCGCCCCGGGGCCGTCCGCCCGCGCGGGAACGGCACGCGCGCGAGGAGAGCGGGTGCCGTTGCGCGGGGCGGCCTCCCGGTGCCCGGAACGGGCCGGCCGCCGGAACGGGCCCGGTGTCAGAACAGGCCGGTGTCCGTGAAGTAAAGGACCAGCTGGGGTGCGCCCGACAGGGCGATGCCGAGGACGGCCGTGAGGGAGAGGGCCGCGGTGAGGGGGACCGGGACGCGGTGCCGGGCGGGCTCGCCCTCGGGGGCGCGGAACAGCAGTGCCGTCCACTGCAGGTAGTAGAAGAGCGCGACGACCACGTTGACGGCCATGACCACGGCGAGCCAGCCGAGTCCGGCGCCGACGGCCGCGGAGAAGACGGTGACCTTGGCGAACAGGCCGATGACGCCCGGGGGCAGCCCGGCCAGGCACAGCAGGAAGAAGGCCATCAGCAGGGCGGTCAGCGGGTTGGTGGCGTACAGGCCCCGGTAGTCCGCGACGCGGTTGCGCTGCCTCGTACGGCCCACGAGGGCGGCCACGGCGAAGGCGCCGAGGTTCACGGCGGCGTACATGAGGGCGTAGGCGACCGTGGAGCCGATCGAGCGCTGGGGGTCCTTCGCGTACCCGGCCGCGGCGATCGGCACCAGGAGGTAGCCGGCCTGGCCGACGGAGGACCAGGCGAGCAGCCGTACCGCGCTGTACGCGCGCGTGGCCTGCTGGCGCAGGGCGCCGGCGTTGCCGACGGTCATGGTGAGCGCGGCCAGTACGGCGAGCGCCGGTCCCCAGGCGCCGGCGTACGACGGGAAGGCGACGACGGTGACGAGGATCAGGCCGGTGAAGCCGACCGCCTTGCCGACGACCGACAGATAGGCGGCGACGGGCAGGGGGGCGCCCACGTAGGTGTCGGGGACCCAGAAGTGGAAGGGGACGGCGGCCGTCTTGAAGGCGAAGCCGACGAGCGTGAGGACGACGCCGGTCTGGGCGACGGTGTCGAGCCCGCCGCCGACCTGCTGGATGCGGTCGGCGATCAGGGTGAGGTGAAGGGTGCCGGTGGAGGCGTAGACGAAGCTGACGCCGAGGAGGCTGACGGCGGTGGCGGTGACCGAGGACAGGAAGAACTTCAGGGCCGCGTCGGAGGACCTGCGCTCGCCGTGCCTGAGGCCGACGAGGGCGAAGGCGGGCAGGGAGGCGACCTCCAGGGCGATGATCAGGGTCGCCAGGTCGCGTGCGGCGGGCAGCAGGGCGGCGCCGGCGGCGGAGGACAGCAGCAGGAACCAGAACTCCCCCTCGGGCAGTGCCCCGCGCGCGTCCTTCAGCGCGGTGACCGACAGCAGGGCCGCAAGGAGTGCGCCGCCGAGCACGAGGAACTGGATGACGAGGGCGAAGTGGTCGGCGGTGTAGCTGCACACACCGGCCTGTCCGGTCAGGCAGAACGTGGTGCGGCGGCCGTCGAGGAGGGGCAGCAGCAACAGGCCGGCGGCGGCCAGGCCCGTGACGGAGATCCAGCCGAGGACGGGCTTGCGGCCGGCGGGCACGAACAGGTCGGCGACGAGCACCGCGAGCGCGACCACCGCGGTGAGGGTGGGCGGTGCGATGGCGAGCCAGTCGACGGACTGGACCACCGGCGCGGCCGGCGGCTGGGCCAGGACCAGGGCGCTCATCGGGTGCCTCCTGCGAGGAGCTGCTGCACGGCCGGGTCGGTGAGCCCGAGCAGGGCCTTCGGCCAGAGCCCGGCGAGGACGGTGAGGGCGACGAGCGGGACCCAGGCCGCGAACTCGTGGCCGTGGACGTCGGCGAGCCGGGGCGTCTGCGGCGTCGGGGCGCCCATGCAGACCCGGCGGACCACGATGAGCATGTACGCGGCGGTCAGAAGGGTGCCGAACGCGCCGATCGCCATGAAGGTGAGGAAGGCGGGGCGGCTGAGGCCCTCGGCGGGCTCGAACGAGCCGAACAGGGCGAGCATCTCGCCCCAGAACCCGGCCAGTCCCGGCAGGCCGAGGGAGGCGACCGCGCCGAAGGCGAGCAGGCCGCCGAGACGCGGGGCCCTGCCGTACAGGGCGGCGCCCTGGGTCTTCTCGGCGAGCGCGTCGAGGTCGGTGGTGCCGGTGCGGTCCTTGAGCGCGCCGACGACGAAGAAGAGCAGACCGGTGATCAGACCGTGGGCGATGTTGGCGAACAGGGCGCCGTTCACTCCGGTCGGGGTCATGGTGGCGATGCCGAGCAGCACGAAGCCCATGTGGCCGACGGAGGAGTAGGCGACGAGCCGCTTGAGGTCGCCCTTGGCCCCCTGTCTGGCCAGGGCGAGGCAGGCCAGGGACCCGTAGATGATCCCGACGACGGCGAAGGCGGCGAGGTAGGGGGCGAAGGTGCGGAAGCCGTCGGGGGCGGCGGGCAGCAGGATCCGGACGAATCCGTACGTCCCCATCTTGAGCAGGACGCCGGCCAGCAGGACCGAGCCGACGGTCGGGGCGGCGGTGTGGGCGTCCGGCAGCCAGCTGTGCAGCGGCCACATCGGGGTCTTGACCGCGAGCCCGATGCCGATCGCCAGGACCGCGATCAGCTGCACGGTCGCGGTCAGTGACCGGCCGTTGTCGGCGGCGAGTGCCACCATGTCGAAGGTGCCGGCCTCGATCCCGGTCAGGAGCAGGCCGAGCAGCATGACGACCGAGCCGAGCAGGGTGTAGAGGACGAACCGCCAGGCGGCGGCCCGGCGTCCCTCGCCGCCCCAGCGGGCGATGAGGAAGTACATCGGGACGAGCACCGTCTCGAAGGCGAGGAAGAACAGCAGCAGGTCGAGGACGGCGAAGGTCGCGAGGGTGCCGGACTCGAGGAGGAGCAGCAGCGCGACGAAGGCCTTCGGGGAGGGGCCCGCGGGCGGGTTGGCGTAGGAGTACAGCGCGCAGAGGAAGGTCAGCAGCGCGGTCAGGACGAGAAGGGGCAGGGAGATGCCGTCGACGCCGAGGTGGATGCGCACCTGGAGTGCGGGGATCCAGCTGATGTCGGTGACGGCCTGCATGGTCGA
Organism: Streptomyces thermovulgaris; assembly: GCF_002155915.1. Classification (GTDB taxonomy): domain Bacteria; phylum Actinomycetota; class Actinomycetes; order Streptomycetales; family Streptomycetaceae; genus Streptomyces; species Streptomyces thermovulgaris. The sequence continues at coordinate 47,563 of NZ_MUME01000066.1, read as the reverse complement.
CGCCCGGCCGTGGTCGAAGCCGGCCGTGAGGGCGAGCGCGGCGGCGAGGACGGCGCCGGTGACCGTGACGCCGTGCCGGAGCACGGCCTGCTCGGGCGACTTCCCCTTCAGTCCGGGCGGGGCCGGCAGCAGAGCGGCGGCGGCGCCGAGGAGCGGGCCGACGACGAGGAACGCCAGAAGGAACTGCATCACGGACTCGTTGATGTCGATCACGCCTGCTCACGCTCCCGTGGCGCGCAGGACGGCGGCGACCGCGAGGACGACGGTGCCGGCGAGCAACGCGCTCACATAGGTCTGCACATTGCCGGTCTGGGCGCGTCGTACGGCGGCCCCGAGCAGCCGGGGTGCGGCGCCGGCGCCGCGGACGTAGGTCTCGACGACCTCGCGGTCGAGGAACCTCACCAGGCTCGCTCCGCCCCGGATCGGGCGGACGAAGAGGGCCGCGTACACGGCGTCGAGGTGGAAGCCGGCGGCCGCGTGGCGGTGCAGCGGTCCGAGCAGCAGCCGTCCGGGGTCGGCGGGGTCGGGGGCAAAGGAGATGCTCCCGTAGGCGGGTGTGTGGCCGGCGACGGCCTCGGCCTCGACGAGTCCGGCGTCGGCCTGCGGGTGGGCGGCGACGGCGCCGAGGGGGGTGCGGGCGGCGCGTGCGGCGGTGTGCCGCCAGGCGCCGTAGGTGATGACGCCTCCGGCCAGGGCGAGGCCCGTGCCGAGGACGGAGGTGGTGAGCGTGGGGGCCAGGTCGCGGCCGTCGAACCAGGCGGGCAGGTGGCGGAAGGCGAAGCCGCCGAGGGCGAGGGAGGGGACGGCGAGGACCCACAGGACGGCGTTCATGACGAGGGGCTGCCTGCCGTGGTCGGGGGCCTCGGCACCCTGGCCGTGGAAGGCCCGCAGCCACAGGCGCATGGCGTAGGCGCCGGTGAGCAGGGCCGTGACGAGACCGGCGACGAGGACGGTCCAGCCCGCCGCGCCGGGGGCGTGCCCGGTGTGGCCGGAGGCGACGTGTTCGGCGGCGCCGAGGACGGACTCCTTGGAGAAGAAGCCGCTGAAGGGAGGGATCGCGGCGAGCGCGAGGAGGGCCACGGTCATCGTCCAGTAGGCGTCCGGGACGCGGTCGCGCAGGTGGCTCATGCGGGACATGGCGGCCAGCGAGTTGGTGCCGGAGGCGTGGATGACCACGCCGGCGGCGAGGAACAGCAGGGCCTTGAAGGCACCGTGGGACAGCAGGTGGAAGACGGCGGCGCCGCGGTCGGCGACGGCGAGGGCCCCGGTCATGTAGCCGAGCTGGCTGATCGTCGAGTAGGCGAGGACGCGTTTGATGTCGTCCTGGGCGAGTGCGGCGAGTGCCGCGCCGGCCATCGTCACGGCGGCCATGACGGCGAGGACGGTCATCGCGGCCGTGGAGGCCTGGAAGACGGGAAGGAGCCGGGCGACGACGTAGACACCGGCGGCGACCATCGTCGCGGCGTGGATCAGCGCGGAGACGGGGGTGGGGCCCGCCATCGCGTCGGGGAGCCAGGTGTGCAGCGGGAACTGCGCCGACTTGCCCGCCACGCCGGCGAGGAGCAGCAGGGCGGTCACGGTCGGGTGGGGCAGTGCGCCGCTTGCGACGGTGGCGAGGATCTCGGTGATCCGGAAGGACCCGGCGGCGGTGCCGAGCGCGAACAGGCCGATCAGGAACGGCACGTCGCCGAGCTTGGTGACCAGGAAGGCCTTGAGGGAGGCGGCGCGGGCCTCGGGGGTCTCCCAGTAGTGGCCGACCAGGAAGTAGGAGCAGATGCCCATGACCTCCCAGCCGACCAGCAGCACGATCAGGTCGCCGGAGTAGACGACGAGGAGCATCGCGGCGGTGAACAGGGAGACGAGGGCGGCGTAGGAGGGGTAGCGCGGGTCGTCGCGCAGATAGCCCGTGGAGTAGATCTGCACGCAGCCGGCGACGACGGCGACCAGCACGGCGACGAGCGCGGCGAAGCCGTCGATGTGCAGGGCGAGTTCGACGGGGACCGAGCCGGTGGGCGTGAGCTCGGTGGCGGCGTCGACGGCCCGGCCGCCGCCCTGGTCCGCGGCGACCAGCACGCTCAGGACGAGCGACGTGAGGGTCGGCAGGACGGCGACGGGGCGGACGTAGCCGGGGGCGGTGCGGCCGAGCAGCAGGCCGGCCACGGCGCCGAGGAACGGAAGCAGGGGGACGAGGACGGCGAGGGTGGTCGTGGTCACGCGGTGACCTCAGCCTTCTCGGCGGCCCGCGCTCCGGCGGCGTCGCTGTCGGGGCCGTCGTCGGAGTCGTCGGGGCTCTCGGCGGCGTCGCGGAGCCGGTCGATGTCCGCGGTGCCGCGGTTGCGGTGGACGGCGAGGACGATCGCCAGGCCGATGCCGATCTCGGCGGCGGCGATGGCGATGGTGAACAGGGTCAGGGCCTGCCCGGAGTGCAGGGTCTCGGCCGCGGTCCTGCTGAGCCAGACGTCGAAGGCGACCAGGTTGAGGTTGACGGCGTTGAGCATGAGCTCGACGGACATCAGGACCAGGATCGCGTTGCGGCGGGCCAGGACGCCGTACAGGCCGGTGCAGAAGAGGAGGGCGGAGAGCACGGCGGGATAGGCGAGGTGCATCAGCGGCTCCCTTCCTTCGTGTCCTTCGCGTCCTTCGCACTCCGGTCGGTGCTCCGGCCGGTGCTCCGGTCGCCCTGGGCCTGCGGGGTGCGGGCGGCGGTGTCCGCCTTCGCCCTGCGGGACAGGACGATCGCGCCGACCAGGGCGGCCAGCAGGAGGACGGAGAGGGCCTCGAAGGGCAGCACCCAGTTCCGGAAGAGGCTCTCGCCGGTGACCTTCGTGGAGCCGGCGACGGTGCCGTCCAGGTCGATCCAGGTGGTGCGGAAGGCGTCGACGACCACCCAGACCAGGGCGACCGCGGCGGCGACGGCCACGGCGAGGGCGACCCCGCGGTTGCCGGAGTCGGCGTCCGGGGAGCGGCCGATGGGGGCCTTGGTGAGCATCAGGCCGAACAGGATGAGGACGACGACGGAACCGATGTAGATGAGGACCTGCACCCAGGCGATGAACTCGGCGGTGAGCAGGAGGTATTCGACGGCGAGGCCGCCGAGGGCCACCACCAGCCACAGGGCGGCGTGCACCAGCTGCCGGGTGGTGACGGTGACGAGGGCGGCGCCGAAGGTGACCAGGCCGACGAGGAGGAAGGCGATCTCGACCCCGGTCGGGGAGAGGAAACCGGGACCGGCGGCGGCGATGCTCATGCCTCCCCCTCCCGCGGCCCGTCCTGCCCGGCCTGCCCGGCCTGCTCGGCCTGCTGCCGGGCGGCCAGCTTCTCGGCGGTCTTGCGGGCCGCGGCGACCTCCTTGGGCTCCTCCGCGCCGGGGTCCAGGGCGGGCGGGGCCGGCACGGTCCACATCCACTCGCGGAGCCTGTCCCGCTCATGGGTGAGGTCACGGATGTCGGTCTCGGCGTACTCGAACTCCGGGGACCAGAACAGGGCGTCGAACGGACAGACCTCGACACAGATGCCGCAGTACATGCACAAGGAGAAGTCGATGGCGAAGCGGTCGAGGACATTGCGGCTGCGTTCACGGCCGCCGGGGGTCGCCGCCGGGATCGTCTCCTTGTGGGAGTCGATGTAGATGCACCAGTCCGGGCACTCGCGGGCGCACAGCATGCAGACCGTGCAGTTCTCCTCGAGCAGGCCGATCACACCGCGGGTGCGGGGCGGCAGTTCGGGCTGGGTGTCCGGGTACTGCTGGGTGACGGCCCTCCTCGTCATCGTGCGCAGGGTGACGGCCAGGCCCTTGGCGAGGCCGGAGCCGGGAACCGACGGACGGGACCGCTCGGAGGGCGTCGTCGCGGGGCGGTGGTCGGGCGACGGGCGGGACACTACGAGATCACCACCTTGACGATGCCGGTGAGGGCGATCTGGGCGAGGGCGAGGGGGACGAGAACGGTCCAGGACAGTTTCTGCAGCTGGTCCTCGCGCAGCCGGGGGTAGGTGACGCGCAGCCAGATGACGACGAAGGCGAGGACCGCGGTCTTCAGCAGGGTCCACAGCCAGCCGAGTCCGTCGGCGCCCCAGGGTCCGTGCCAGCCGCCCAGGAACAGGACCGTGGTCAGACCGCACAGGACGACGATCCCGGCGTACTCGGCGAGGAGGAAGAGGGCGAAGCGCAGACCGGTGTACTCGGTGTACGCGCCGAAGACGATCTCCGAGTCGGCGACGGGCATGTCGAACGGCGGGCGCTGCAGTTCGGCGAGGCCGGCGACGAAGAAGACGACCGCGCCGACGAGCTGCCAGGGCAGCCACCACCACTGGAAGGACTCGACGATGCCGGGCAGGGAGACCGTGCCGGCCGCCATCGCCACGGAGGCGGCGGCGAGCAGCATGGGCAGTTCGTAGGCGAGGAGCTGGGCGGCGGTGCGCAGACCGCCGAGCAGGGAGAACTTGTTGGCGGAGGCCCACCCGGCCATGAGCGAGCCGAGGACGCCGACCCCCATCACGGCGAGCACGAAGAACAGGCCCGCGTCGAGGACCTGGCCCACGGCGCCCTCACCGGGGCCGAGCGGAATGGCGAGCAGCACCAGCAGGTACGGCAGCAGGGAGACGGCCGGGGCGAGCCGGAAGACGCGGCGGTCCGCGTCCGCCGGGACCACGTCCTCCTTCTGCGCGAACTTCACGCCGTCCGCGATGAGCTGGGCCCAGCCGTGGAAGCCGCCGGCGTACATGGGGCCGAGGCGGCCCTGCATATGGGCCATCACCTTGTGCTCGGTCTGACCGACGATCAGGGGGAAGGTGAGGAAGACCGCGAAGACGATCAGGAGTCGCAGGGCGACCTCGACCGTGCCGTTCACCGCGGGCCTCCTTCGGAGTCGTCGGAGTCGTCGGGGGTGCCGGGCGTGTCAGGGGTGCCGGGTGTGCCGGTTCCGGGACCGTCGGTCCGGGGAGCAGCGGCGTCGGAAGCGCCGGCCTCGGGGGTGCCGGCCTTGGAGGCGTCGTCCCCGGGCTTCCGTCCCGGTTCGGGCCCGGGCTTCGGCTCCGGCTCCGGCCCGGGCTCGTCGAACGCCGGGCGGGCGCGGTGCCAGGGGGCGTCCGAGCCGCGCGGGGCCGCGGGGGCCGCGGGGGTCCGCCGGCCCGCGTCCTGCGCGGCCGCCGCACGCTGGGAGGCCGACCCCTCGGACGCACTCCGCATCCGACGGGGCCGCGCGGCCCCGGCCGGGCCCGCCGGTCCCCGGCCCGGCGCGGCCGGTGCCGCCGGATCCTCCCGGCCCGTATCCTGCGCGGCCGCCGCACGCTGGGAGGCCGACCCCTCGGACGCACTCCGCATCCGACGGGGCCGCGTGGGGCCGCTCTGGCTCGCCGAGCCCTCCGCCGCCGTGCGGGTGCGCCGCACCGGACGGTCGCCCGCCGCACGGGCCGTCCCCCTCGCCGCGCGCGCCGGGGCGGGCGGGAGCTGACCCTTCAAGGGCCCCCACTCGTTGGGGTCGGGGACGCCCGGGGGCAGCATCTGGCGGCGCTTGGGGCCGCCGTGCTCCGACTCGCCCGGTTCCTTCGCCCCCGGCCAGGCCTTGACGACACGGGCGGCCAGCACGAAGTCCTTGCGCAGGGGGTGGCCCTCGAAGTTCTCCGGCAGGAGCAGATGCTCCAGGGAGGGGTGGCCCTCGAAGCGGACGCCGAACATCTCGTGCGTCTCGCGCTCGTGCCAGGCCGCGCCCGCGTAGACCTCGACCGCGGTCGGCAGCACCGGCTCCTCGTGCGGGACCGTCGTCCGCAGCAGCAGGCGCCGCACCGGGCCGAGGGCGACGACATGGGCCGAGACCCGCAGGCCCGTTCCCGGTTCGTCGACCGCGCTCAGCCAGTCGAAGTAGGTGCAGCCCAGCTCGTCGCGGGCGGTCAGCAGGGCGGACACCCATGCGGTGGGCGGTACGTCCACCGTCAGGACCTCGAAGGACTCCTCCGCCGCGGCCCCGGCGCCGAACAGTTCCTCGGCGGGCGCGGGCAGCCAGCCGACACCGCTCATCGTGCGTCCCCCTCACCGGTGGCACCGGCGGCACCGGCGGCCGGCGGCCTCACCGGGCCGCTTCGCAGCGCCGCCGCCGAGGGGCGTGCCGCCCCGGTCCCGTACCGCTCCCCCAACGACTCCCGCGCGATCTTCTCCTGGAGCTTCAGGATCCCCTGGAGCAGCGCCTCGGGGCGCGGCGGGCAGCCGGGGACGTAGACGTCCACCGGGATGATCTGGTCGACGCCCTTGGTCACGGAGTACGAGTCCCAGTAGGGGCCGCCGCAGTTGGAGCAGGCGCCGAAGGAGATGACGTACTTCGGCTCGGGCATCTGCTCGTACAGGCGCTTGATGGCCGGGGCCATCTTGTCCGTGACCGTGCCGGAGACCACCATCAGGTCGGCCTGGCGCGGCCCGGGGGCGAACGGGATCACTCCGAGCCGGATGAAGTCGTGCCGGGACATCGACGCGGCGATGAACTCGATCGCACAGCAGGCGAGGCCGAAGTTGAAGACCCACAGCGAGTAGCGGCGGCCCCAGTTCAGGACGACCTTCATCGGCTCGGGAGCCAGCCGGGCGAGCGCGCCCAGCCTCCTCGGCTCCGGCAGCGGTACCGGTCGGGGGTTCACGTCCATGCCAGGACGCCCTTCTTGTACGCGTACAGCAGGCCCACGGCCAGAAAGCCGAGGAAGACGAACATCTCCACGAGCGTCGTCGCGCCGTAACCGGGGGCGGCGAAGACCGTCGCCCAGGGGAAGAGGAAGATCGAGTCGACGGCGAAGATGACGTACAGGAAGGCGTAGACGTAGTAGCGGACCTGGGTGTGGGCCCAGCCCTCGCCGACGGGGTCGACCCCGCACTCGTACGTCATCAGTTTCTCCGGGGTGGGGACCACCGGGCGCAGCAGCCGGCCCGCTCCGAAGGCGGCGGCGACGAACAGCACGCCCACGGCGGCGAGCAGTCCGACGACCGCGTAGGACTGGAAGTAGTCCGCCGCGACGACGACGGTCGACCCCCGCACTGTCTCGTGCACCGTCCGTCCCTTCGCTCCCTGGCCGCTTCGGCCTGTCCCCCGGACCGGCGGCCCTGGCTTCCGGCCCGGCCGCGGCCCCTGTCTTCCGCATCCTGTGTTCGGCGCTTCGTACGCACCGGAGTCTAGGCCCTGATAAAGGGACGGTAAGCAGTCCTGCACGCCAGGAGGAGCGGGGGTGGGGTTTTCCCCCGCCGGGCAGGGCGGCCGGCCTCATGGCGCGGACCCCCGTCCGCGCGGCACGCTGGCCCGTATGACCGCACATTCCTCCACCGCCGGTCCGGCGGCAGCCGACGCCGAGGACCGTCTTCCTCCGCCTCGTCCCGCCTACGACCTGCCCACCTGGAAGGAGATCACGCATCTCCTGCTGAACCTGCCGGTGACGCTGTTCGGCTTCTGCTATGTGATGTCGGTGCTGCTCACCGGCATCACGATGACGCTGACCGTGATCGGCTTCCCGCTGCTGGCGCTGGGGCTGATGGGGTCGCGGCAGCTGGGCAGGCTGGAGCGGGCGCGGGCCAGGGCGCTGCTCGGAGTGCGGATCGAGGAGCCGAGCCCGCTGCCGCTGGGCCGCACCAAGGGGCTGCTCGACAAGCTGTGGCTGATGCTGAAGGACCCGGTGGGCTGGCGCACGGCGCTGTACGACGTCATACGGATGCCCTGGGGGGTGCTCACCTTCACGGTCACGCTGGTCTCGCTGTTCGTGCTGTGGCCGGTGCTGCCGTTCCTCGCCCGGGTCATGGCGAACGTGGACCGGGCCCTGGTGCGCGCCCTGCTCTCGCCCTCCGACGAGCTGGAGCGGCGGATCGCCGAACTGGAGTCCGACCGGGGGGTCGTGGTCGACACGGCCGCCGCCGATCTGCGGCGCATCGAGCGGGATCTGCACGACGGGGCGCAGGCCCGGCTGGTCAATCTGGCCATGGGCCTCGGCCTGGCCAAGGAGAAGCTGGCGGAGGGACAGGCCGACGAGCAGGTCGCCGCGATGGTCGAGGAGGCGCACGGCGAGGTGAAGCTCGCGCTGCAGGAGCTGCGCGACCTGGCCCGCGGCATCCACCCCGCCGTCCTGACCGACCGCGGCCTGGACGCGGCCCTGTCCGCGGTGGCCTCGCGCTGCACCGTGCCGGTCGAGGTGACGGTCGAACTGGACTCCCGGCCGGCCCCGGCGATCGAGGGCATCGCCTACTTCACCGTCTCCGAGCTGCTGCAGAACGTCAGCAAGCACAGCAGGGCGCGGTCCGCCTCGGTCGACGTGTGGCGGGCCGAGGACCGGCTGATGATCCAGGTCGTGGACGACGGGGTCGGCGGTGCCCGGCTGGACGGCGGGACGGGGATGCGCGGTCTGGCCGAGCGGCTGGACGCGGTCGACGGCCTGTTCGTGGTCGACTCGCCGCCGGGCGGCCCGACGACGGTCACGGCGGAGCTGCCGTGGCGGGACCGCACGGACGGTCCGGGCACGCCGGGCGGAGGAGCCCACGGCAGGAGCGCCCCCGGCAGGAGGTAGGGAAAACCCCCCGTCCAGGACGCCGACACGCTCCATGGTCCCGTCTTCCGCGGCCGAGCAGAGTGGGAGCGCACGGCAAGGCAGAGCCGCGTAGGACGGGCCGCGGGGCCGGGCACGGCAGCGCGACGCGGCGGCGCGGCGGCGCGGCAGGCGGTGCGGCACGGCAGCGGCAGGACAGAGGAGAACGGGACGACGCCGATGGCCACCCAGTACGGATCGCGGTACGGACAAAAGTACGGGCTCCGCAGCGGGGACGGGTCGCACGACGGGACCCGGAAGCGGCGGCACCTGCTGCCCGCCGGGCTGCGGGCGCCGTTCGAGGCGCGCAGCCTGCGCGAGTTCGGACATGTGCTGCTGAGCCTGCCGGTCGGCGTCGCGCTCTTCGTCTACACCGTCACGATGCTGTCGCTGGGCGCGGGCCTGCTGGTGACGTTCCTCGGCGTCCCGGTGCTGGCCGCGACGCTGGCCGGCTGCCGCCTGATCGGCGCTCTGGAGCGGTCGCGGGCGCGCGGTCTGCTCGGTCTGGAGGTGGCCGAGCCGGAGCCGCTGCGGGTGCAGAGGCCGGGCGTCCTGGCCTGGACGGGGGCCCTGCTGAAGAGCGGCTCCTCCTGGCGGGCCCTGCTCTACACCCTGCTGCAGTTCCCGTGGGCGGTGTTCTCCTTCTCGGTCGCGGTGCCCCTCTGGACGATGGGCTGGACGCTGCTGACGTACCCGCTGTGGTTCTGGGCCTTCCCGCTGTGGGCCGGCCAGGGCGGCATCCAGCTCTACGGTGACGAGCAACACGCCGTCTACCTCGACAACCCGTTCGAGATCACGGCGACCGCGCTGGTGGGGCTGCTGCTCACGCTGGCCACGCCGTGGATCGTGCGGGCGCTGACGACGGTGGACCGGGTGCTGGTGCGCGGGCTGCTCGGGCCGTCGCGGCTGTCGGCGCGGGTGGTGGAGCTGGAGTCGGACCGGGGGGTCGTGGTCGACACGGCCGCCGCCGATCTGCGGCGCATCGAGCGGGATCTGCACGACGGGGCGCAGGCCCGGCTGGTCAATCTGGCCATGGGCCTCGGCCTGGCCAAGGAGAAGCTGGCGGAGGACCCGCAGGCGGCGGCGCGGATGGTGGACGAGGCGCACGGCGAGGTGAAGATCGCGCTGCAGGAGCTGCGCGACCTGGCCCGCGGCATCCACCCCGCCGTCCTGACCGACCGCGGCCTGGACGCGGCCCTGTCCGCGGTGGCCTCGCGCTGCACCGTGCCGGTGCGGGTGGAGGTGGACCTGGACTCCCGGCCGGCCCCGGCGATCGAGGGCATCGCCTACTTCACCGTCTCCGAGCTGCTGCAGAACATCAGCAAGCACAGCGGGGCGCGGTCCGCCTCGGTCGACGTCTGGCGGGTGGACAACCGGCTGCTGCTCCAGGTCGTGGACGACGGGGTCGGCGGTGCGGACCCGTCCAAGGGCTCGGGCCTGGCGGGGCTGGCCGAGCGGCTGGACGCGGTGGACGGGGTCCTGGTCGTCGACTCGCCGGCCGGCGGTCCCACCCGGGTGACGGCGGAGCTGCCCTGGCGGCGCTGAGCGCGCCCCGGCCGTGTGTCTCACGGACCACCGCAGGGCGCCGTGCCCGCCCCACGGCGTGGCACGGCGCCCTTCGTCCCGGGCCGCCTCGGGCGCGGCCCGGCTTGCGCGTCCCCCGAGGCGGCGCGCGGTGTGACGCAAGACACGCGACGTGCCGTCGCGCGGATGCGGCCGATGTGCCGGTCCGCCGGACACGCATCCGCCCATGTGGCCGGACATGTGGCGGACTTGTGGCCGGATGTGTGGCCTCGTGTGCGGTCTTCTCCTCTTCCCCGTGGCCCGTGCGCGGCCGCGGTCGCATGCTGGAATGCTGGACCATGTCGTATGCGGCGTATGCGACGGCCGGCGAACGCGACGAACGACCGACGAACGGGGCTGTGGGGGGCCGAAGAGCGTGGAGGACAGGGTGCGGGTGGTCATCGCCGAGGACTCAGTGCTGCTCAGGGAGGGCCTGACCCGGCTGCTGACCGACCGCGGACACGAGGTCGTGGCCGGCGTGGGCGATGCCGAGGCGCTGGTCAAGACCATCACCGAGCTGCACGAGCAGTCGGCGCTGCCCGATGTCGTCGTGGCGGACGTACGGATGCCCCCGACGCACACCGACGAGGGGGTGCGGGCCGCCGTCCAGCTGCGCAAGGCGCATCCGGAGCTGGGCGTGCTGGTGCTGTCGCAGTACGTGGAGGAACGGTACGCCACCGAGCTGCTGGCCGGCTCCAGCCGCGGGGTGGGCTATCTGCTCAAGGACCGGGTGGCCGACGTCCGGGAGTTCGTGGACGCCGTGGTGCGGGTCGCCCGGGGCGGTACGGCCCTGGACCCGGAGGTGGTCGCCCAGCTGCTCGGACGCAGCCGCAAGCAGGACGTGCTGGCCGGGCTCACCCCGCGGGAGCGGGAGGTGCTGGCCCTGATGGCCGAGGGCCGGACGAACTCGGCCATCGCCCGGCAGCTGGTGGTGAGCGACGGGGCGGTCGAGAAGCACGTCAGCAACATCTTCCTCAAGCTCGGGCTGGCCCCGAGCGAGGGGGACCACCGGCGCGTTCTGGCCGTGCTCACCTACTTGAACTCATGATCGTCGGGCGTTGTGCCGCATCGGCCGGTCCGTCTCAGCACGGCGTCCAGTATGCGAACGGTCCAGGGAAGGTGACCCTGACCGACGTAGGGTTGACTCCGGGAAGGTCTTCGGGAAGGCCGCTCCCACACAGCAGCCTCGAGGGAGGTCCAGTTCAGTGACCAGCCAGGTCAGCAGTCCAGCGGAGCAGGCCGACGGAGCGGCCGCGGGAGAGCGGCGCAAGGCGGCCGGGACGAAGGACGTCCGCCGCCTGAACCGGGTGATCATCCGGTTCGCGGGCGACTCCGGCGACGGCATGCAGCTCACCGGCGACCGCTTCACCTCGGAGACGGCGGCCTTCGGCAACGACCTGTCGACCCTGCCGAACTTCCCGGCCGAGATCCGCGCCCCCGCAGGGACCCTGCCGGGTGTGTCCTCCTTCCAGCTGCACTTCGCCGACCACGACATCCTGACCCCCGGCGACGCGCCGAACGTGCTGGTCGCGATGAACCCGGCCGCGCTGAAGGCGAACATCGGCGATCTGCCGCGCGGCGCGGAGATCATCGTCAACACCGACGAGTTCACCAAGCGCGCGATGGCGAAGGTCGGCTACGAGTCCTCCCCCCTGGAGGACGGGTCGCTGGACGGCTACCGCGTGCACCCGGTGCCGCTGACCACCCTGACGGTGGAGGCGCTGAAGGACTTCGACCTCTCCCGCAAGGAGGCCGAGCGCAGCAAGAACATGTTCGCGCTGGGCCTGCTGAGCTGGATGTACCACCGGCCCACCGAGGGCACCGAGAAGTTCCTGAGAAAGAAGTTCGCCAAGAAGCCGGAGATCGCGGAGGCGAACATCGCCGCCTTCCGGGCGGGCTGGAACTTCGGCGAGACGACGGAGGACTTCGCGGTCTCCTACGAGGTCGCCCCGGCCTCCAGGGCCTTCCCCGTCGGCACCTACCGGAACATCTCCGGGAACCTGGCCCTGGCCTACGGTCTGATCGCCGCCTCCCGGCAGGCGGACCTGCCGCTGTTCCTGGGCTCGTACCCGATCACCCCGGCCTCGGACATCCTGCACGAGCTGAGCAAGCACAAGAACTTCGGTGTGCGGACCTTCCAGGCCGAGGACGAGATCGCCGGCATCGGCGCCGCGCTCGGGGCCGCCTTCGGCGGTTCGCTCGCCGTCACCACGACCTCCGGTCCGGGTGTGGCCCTGAAGTCGGAGACCATCGGGCTCGCGGTGTCGCTGGAGCTGCCGCTGGTGATCGTCGACATCCAGCGCGGCGGGCCGTCCACCGGTCTGCCGACCAAGACCGAGCAGGCCGACCTGCTGCAGGCGATGTACGGCCGCAACGGCGAGGCCCCGGTTCCGGTGGTCGCTCCCCGCACCCCGGCCGACTGCTTCGACGCCGCCCTGGAGGCGGCCCGGATCGCGCTGACGTACCGCACGCCCGTCTTCCTGCTCTCCGACGGCTACCTGGCCAACGGCTCCGAGCCGTGGCGCATCCCCGAGCTGGACGAGCTGCCGGACCTCACCGTGCAGTTCGCGCAGGGCCCCAACCACACCCTGGACGACGGCACCGAGGTGTTCTGGCCGTACAAGCGCGACCCCCAGACCCTGGCCCGTCCGTGGGCGATCCCCGGCACACCGGGCCTGGAGCACCGCATCGGCGGCATCGAGAAGCAGGACGGCACCGGGCACATCTCCTACGACCCCGCCAACCACGACTTCATGGTCCGCATCCGGCAGGCCAAGGTCGACGGCATCGAGGTGCCGGACGTGGAGGTCGACGACCCGGACCAGGCACGCACGCTCGTGCTCGGCTGGGGCTCCACCTACGGACCGATCACGGCCGCCGTGCGCCGGCTGCGCGCGGCCGGGGAGTCCATCGCGCAGGCCCATCTGCGCCACCTCAACCCCTTCCCGCGCAACCTCGGCACGGTCCTGAAGCGTTACGACAAGGTGGTGGTCCCCGAGATGAACCTCGGACAGCTCGCCACGCTGGTGCGAGCGAAGTACCTGGTGGACGCGCAGTCGTACAACCAGGTCAACGGCATGCCGTTCAAGGCCGAACAGCTCGCCCAGGCTCTCAAGGAGGCCATTGATGGCTGAGACGTCCACGGAAGGCAGGGGCACGATCGAGGCGCTCTCCCTGGTCCCGAAGGCCACGGCCAGGCAGTCCATGAAGGACTTCAAGTCCGACCAGGAAGTGCGCTGGTGCCCCGGCTGTGGCGACTACGCGATCCTCGCGGCCGTCCAGGGCTTCATGCCGGAGCTGGGCATCGCCCGGGAGAACATCGTCTTCGTCTCCGGCATCGGCTGCTCCTCCCGCTTCCCGTACTACATGAACACCTACGGGATGCACTCCATCCACGGCCGCGCCCCCGCCATCGCCACCGGCCTGGCGACCTCGCGGCGCGATCTGAGCGTATGGGTGGTGACCGGTGACGGCGACGCGCTGTCGATCGGCGGCAACCACCTGATCCACGCCCTGCGCCGCAATGTGAACCTCAAGATCCTGCTGTTCAACAACCGGATCTACGGTCTGACCAAGGGGCAGTACAGCCCGACCTCCGAGGTCGGCAAGATCACCAAGTCGACGCCGATGGGCTCGCTGGACGCGCCCTTCAACCCGGTCTCGCTGGCGATCGGCGCGGAGGCGTCCTTCGTGGCGCGGACGATCGACTCCGACCGCAAGCACCTGACCGAGGTGCTGCGTGCGGCGGCCGCCCACCCCGGCGCCGCGCTGATCGAGATCTACCAGAACTGCAACATCTTCAACGACGGCGCCTTCGACGCCCTCAAGGACCGTCAGCGGGCCCAGGAGGCCCTGATCCGCCTGGAGCACGGGCAGCCGATCCGCTTCGGCGCGGACGGGAGCCGCGGGGTCGTGCGCGACCCGGCGACCGGCGATCTGAAGGTCGTCGACGTCACCCCGGAGAACGAGTCCGAGGTCCTCGTCCACGACGCCCACGCGGCCTCGCCGACCACGGCCTTCGCGCTGTCCCGGCTGGCCGACCCGGACACCCTGCACCACACGCCGATCGGTGTGTTCCGCTCCGTCGACCGCCCGGTGTACGACACCGAGATGGCCGACCAGCTGGACCGGGCGATCGAGCAGCGCGGCAAGGGAGACCTGGCGGCACTGCTGGCCGGCGGGGACACCTGGACGGTCGTCGGCTGAGAACCCGCGGCAGCGGCACCCCCGCCTGTCATGACCGTATTGCGGTACGGGCATGACAGACGGGGGTGTCCGGCGTTACCTTCCTGTGGGCGGCGCCGCGTGCGGCGCCATGGGCCGCGCGCACGCGGACAGAGGCATCAGGGAGGAACCGCTTGAGCGGGAAGTCGAGGGGCGAGCAGCGCACCGGTCTGCTGAACGGCCTGGCCGCCTACGGGATATGGGGCCTCGTCCCCCTCTTCTGGCCCCTGCTCATACCCGCCGGGGCGGTGGAGATCCTCGCCCACCGCATGGTGTGGTCCCTCGTCTTCGTCGCCCTCACCCTGCTCGTCGTGCGCCGCTGGGCCTGGGCCGGCGCACTGCTGCGGCAGCCGCGCAGACTGGGCCTCGTCACGGTCGCCGCCGCGGTGATCACCGTCAACTGGGGGGTCTACATCTGGTCCGTGAACAACGGGCACGTCGTGGAGTCCTCCCTCGGGTACTTCATCAACCCGCTGGTCACCATCGCGATGGGCGTGCTGCTCCTGAAGGAGCGGCTGCGGCCCGTGCAGTGGGCGGCGGTCCTCCTCAGCGCCGTCGCCGTCGTGGTGCTCACCGTCGGCTACGGCCGCCCGCCGTGGATCTCCCTCTGCCTCGCCTTCTCCTTCGCCACCTACGGCCTGGTGAAGAAGAAGGTCGGCCTGGACGGCGTGGAGTCGCTGGCCGCCGAGACCGCCGTGCAGTTCCTGCCCGCCCTCGCCTATCTGCTGTGGCTGGGCGCCCAGGGCCGCTCCACCTTCACCACCGAGGGCGCCGGGCACGCCGTCCTGCTCGCCTGCACGGGCATCGTGACCGCCCTGCCCCTGGTCTGCTTCGGCGCCGCCGCGGTCCGGGTGCCGCTGTCCACCCTGGGACTGCTGCAGTACCTGGCCCCGGTCACCCAGTTCCTGCTGGGCGTTCTGTACTTCCACGAGTCCATGCCGCCCGAGCGCTGGGCCGGGTTCGTCCTGGTCTGGCTGGCCCTGACCCTGCTGACCTGGGACGGACTGCGCACGGCCCGCCGGGCGGCGGCGCCCAGGGTCCGGGCCGGGGCTCCCCGCGCGGCGTCGGCGGCGGATCGAAACCCGGTGGACGCGTAGCGGCCGCCGCGGGATCCCGGCCCGCCGCACGCGGGTCCACGGCCCCTATGCGGTGATGTCCTTCGTCGTGAACCGTGCCCAGGCCGCCGAGCCGAACACCGCCGTGTACAGGGCCTGCACCTGGAGGTTCCTCACCAGGTCGTCCCAGTGGACCGGGTCGCGCACGAGGTCGGCGAAGGACAGCCAGTAGTGGGAGAAGAGATACGGCTGGACCGCGTGGAGCTGGGGGATCTGGTCGAGTATCTGGACGGTGATCAGCAGGCCCACGGTCGCGGCCATCGCCGCGATCCCGCTGTTGGTCAGCGTCGAGACGAACAGGCCGAGCGCGGCGAGACCGGTCAGGGACAGGGCGACCACGAGGGCGATCAGCAGCGCCCGGCCCAGGCCCTCGGTAAAGCCGATCCGGGTGCCGGAGATGGTGGTCAGGTCGCCGAGCGGGAAGAGCAGCGCCCCCACGGCGAGCGCCGAGACGGCGACCACGAAGGTGGCGGCCAGGCAGAACGCCACCGTGGCGGCGTACTTGGTCAGCAGCAGACGGGTGCGGCCGGCCGGGGCGACCAGCAGATAGCGCAGGGTGCCCGCGTGCGCCTCCCCGGCGATCGCGTCGCCCGCGATCACGCCGACGGCCATCGGCAGGAAGAACGGCAGGGTGACGGCCAGCGCGGTGAACACCAGGAACAGCCCGTTGTTGGTGATCTGCGCGACGAACGCCGGTCCCTCACCGCCGTCCCCGGGGCCCGCCGGTGAGCCGTCGCTCGTCTCGATCCTGACGGCCGCCCCGATCAGGACCGGTACGGCGGCCAGCACGCCCAGCAGGGCGAGGGTGCGCCAGCGCCGGAAGGTGGTGGTCAGCTCGCTGCGCAGCAGCCCGAGGGTCCGCAGCGGGCGCGGGCTGCGGACGGCGGTCTCAGCCCGCGACATCGAAGCCCTCCCCCGTGAGTGCCACGAAGGCGTCCTCCAGCGAGGCCCGTTCGAGCCCGAAACCGCGGACCCGGACGCCCGCCGCCACCAGCGCGGCGTTCACCTCGGCGAGGTCGCGCTCCGGCGGCTCCCCGGTCACCCGGTCCTCGTCGACGACGACGTCGCCGGCGCCCTGCTCCTTGAGCACCCGGGCCGCCTCCCCGGTGTCCGGCGTGGTCACCACCAGCCGGCCGCGCGCACCGGCGGTCAGCTCGGCCACCGCGCCCTGGGCGATCAGCCGTCCCCGGGCCATGACGGCCGCATGGGTGCACACCTGCTCGATCTCGTCCAGCAGATGGGAGGAGAGGAAGACGGTGGTGCCGTCCGAGGCCAGCTCCCGCACCAGGGAGCGGATCTCGCGCATGCCCTGCGGGTCGAGACCGTTGGTCGGCTCGTCCAGGACGAGCAGGTCGCGCGGCTGGAGCAGGGCCGCGGCCAGGCCGAGGCGCTGCCTCATGCCCAGGGAGTACGCCTTGACCTTCTTGCCCGCCGCGGCCGTCAGACCCACCCGCTCCAGCGCGGCGGCGACCCGGGTGCGCCGGGTGCGGGGGTCGGCGGTCGGGTCGGCGGCGTCGTAGCGCAGCAGATTGTCCCGGCCGGTCAGAAAGCCGTACAGGGCCGGGCCCTCGATGAGCGCACCGACCCTGGGCAGCACGGCACGCGAGGAGCGGGGCATGGGGTGCCCCAGCACGCGCGCCGTGCCGGAGGTGGGCTCGACGAGCCCCATCAGCATGCGGATGGTGGTGGTCTTGCCCGAGCCGTTCGGGCCGAGGAAGCCGAAGACGCTGCCTGCCGGGACGGTCAGGTCGAGGCCGTCCACGGCGAGCTGTCCGCCGCGGTAGCGCTTGGTGAGCCCCCGGGTGCGGATGACGCCGTCGTCCTCTTCGTCCATCGGCTCCCTCGTCTCGTCGTGCCCGCCGCCCGCGGGCGTCACCGCTCGCTGTTCGCCGCCTTCACCAGTGCTTCCTTGGTGACGGCACCGACGTAGACCTTGCCGTCGTCCGTCATCAGGGCGTTGATCAGACGGGTGGAGAAGACCGTGCCCTTGCCGAACGCGCCGGAGACGCGGTCGCCGAGCGAGGAGAGGAAGCGGCTCGGGTCCCCGTGGCCGAAGGCCCGCGGGGTGCCGTCCTCGGTGCCGGAGGCGCCGGAGTCGAACACGGCGACGGCGTTCCAGCCCTCACCGATGATCTTCGGTCCGCCGCTCCTGGCGAGGCCCTTCCCGGCCGGGCCGAGGTCCCGGGAGTGCGCGTCCTTCCCGGGCTCCTTCCCGGCGTCCTTGCCGCGGTCCTTCTCCTCGGTGATCCTCGCCCCCTTGGGCGGGGTGAAGTCGAAGGCGGAGGCGGCCGGCTTGTCGTAGCTGATCCGGGTGAAGCCCGCGTCCACGACGGCGGCACCGCCGCTCGCCGGGGTGAGCGTGAACTTCAGCGGCAGCCCGGTCGCGGCGTCCACCGCGATGCTGACCGCCCCGACCGTGGTGCCGGAGGCGTGCTTCGGCTTGACGACCAGCCGGTAGGCGTCGCGTCCGGCGACCTGTGCGGTGCCGTCCACCGTCACCGAGGTGGTGTCGTCGACCGACTTCAGGAGCTGGTCGGCGAAGTCCTTGGGGGTGGCGGGCACCTCGCTCCTGTGCTTGTCGTGCTTGTCGTGCGTGCGGCCGTCGTCCTCCACCGTGCCGTGGAAGACCTCGTTCGACCTGCTGTCGTAGCCCCAGACGTCCTTGCCGTTGTGGATGAGGCTGTACTCGGCCGCGTCCTCGATCAGCGAGATCTTCTGCCGGTCCGGCCCGTCGGTCGCGACGCGTACGGTGTGCGTGCCGAAGGCCAGTTCGGTCAGCTTGGACTTCGGGTCGGCCGACGATCCCTCACCGCCCTTGTCGGCGCCCGAGATCAGGCCCTTCTCCAGGCCGCCGAGGTCGGGCAGGCCCAGATCGGTGCTGATCCTGACCGTGCCGGACATCTGCTGGACGTCCGACCTGGCTATTTTCTCGATGAGTTGCTGCGCGGTGATCTTCGGCAGGTCGGGGCTGCCGGAGTCGGCGATGGCCGGGACGAGCCCAATGGTCGCTGCCGCCATGCCCACCACCGCGACCGGGACGGCATAGCGCACGGCCCTGCGCCGCCCCGCGGGCCGGCCGTCCGCCTCCTCGGCGCCGATGCTGTCGTCGGATCCGTACGGTGCCATGTGTGCCCTACCTCCGTCGTCGGCGGCGGCTGTCCTGCGAGCTGGATCCACTCCGAGCCGCCATTCTCACCCGAATCGGTGAGGAGTGATGCTGTTCGTGGTATCCATCTGACCAAATCGGCGGTGAAGAGGCGTCAGCCCCCGGAGCCAACTCGCCTACGCCTGCGGTATGACACGAGGGGCACTGCGGCCCCGTCGTCCCGTAGGGGTCGGTGGGCGAACGCCACCCGATCGGAGCAGCCGGACGGATCGCACGATCATGAACCGGCCGGACCCGCCGGACACCTTCCGGCCGGTTCGCCGGGACTGGCCCGTTCGGGTTGCCCCGCCCCCTTCACCCCACCCGGGCAATCCGGGCGATCCGGGGCGATCCGGCTCGCACCAGGCCGCTCCGGTCCGCTTCGGCGGGGCCTGACCCGGTCTCATCGGGCCGGCTCTAGCCGGCCCGGTGCACCACCGCGTCGCACAGGTCGATCAGTGCGTCCTTCGCGGTGCAGTCGCGCAGCGGGGCCAGCACGGCACGGGCCTCCTCGGCGTAGCGCACGGTGTCCCGGCGGGCCTGCTCCAGCGCCGGGTGCGTGCGCAGCGCCGCCAGCGCCTCGGCGTGCCGCGCGTCGTCGCTCAGGTCGGAGTCCAGCAGCTCGCACAGGGCGATGTCCTCGGCCAGCCCCATCCGCGCCGCGCGCTCGCGCAGCCGCAGGACCGGCAGGGTGGCAATGCCCTCGCGCAGATCCGTGCCGGGCGTCTTGCCGGACTCGTGCGAGTCGGAGGCGATGTCCAGGACGTCGTCCGCGAGCTGGAAGGCGACGCCCAGCCGCTCGCCGTACTGGGTCAGCACGTCCACGACCGTCTCGTCGGCGCCGGACATCATCGCCCCGAACCGGCACGACACCGCCACCAGCGATCCGGTCTTGCCGCTGAGCACCTCCAGGTAGTGCTCGACCGGGTCCCGGCCGTCCTGCGGGCCGGCCGTCTCCAGGATCTGCCCGGTGACCAGCCGCTCGAACGCCACGGCCTGCACCCGGACCGCCTCCGGTCCGAGGTCGGCGAGGATCTGCGAGGCCCGGGCGAACAGGAAGTCACCGGTCAGGACCGCCACGGAGTTGCCCCAGCGGGTGTTGGCGCTGGCCACTCCGCGGCGCACCGCGGCCTCGTCCATCACGTCGTCGTGGTACAGCGTCGCCAGATGGGTCAGCTCCACGACCACGGCCGCCGGTACGACGCCCGGCGCGTACGGGTCGCCGAACTGCGCCGCGAGCATCACGAGCAGCGGCCGGAACCGCTTGCCGCCCGCCTTGACGAGATGCTGGGCGGCCTCCGTGATGAACGGGACCTCGCTCTTGGTGGCCTCGAGCAGCCCTTCCTCGACAGCCGCCAGCCCGGCCTGGACATCGGCTTCGAGAGCCTGGTCCCGCACGTTCAGCCCGAATGGCCCGACGACGGTCACGAGGGGTCTCCTGTCTGCTGGTGTCAGCTGGCGGTCACGCAGTTTGTCGATAGGTCGCTGCCATCACTCGAGTCAGCGTATCCGGTCAAGTTTCGATCACGGATGGCGCCCACCGATACGAACCGGACGGCATCACCCGACGTGACCACCATCACGTCTCTCTTGCGCGGCCCGCACGGACATTCACCGCACCGTCCGATTCGCCCCTCATTGGGAATAAAATTCCCGTTGAGGAAAATTACTCCCCGCCCCGCCGGATCGTGAATTGGGTCACTCGCACCTCTTCACCCATTTCTCCGCATTCCCTTCCCCTTTCCCCTTTGCCCGCAAGCCAGTTGGGCTTTTCTCGGCGCAAAGGATCAAGCGCCTCATACACCTCTGATCAAGGCCAATCAGGGCGATACATGAATCGGACCCTTGTTCCGGACATGTGCGCTCGCATACCTTCCCGGCCGACGGGCGGACGCCGAATCCTGCCGCCGCCCGTGAATCCATCGACCGAGTCACTCACGGCAGGAGCGGGGGACCCAGGTAAGCCGCCGGACCGGGCGCGTACGCCCCGTGGTGTACGCCGCATCGGACCGGCTCGGGGTGAAGCCGTGCCCTCGGGCGCGGCCGGGCACCTCCCCGCCCGAACCCGACAGCTCACCTCGCAGGCGGCGGAGAGGAACACGTCCCCATGTCTGCACAAGGTCAGCGCCACCGTTCTCGTCTCGCTCGTGCTGTCCGCGCCGTCGCCGTCACCGGCACGAGCGCCGCCCTTCTCGCCGCTCCGCTCCTCGGTGCCGCCGGCGCCTCCGCGGCGCCCTCCTCCGGCGGAACCACCAGAACGATCACCGGCGCCGGCTACCCGAACAACCTCGACGGCTGGATCCGGGCCTCCCTGGAGGTCATGAGGAAGCACGGCATCCCGGGCACCTACAACGGCATCCACCGCAACATCATGCGCGAGTCCTCCGGCAACCCGCGGGCCATCAACCTCTGGGACTCCAACGCGGCCAAGGGCACCCCGTCCAAGGGGCTGCTGCAGGTCATCGAGCCGACCTTCAGGGCCTACCACGTCCCGGGCACCTCGTACGACATCTACGACCCGGTGGCGAACATCACCGCCGCCTGCAACTACGCGGCCAAGCGGTACGGCTCGATCGACAACGTCAACGGCCCCTACTGAGTCTCCACCGGGCCCCGGTCGAGCCCCTGCCGGCGGACGTACGGGCCGGTCCGCTCCCCCGGCCCGCCGAACAGCCGCTCGAGGACGACGGCGACGCCGTCGTCCTCGTTCGACAGCGTGATCTCGTCGGCCACCGCCTTGAGCTCGGGATGGGCGTTGGCCATGGCGACCCCGTGGGCGGCCCACCGGAACATGGGGACGTCGTTGGGCATGTCGCCGAAGGCGAGGGCGTGCTCGCGGCTCAGGCCCAGGTATTCGGCGGCCAGCGCCAGCCCGGTCGCCTTGGTGATCCCGCACGGCTGGAGTTCGACGATTCCCGGGCCCGACATGGTGACCGTGGCCAGGGAGCCCACCACGCCGCGCGCCGCCGCCGCCAAGTCGTCGTCGGACAGCACGGGATGGCGCAGCAGCACCTTGCTGATGGGCTTGGACCACAGCTCCTCGCGCCGGCCGACCCGCACGGAGGGCAGGGCCGGGTTCGGCATCCGGTACCCCGGCTCGATGAGCGTGAGCCCGTCGACGCCGTCCTGGTCGACGGCGGCGTACACCTCGCCCACCTCGGCCTCGATCTTGCCGAGCGCGACCTCGGCCAGCTCCCGGTCCAGGGTGACCGACCACAGCAGGCGGTTCGTCCCGGCGTCGTAGACCTGTGCGCCCTGGCCGCACACCGCGAGTCCCGTGGTGCCCAGGGCGTCGAGCAGGGGCCGCACTCTCGGCGCCGGCCGGCCGGTCACCACGAGGTGCCGGGCACCGGCGGCCGCCACCCGCGCCAGCGCGGCGAGGGACCGTTCGGACAGGGTGTCGTCACCGCGCAGCAGCGTTCCGTCCAGGTCAGTGGCGACAAGGGCATAGGCAAGGGCAGGGGGCATGATCAGAGAATACGGATCCGCCGCACCGGCGCCCCGGCGGGAGCCGGACGGCGGTCACGGACACGGCCGTTTCGCCCCGCCCCTCCTCAACTCCCTTTGCCGACCGGGCGTTTCGGCACCCCGGGCGGAAAGGCGGCCGGCCGGGCGCCGCCATGAGGCGTTCCGGGCGCGGCGGGACGGCCGCCCCGCGTGCCCGTGCTGCTGCGGCGGTGGGTCCGCCACAGCTGGTAGAGGTGCTTCGCGCCGGGCCGCACACTGCGCGCGAGCATGGTGAGGAACGGCATCGGGTCGTCGCCCGCGAACCAGGCCAGCTCCGTCCCGCTCGCCCGCGCCGGCACATGCGGTGCGGTGCGGCCGCTGCGGCGGTAGGCGAGCAGGGCGGGCAGGTCGACGTTCTCCACGACGAACCGGTGGCCCGCGCGCTGTTCTCCCCCCGGAACGGGACGCCCGGTCAGATGGAGGTGCAGGGCGCGCACGACGTCCACCCCCGACGCGTTCTCGAACAGCCGGAACTGGGCGCCCATGCGCGGGTTGAAGTCGAGGAGCTTGTACCGCCCGTCGCGCCGGTCGAAGCGCAGATCCAGGTCGACGATGCCGGTGTAGCCGATCCGTTTGACGAAACGCGCCGCGAGATCGGCGAGTTCGGGGTTGTCGACGACATACGCGTGCGCCGTCATCCCCGCGTGCGGCGGCCAGGAGCGGACCTTGACCCCGGTGAACATCGCGAGCGGGTTCGCGTCCTGGTCGAAGCAGGCGTGCACGATCCAGTCCTCGGCCTCCTCCCGCGGCAGATACTCCTGGAGGATCACCCCCGGCCGCTCGCCCCAGTCGCGGGCGAGGGCCAGCAGCCCCTCGGGGGTGGCGATCCTCGTGGTGCCGTTCACCGCGGGGTTGCTGCGCCGCAGGAACGCCTCGCGGTTCTTGGCCACCACCGGGAAGCGGGCCCGGGCGGCGAACGCCACGATGTCGTCGTACGACTGCGGGAAGACGGCCGCGGGGCTGGGGACGCCGTGCTCCACGCACAGCTCGTGCAGCCCCTGCTTGCTGGCCAGGCGGCGCGGCAGTCCGGGGGCGACGCGCGGGAAGAGGAAGCGGTCCCCCAGTGCGTCCTGGTGCTCGGCGATCAGGACGGCGGCCTCCTCGTCCGTGGGCACGAGGACGGTGGGCCGGCCGATGCGGCGGCCGATCCGCAGCAGGCCCTCCACCAGGCGGTCCGCCTTCTCCGTGCCCCGGGTCGGCCAGACGAAGGCGCGGGTGAGATAGCGGGAGGAGGCCGCGGGCGTGTACGCGTCCTCGGTGATCGCGTACATGGGGACGCCGAGACGGCCCAGGCTGCGGATCGCCCCCACCCCGCCGTGGTGCAGCGGATAGTTCCCGAACTTCACGATCAGGGCCGGCACGTCGCGGTCGGCCCGGAAGGGCACACCGACAGCACTCCTGGCCACAGGTCCCCCCATCGTCCCCCTGCGGAGCGGACTCGTGCCCGTCTCCTCAAAGGACGCTA
The DNA here is from genome assembly GCF_002155915.1 of Streptomyces thermovulgaris. Classification (GTDB taxonomy): domain Bacteria; phylum Actinomycetota; class Actinomycetes; order Streptomycetales; family Streptomycetaceae; genus Streptomyces; species Streptomyces thermovulgaris. The sequence goes on along the minus strand of NZ_MUME01000066.1, from coordinate 24,003 downwards.
AGCCGGAATCAGTACCTCCCACAAGGCCAATTCAGACATTGCAAACTCTTTAGGCACTGCCCAAAGCGGCGGCATACCCGTAACGTGTGGGCGATCACATGGAAAGCACGTGGCTCACGTGGACAACGGGAAAGGAAGGCAGTACCCATGCCCCCCTTCGAGGTTCCCGAGGGCGATCCCTTCGGCCCGCACAACCTGCCCTACGGTGTCTTCTCCCGTGCCGGGGCATCGGAGAGGACCGTGGGCGTCCGGCTCGGCGACCACGTGCTCGACGCGGGGGCGGCGGCGCGGGCGCTCGGCTCGCCGTACGCCTCCCTGCTCGCGCAGCCGACCCTGAACCCGCTGCTCGCCGCCGGCCGCACCACGTGGTCGGACGTACGGCGTGCGCTGACGGCGTGGGTGACGGTGCCCTCCCACCAGGAGGCGATCGCACCGTTCATGCACCCGCTGTCCTCGGTGACCCTGCACCTGCCGTTCGAGGTCGCGGACTACGTCGACTTCTACGCCTCGGAGAACCACGCCCGCAACGTCGGGCAGATCTTCCGCCCGGACGCCGCGGACTCGCTGACCCCCAACTGGAAGCACCTGCCGATCGGCTACCACGGCCGCGCGGGAACGGTGGTGGTCTCCGGCACGGACGTCGTACGCCCCTCGGGCCAGCGGAAGGCCCCCACGGATCCCGCGCCGGTGTTCGGGCCGTCGGTCCGGCTGGACATCGAGGCGGAGGTCGGCTTCGTGGTGGGCGTGCCGTCGCGGATGGGACAGCCGGTGGCGCTGAGCGACTTCCGCGAGCACGTCTTCGGGCTGTGCCTGCTCAACGACTGGTCGGCACGCGACATCCAGGCCTGGGAGTACGTCCCCCTCGGCCCGTTCCTCGGCAAGTCCTTCGCCACCTCGGTGTCGGCGTGGATCACCCCGCTGGACGCGCTGGAGCACGCGCGGGTGGCCCCGCCGGAGCGCACGCACCCGCTGCTGCCCTATCTGGACGACTCCGCGGAGGAGCCCGGCGGCTACGACCTGCGGATCTCCGTCGCGATCAACGGGCATGTGGTGTCCGAGCCGCCGTTCTCCACCATGTACTGGACGGCCGCGCAGCAGCTCGCCCACATGACGGTCAACGGCGCCTCGCTGCGCACGGGCGACCTGTACGGCTCGGGCACGGTGAGCGGGCCCGCCGAGCGCGAACGGGGCTCCCTGCTGGAGCTGACCTGGAACGGCCGTGACCCGCTGGAGCTCCCGGACGGAAAGAGGACGTTCCTGGAGGACGGGGACGTGGTGACGCTGTCGGCCTGGGCCCCGGGGGCGAACGGCACCCGGGTGGGGCTCGGGGAGGTGACGGGGCGGATCGTCCCGGCGTGACGGAAGGCCCGGTGACGGGCACGGCGCAGGAGCACGGCGGAGGGGATGTCCGAAAATCCGTTGCCGCCGGCTCCTGGCTCCCGGTGCCCGCGGGCGTCATACTGACGGCCGGTCGTGCGCGCCCGGCGTGTCGGCCGGCTCCCCCTTCTGTGCCGCTGTGCCGTTTTTGCCGTCTCGCCGCCGCACGACCCCGACGCCTGCCTCTTTTCGACCGAGGATCCGGAGTCCGTGGCCCTGACCGTCTGTCTGCTCCTGCTCGGCGCCGTCGCGCTGACGGCCGCCGTGCCGGTCCCCCGTGCGCTGACCCGGGCGGTGTGGCCCGAGCGGGAGCCCGTCGTCGCGCTGTGGGTGTGGCAGTGCCTGGTCGCCACGGTTCTGCTGTGCTGTCTGGCCGCCCTGGTGCTGACCGCCGCGGCCGTCTTCCGCACCGTGCACGACCGGGTGTTCGCCCCCGCGCCGCCGGCCGTGACCGCCGCGTACGACCTGGCGGCGGCACCGGCCTGGACGGCCGGTCTCACCCTGCTGCTGGCCTGCGGCGCCGCCTGGACCACCGCGATGCTCGCCCGTGAGCTCGTCGAGGCGCGCCGCCGCCGCAGGCTGGTCCGCGCGCATCTGCGCGAGCGCGTTCCCGAGCTGCCCGCGGGTCTTCCGGCGGCCCGCGGACCGCTGCTCGTGCTGGAGGACGACTACCCCGACGCCTGGTGGATGCCCGGCCACCCGTCCCAACTCGTCGTCACCACCGGTGCGCTGCACCGGCTCACCGGCCGTCAGCTCGACGCCGTCCTCGCCCATGAGCGCGGCCACGCCCGCGCCCGCCACGACTGGCTGCTGCATCTGTCGACCGCGCTGGCCACCGGCTTCCCGCGCGTCCCGCTGTTCGCGCACTTCTGCGACCAGACCCACCGGCTGGTCGAACTGGCCGCCGACGACACCGCCTCCCGCCGTCACGGCCATGTCACCACGGCGCTGGCCCTGATCGAGCTCAACCAGCACCGCGGTGTCCTCTCCTGCGCCAGCAGCCGCCGTCTGCTGGGCGAGCGGGTGGACCGTCTCCTCCGGCCGCCGCCCCGGCTGGACCGCGGGCGCAGGGCCCTGACCGCGGCGGGGGCGGCCCTGGTGCCCCTGCTTCCGCTGCTGATCACCTTCGCCCCGGGGCTGACGGCCATGTGAGGCCCGGTCCCGTGCCCGGGCCCCGTGCCAGGCCCTGCGGCCGGTCCTACGCCAGGTCCTGCGGCTGGTCCTGCGGCTGGTCCTGCGCCAGGTCCTGCGGCTGGTCCTGCGGCTGGTCCCGCAGCGGGTCGCCGGGGTCCGGCCCGGGCGGCTCCTCCGCCGGTTCCGGTCCGTCCGGACCGGCCGCGGGGGCACCGGCCGTCCCGGTGCCGGGCGGCCCGCCCAGCGACGCGAGCACCGCGAGCACCCCTTCCCCGTACGTCGCCAGCTTCTTCTCGCCGATGCCGCCGACCGTGCCGAGCTGCGCCACGGACGTCGGCCAGAGGGTGACGATCTCCCGCAAGGTGGCGTCGTGGAAGACGACATAGGCCGGGACGCCCTGCTCCCGGGCCTGTTCGGCACGCCAGGCACGCAGGGCCTCGAAGGCGGGGAGCAGTTCCTCCGGCAGTTCGGCCGCCGCCTTGGGCCTGCGGTCGGCCCGGGCGGCCGGCGTGCGGGCCGCGGCCGGTTTCCCCGGCTCCTTGCGCAGCGGCACCGTGCGCTCGCCGCGCAGCACCGGGGCGCTGGCGTCGGTCAGCACCAGCGTGCCGTACTCGCCCTCGACCGCGAGCAGGCCCAGGGCCAGCAACTGCCGGACGACGCCCCGCCATTCGCCCTCGGTGAGCTCCGTGCCGACACCGAAGACGGACAGCTGGTCGTGGTCGAACTGGATCACCTTGGCGGTGCGCCGGCCGAGCAGGATGTCGATGATCTGCCCCGCGCCGAACTTCTGGCCCCGCTCCCGCTTCAGCCGCACCACCGTGGAGAGCACCTTCTGGGCCGCGACCGTGCCGTCCCAGGTCTCGGGCGGGGTCAGACAGGTGTCGCAGTTGCCGCAGCCGGCCGGGTCCGGTTCCTGGCCGAAGTAGGCGAGGAGCCGGCCGCGGCGGCACTCCACCGTCTCGCACAGGGCGAGCATCGCGTCCAGATGGGCCTGGGCCCGGCGGCGGAAGGCCTCGTCGCCCTCGCCGGACTGGATGAGCTTGCGCTGCTGCACGACGTCGTTCAGGCCGTAGGCCATCCAGGCGGTCGACGGCAGTCCGTCGCGCCCCGCGCGGCCGGTCTCCTGGTAGTAGCCCTCGACCGACTTGGGCAGGTCGAGATGGGCGACGAACCGTACGTCCGGCTTGTCGATGCCCATGCCGAAGGCGATGGTGGCGACCACGACCAGGCCGTCCTCGCGCAGGAAGCGGGACTGGTGCGCGGCGCGGGTGCCCGCGTCCAGGCCGGCGTGGTAGGGCAGCGCCTCGATGCCGTGGCGGGTGAGGAACTCCGCGGTCCTCTCCACCGAGGCGCGCGACAGGCAGTACACGATGCCCGCGTCGCCCGGGTGCTCCTGCTGGATGAAGGCCAGCAGCTGCTTTCTGGGGTCGGTCTTGGGCACGATCCGGTACTGGATGTTGGGCCGGTCGAAGCTCGCCACGAAGTGCCGGGCCCGCGGCATGTCCAGCCGCCGGGTGATCTCCTGGTGCGTGGCGGGGGTGGCCGTCGCCGTGAGCGCGATCCGCGGCACCTCCGGCCAGCGCTCGCCCAGCAGCGACAGCGCCAGGTAGTCGGGGCGGAAGTCGTGGCCCCACTGGGACACGCAGTGCGCCTCGTCGATGGCGAAGACGGAGATCTTGCCGCGGGAGAGCAGGTCGAGCGTGGCCTCCAGGCGCAGCCGCTCCGGCGCCAGGTAGAGCAGGTCGAGCTCGCCGGCCAGGAACTCCGCCTCCACCACCCGCCGCTCGTCGAAGTCCTGGGTGGAGTTGATGAATCCGGCGCGCACGCCCAGGGCCCGCAGCGCGTCCACCTGGTCCTGCATGAGGGCGATCAGCGGCGAGACGACGACGCCCGTGCCGGGGCGGATCAGGGCCGGGATCTGGTAGCACAGCGACTTGCCGCCGCCGGTGGGCATGAGGACCACGGCGTCGCCGCCCGCCACCACATGCTCGACGATCGCTTCCTGCTCGCCCCGGAAGGCCTCGTATCCGAAGACCCGCCGCAGCGTGGCCAGCGCCTCGCTCCGGCTCACCGGCATCCCGGTGCCACCGTCCGTCCCGCCCATCGCCCGTCCCCCGTCCGTCGTCCTTCGACCGCTGCTCCCCACCTTAGGGGGCGGCACCGACGGTCCCGGGAGTTGTCCACAGACTCCCGTCGCCCTCCGGCCCCTCCCGCCCCGGGCCCTCGTACCAGGAGGAGCGGCCGGAAGAGCGGCAGGAGACGGCGGGGAGAGCCCAGGAAGGGCCGGGGAGGGCCGGGAAGGGCCGGGAAGGGCCCGGGGCGCAGCACCCCCGCAACGCCGCTGCCCGGCATCCCCTCGCAGGGTGCCGGGCAGCGGCGTTGCGGCAGGAAGCGGGAGCGTCCTCAGCGCACGAAGACTCCCGCCTGGTTCGCCAGGTCCAGGAAGTACTGCGGCGCCACGCCGAGCACCACCGTGGCCACCACGCCCACGGCGATCGCCGCCATCGTCAGCGGCGAGGGCACCGCCACCGTCGGTCCCTCCGGCCGCGGCTCGCTGAAGAACATCAGGACGATCACGCGGATGTAGAAGAACGCGGCGACCGCGGAGGCGATCACACCGATCACGACCAGCGGGACCGCGCCGCCCTCCGCCGCCGCCCTGAAGACGGCGAACTTCCCCGTGAAGCCGGAGGTCAGCGGAATGCCCGCGAAGGCCAGCAGGAACACCGCGAAGACGGCCGCCACCAGCGGCGAACGGCGGCCGAGCCCCGCCCACCCGGACAGGTGCGTGGCCTCGCCGCCGGCGTCGCGGACCAGGGTGACCACGGCGAAGGCGCCGATCGTCACGAAGGAGTACGCGGCCAGGTAGAACAGGACGGAGGAGACGCCGTCCCGCGAGGTCGCGATGACACCCGCGAGGATGAAGCCGGCGTGGGCGATCGACGAGTACGCCAGCAGCCGCTTGATGTCGGTCTGCGTGATGGCGACGATCGCACCGACCAGCATGGTGACGATCGCGACCGCCCACATCACCGGCCGCCAGTCCCAGCGCATCCCCGGCAGCACGACGTACAGCAGCCGCAGCAGCGCGCCGAAGGCCGCCACCTTGGTCGCCGCCGCCATGAACCCGGTGACCGGGGTCGGCGCGCCCTGGTAGACGTCCGGCGTCCACATGTGGAACGGCACGGCGCCCACCTTGAACAGCAGCCCCATCACGACCATCGCGGCGCCGATGAGCAGCAGGGCGTCGTTGCCCATGGTGTTGGCCAGCGCCGGGGTGATGTGGGGCACGTTCCCGTCGACGACCTGCGCGATGGCCGCGTACGACACCGAGCCCGCGTACCCGTACAGCAGGGCGATGCCGAACAGGGTGAACGCGGAGGCGAACGCGCCCAGCAGGAAGTACTTGACCGCGGCCTCCTGCGACATCAGCCGCCTGCGGCGGGCCAGGGCGCACAGCAGGTACAGCGGGAGGGAGAGGACCTCCAGGGCCACGAACAGGGCCAGCAGGTCGTTGGCCGCGGGGAAGACCAGCAGGCCGGCGACCGCGAAGAGGAGCAGCGGGAAGACCTCGGTGGTGGTGAGACCGGCCTTGACCGCCGCCTTCTCGCTGTCGCTGCCCGGCACGGAGGACGCCTGCGCGGCGAAGGAGTCGACCCGGTTGCCGTGCGCGGCCGGGTCCAGTCGCCGCTCGGCGAAGGTGAACAGGCCGACCAGGGCCGCCAGCAGGATCGTGCCCTGGAGGAACAGGGCGGGTCCGTCGACGGCGACGGCGCCCATGGCCGCGATGTGCGCCTTGGTGGTGCCGTACCCCTGCGCCGCCAGCGCGACGACCGCGGCGAACGAGGCGCAGAGCGCGACGACGGACACGAACACCTGCGCGTAGTAGCGCGCCCTGCGCGGGACGAACGCCTCGATGAGCATCCCGACGATCGCCGCGCCCACGACGATCAGGACGGGCGACAGCTGCCCGTATTCGATCTTCGGCGCGTCGATCCTGGGAATCGGGTCGGCCGCGATTGTCCACAGGCTGTGGACGGCTGCTGTGCTCACTTGGCCGCCTCCACCTCGGGCTTGGGGTCGGTCTGGTGTACGTCGGACATGGTCTGCTGGACCGCCGGGTTGACGATGTCCGTGACGGGCTTGGGATAGACGCCCAGGAAGATCAGCAGCACGATCAGCGGGGCCACGACCACCAGCTCCCGCACCCGCAGGTCCGGCATCGCCGAGACCTCCTTCCTGACCGGGCCGGTCATCGTCCTCTGGTAGAGGACGAGGGTGTACAGCGCGGCGAGCACGATGCCGAGGGTGGCGGCGATGCCGATCGCCGGGTAGCGCGTGAACGTGCCGACCAGGACCAGGAACTCACTGACGAAGGGCGCGAGTCCCGGCAGCGACAGGGTGGCGAGGCTGCCGATCAGGAACGTGCCGGCGAGCACCGGGGCGACCTTCTGCACCCCGCCGTAGTCGGCGATGAGCCGGGAGCCGCGGCGGGAGATCAGGAAGCCGGCGATCAGCATGAGCACGGCCGTCGACAGACCGTGGTTGACCATGTAGAGCGTCGCCCCGGACTGGCCCTGACTGGTCATCGCGAAGATGCCCATGATGATGAAGCCGAAGTGCGAGATCGACGCGTAGGCGATCAGGCGCTTGATGTCCCGCTGGCCGACCGCCAGCAGCGCGCCGTAGATGATGCTGATCAGGGCCAGGACCAGGACGACCGGTGTGGCCCATGTGCTCGCCTCCGGGAAGAGCTGGAGGCAGAAGCGGAGCATCGCGAAGGTGCCCACCTTGTCGACCACCGCCGTGATGAGGACGGCGACCGGCGCGGTGGACTCCTGCATGGCGTTGGGCAGCCAGGTGTGCAGCGGCCACAGCGGCGCCTTCACCGCGAAGGCGAAGAAGAAGCCGAGGAACAGCCAGCGTTCGACACCGGTCGCCATCCGCAGCGAGCCGTCGGCACGGGCCTGGGCGATCTCGGTGAGCGAGAAGCTCCCGGCCACCACGTACAGGCCGATCACCGCGGCCAGCATGATCAGACCGCCGGCCAGGTTGTAGAGCAGGAACTTCACCGCCGCGTACGACCGCTGCGTCGAGGCCGCCTTCTCCCCGCGCTCGTGGGCACGGTCCCCGAAGCCGCCGATCAGGAAGTACAGCGGGATCAGCATGGCCTCGAAGAAGATGTAGAAGAGGAAGACGTCGGTGGCCTCGAAGGAGAGGATCACCATCGCCTCGAGCGCCAGGATCAGGGCGAAGAAGCCCTGAGTGGGCCGCCAGCGGCGGCTTCCGGTCTCCAGCGGGTCGGCGTCGTGCCAGCCCGCCAGCATCACGAACGGGACGAGCAGGGCGGTCAGCCCGATCAGCGCCACCGCGATGCCGTCCACGCCCAGTTCGTAGCGGACCCCGAAGGCCGCGATCCAGGAGTGGGACTCGGTGAGCTGGTAGCGGGCGCCGCCCGGGTCGAAGCGGACCAGGATGGTGGCCGCCAGCGCGAGCGTGCCGAGCGAGAAGGCCAGCGCAAGCCACTTGGCGGCGGTGCGCCGTGCGGCCGGCACGGCGGCCGTGGCGACGGCCCCGACGGCCGGGAGCGCCGCCGTCGCTGTCAGCAGAGGAAAGGACATCGGTATCAGACCGCCCTCATCAGCAGGGTCGCGGCCACCAGCAGGGCCGCACCGCCGAACATCGAGACCGCGTAGGAGCGGGCGAAGCCGTTCTGCAGCCGGCGCATCCGCCCGGACAGACCGCCGACCGAGGCCGCCGCACCGTTGACGACGCCGTCGACCAGGGTGTGGTCGACGTACACCAGGGACCGGGTGAGGTGCTCACCGCCGCGGACCAGGACCACATGGTTGAAGTCGTCCTGGAACAGGTCGCGCCGGGCGGCCCGGGTGAGCAGCGACCCGCGCGGGGCGACGGCCGGGACCGGCCTGCGGCCGTACTGGGCCCAGGCGACGGCCACGCCGATCAGCAGGCACACCACGGTCGCCGCGGTGACCGCCCAGGCACCGACCGGCGGGTGGCCCTCGCTGTGCCCGGTGACCGGCTCCAGCCAGTGCAGGAAGCGGTCGCCGATGCTGAAGAACGCACCGCCGAAGACCGACCCCACGGCCAGCACGATCATGGGGATCGTCATGACCCCGGGCGACTCGTGCGGCGTCGCGGCGGCCTGGCCGGAGGCCTCCGCCCGGTCGCGCCAGCGCTCCTCGCCGAAGAACGTCATCAGCATCACGCGCGTCATGTAGAACGCGGTGACGGCCGCGCCCAGCAGGGCCACGCCGCCGAGGATCCAGCCCTCGGTGCCGCCCTTGGCGAAGGCCGCCTCGATGATCTTGTCCTTGGAGAAGAAGCCGGACAGGCCCGGGAAGCCGATGATGGCGAGATAGCCGAGGCCGAAGGTGACGAAGGTGACCGGCATGTACCGGCGCAGGCCGCCGTACTTGCGCATGTCGACCTCGTCGTTCATGCCGTGCATGACCGAACCGGCCCCGAGGAACAGCCCGGCCTTGAAGAAGCCGTGCGTCACCAGGTGCATGATCGCGAAGACGTAGCCGAGGGGGCCGAGGCCCGCGGCCAGCATCATGTAGCCGATCTGCGACATGGTCGAGGCGGCCAGCGCCTTCTTGATGTCGTCCTTCGCGCATCCGACGACCGCACCGAACAGCAGCGTGACCGCGCCGACCACCGTGACGGCGAGCTGCGCGTCGGGCGCCGCGTTGAAGATCGCGCCGGAGCGGACGATCAGGTAGACGCCCGCGGTCACCATCGTGGCGGCGTGGATGAGGGCGGAGACCGGGGTCGGGCCCTCCATCGCATCACCGAGCCAGGACTGCAGCGGCACCTGGGCGGACTTGCCGCAGGCGGCCAGCAGCAGCATCAGGCCGATCGCGGTGAGCCTGCCCTCGGAGGTGTCGCCCACCTGGCTCAGGACCGGCTCGAAGGCGAAGGACCCGAAGGTCAGGAACATCAGCATGATCGCGATCGACAGGCCCATGTCGCCGACCCGGTTGACCAGGAAGGCCTTCTTCGCGGCCGTGGCCGCGCTGGGCTTGTGCTGCCAGAAGCCGATCAGCAGGTAGGAGGCGAGGCCGACGCCCTCCCAGCCGAAGTACAGCAGCAGGTAGTTGTCGGCGAGGACGAGCAGCAGCATCGCCGCGAGGAACAGGTTCAGATAGCCGAAGAACCGGCGGCGGCGCTCGTCGTGCTCCATGTACCCGATCGAGTACACATGGATCAGCGAGCCGACGCCGGTGATCAGCAGCACGAACGTCATCGACAGCTGGTCGAGACGGAACGCGACGTCCGCCTGGAAGCCGGCCACCGGGATCCAGCTGAACAGGTGCTGGACCACGGTCCGCTGCTCGGCCTCCCGGCCGAGCAGATCGGCGAAGAGGACCAGGCCGATCACGAAGGAGGCGGACGCGAGCAGTGTGCCGATCCAGTGGCCGACGGCGTCGAGACGCCGGCCGCCGACCAGGAGGACGGCCGCTCCGAGCAGAGGCGCCGCGATCAGCAGCGCAATCATGTTCTCCACGATTCTTCCGACCCCTTACAGCTTCATCAGGCTGGCGTCGTCGACCGAGGCCGAGTGGCGGGAACGGAACAGCGACACGATGATCGCGAGCCCGACCACGACTTCCGCTGCGGCGACGACCATCGTGAAGAACGCGACGATCTGGCCGTCGAGGTTGCCGTGCATCCGGGAGAAGGCGACGAGCGCGAGATTGCAGGCGTTCAGCATCAGCTCGATGCACATGAAGAGCACGATGGCGTTGCGCCGGATCAGCACACCGGTGGCACCGATCGTGAACAGCAGGGCGGCGAGGTAGAGGTAGTTGACGGGATTCACTTCGACGCCTCCTCGGGCCGCTTGAAGGTCGCCGCCTCGATCGCGGTGCGCTCGAGACGCTCCTCGGCGCGCTGCTCCAGGGCCCTCAGATCGTTGAGCGCCTCCGCGGAGACGTCCCGGATCTGGCCGCGCTCGCGCAGCGTCTTGTTGACGGTGAGCTCGGAGGGGGTGCCGTCGGGCAGCAGACCGGCGATGTCCACGGCGTTGTGCCGGGCGTAGACACCGGGTGCCGGCAGCGGCGGCAGGTGCTTGCCCTCGCGCACCCGCTGCTCGGCCAGCTCGCGCTGGGTCCGGGCCCGCCCGATGCGCTGGCGGTGGGTGAGCACCATGGCGCCGACGGCGGCCGTGATGAGCAGGACACCGGTGAGCTCGAAGGCGAACACGTACCGGGTGAAGATGAGGGAGGCCAGGCCCTCCACATTGCCGTTGGCGTTCGCCCTGCCGATGCCTTCGAAGTCCTTGAGGGAGGCGTGGCCGATGCCCGCGAAGAGCAGGATGCCGAAGCCGAGCCCGCACAGCAGGGCCAGCCAGCGCTGGCCCTTGATGGTCTCCTTCAGGGAGTCCGCCGCGGTCACGCCGACGAGCATCACCACGAACAGGAACAGCATCATGATCGCGCCGGTGTAGACGACGATCTGCACGATGCCCAGGAAATAGGCGCCGTTGGCGAGGTAGAACACCGCCAGGACGATCATGGTGCCGGCCAGGCACAGCGCGCTGTGCACGGCCTTCTTCAGAAAGACGGTGCACAGGGCGCCGAGCACCGCGAGGGTGCCGAGGATCCAGAACTGGACGGCCTCTCCGGTGGAGGTGGAGTAGGCGGCGAGCTGAGCGGTCATCGGCCGATCACCTTCTCCGACGCGGGTTCGTCCTCACCGGAGGCGGAGGAGGCGTCCTGCGGAACCTCTCCCTTGGAGACGGCGACCTGGCGCACCGTGCCGGGTGCGGCCTCCGTCACCAGCCCCCGGTAGTAGTCCTGTTCGTCGGTCCCCGGGTACATGGCGTGCGGGGTGTCGACCATGCCCTCCTCGAGACCGGCGAGCAGCTGCTCCTTGGTGTAGATGAGATTGGCGCGGCTGGAGTCGGCCAGTTCGTACTCGTTGGTCATCGTCAGCGCGCGCGTGGGGCACGCCTCGATGCACAGCCCGCACAGGATGCAGCGGGCGTAGTTGATCTGGTAGACGCGGCCGTACCGCTCGCCCGGCGAGTAGCGCTCCTCGTCGGTGTTGTCGGCGCCCTCCACGTAGATGGCGTCGGCGGGGCAGGCCCAGGCGCACAGCTCGCAGCCGACGCACTTCTCCAGGCCGTCCGGATGGCGGTTGAGCTGGTGCCGTCCGTGGAAGCGCGGAGCGGTGGGCTTCTTCTCCTCCGGGTACTGCTCCGTCAGCCGCTTCTTGAACATGGCCTTGAAGGTCACGCCGAAGCCGGCCACCGGATTCAGGAAACCCGGCTTGCCCTCCTTGGGCTCCTCAGCCATCGGACGCCTCCTTTCCATCCAGAGATCCATCACGGTCGGTGTCGGGACCGCCACTGACGACCAGTTCGCGCTCCCGGCGCGGCCGGCGCCGCGGCACCGGGGGCAGCTCCTGCCCCGGCAGCGGCGGCACGGGGAACCCGCCGGCCATCGGGTCGAAGACGGCGGGCCGGGCGGCGGGCTTCTCGGCGGCCTTCGCCCGCTCGCGGAACAGGTCGACGACGAAGGAGAGGATCAGGACGGTCAGCACGGCGCCGCCGATGTACAGGGCGATGTCGGCGAAGTCGTGGTTCTCGTTGCGCAGCGCCCGCACGGTCGCGACGAGCATCAGCCAGGTCACGGAGAGCGGGATGAGCACCTTCCAGCCGAGCTTCATCAGCTGGTCGTAGCGGACCCGCGGGAGCGTGCCGCGCAGCCAGATGAAGAAGAACAGCAGCAGCTGGACCTTGATCACGAACCAGAGCAACGGCCACCAGCCCTGGTTGGCGCCCGCCCAGAAGGCGCTGATCGGCCAGGGGGCCCGCCAGCCGCCCAGGAACAGCGTGGTCGCCACCGCCGAGACCGTCACCATGTTCACGTACTCGGCGAGCATGAACATCGCGAACTTGATGGACGAGTACTCGGTGTTGAAGCCGCCGACCAGGTCGCCCTCGGACTCCGGCATGTCGAACGGGGCGCGGTTGGTCTCGCCGACCATCGTGACGATGTAGAGGACGAAGGAGAACGGCAGCAGCAGGATGTACCAGCGGTCGTGCTGCTGCTCGACGATCGCCGAGGTCGACATCGACCCCGAGTACAGGAACACGGAGGCGAACGCGACGCCCATGGCGATCTCGTAGGAGATCATCTGGGCGCAGGACCGCAGGCCGCCGAGGAGCGGGTAGGTGGACCCGGAGCTCCAGCCCGCCAGCACGATGCCGTAGATGCCGACGGAGGCGACCGCGAGGAGGTAGAGCACCGCGATCGGCAGGTCGGTCAGCTGCATCGCGGTGCGGTGCCCGAAGATCGAGACCTGGTTGTCGGCCGGCCCGAAGGGGATCACCGCGATCGCCATGAAGGCCGGGACGGCCGCGACGATCGGCGCGAGGACGTAGACCACCTTGTCCGCGCGCTTGACGACGACGTCCTCCTTGAGCATCAGCTTCACGCCGTCGGCCAGCGACTGGAGCAGACCCCAGGGGCCGTGGCGGTTGGGGCCGATGCGCAGCTGCATCCAGGCGACGACCTTGCGCTCCCAGACGATGGAGAACAGCACGGTCACCAGCAGGAAGGCGAAGCAGAACACCGCCTTGAGGAGGACCAGCCACCACGGGTCGGTGCCGAACATCGAGAGGTTCTCAGCGGCGAGGTACGGGCTCATGCCTCCACCTCCTTGGGGGCTCCGGCCGAGGACGTCGCCGGGCCGATACGGACGAGGGAGCCGGGCAGCGCCCCGGTGTCGGAGGCGACACCCCCGCCGACGGAGTTCAGCGGGAGCCACACCACCCGGTCGGGCATCTCGGTGATCTCCAGCGGAAGGGAGACCGCTCCGGCGGGGCCGGTCACGGTGAGCAGCTCGCCGTCCGCGACGCCCGCCTCGGCGGCCGTGGCGGGGGACACGCGTGCGCGTGCGGCGTGCCGGGTGCCGGCGAGCGCCTCGTCGCCCTCCTGCATCACGCCCCGGTCGAGCAGCAGACGGTGCCCGGCGAGCACGGCCTCCCCGGCGGCGGGCCGGGGCAGTGCCCCCTTGCTCTCCTGCGGGTCGTCGGCGCGCGGGCCGGTCCAGGCGCCCAGCCGGTCCAGTTCGGCGCGCACGGTCCGCAGGTCCGGCAGTCCCAGGTGGACGTCCATGGCGTCGGCCAGCATCTGCAGGACGCGCGCGTCGGTGGGCGGCAGTGCGCGGGTCATCTGGTCGGGCTTGAGCGCGGCCTCGAAGGGGCGGACCCGGCCCTCCCAGTTGAGGAAGGTGCCGGCCTTCTCGGCGACGGCGGCGACGGGAAGGACCACGTCCGCGTGCTCGGTGACCTCGCTGGGCCGCAGTTCCAGCGACACCACGAACCCCACCTCGGACAGCGCCTCGCGCGCGCGGGCCGGATCGGGCAGGTCGGCGACCTCCACACCGGCCACGAGCAGCGCCTGCAGCTCGCCGCCGGCCGCGGCCTCGATGATCTGGCCGGTGTCACGGCCGTAGCGGTGCGGGAGTTCGGCGACGCCCCAGAGCGCGGCGACCTCCTCCCGGGCGCGCGGGTCGGTCGCCGGACGCCCGCCCGGCAGCAGCGACGGCAGCGCGCCGGCCTCGACGGCACCGCGCTCGCCCGCCCGGCGCGGGATCCACACCAGCTTCGCGCCGGTGGCGGTCGCGGCCCGTACGGCGGCGGTCAGACCGCCGGCGACCGCCGCGAGCCGCTCGCCGACGACGATGACCGAGCCCTCGGCGCGCAGTGCCTGGGCGGCCTCGGCGCCCTCGGCCTCCAGTCCGACACCGCTCGCGAGCGCGTCCAGCCACTCGGTCTCGGTGCCGGGCGCGGCCGGCAGCAGGGTGCCGCCCGCCTTGCGCAGGCCCCGGGTGGCGTGCGTGGCCAGCGCGAACACCTTCTGTCCGTGCTTGCGCCAGGCCTTGCGGAGCCTGAGGAAGACGCCGGGGGCCTCCTCCTCGGACTCGAATCCGACGAGCAGGACGGCGGGCGCCTTCTCCAGGGAGGTGTAGGTGACCCCGCTGCCGTCCAGGTCCCGGCCGCGGCCGGCGACCCGGGCGGCCAGGAAGTCGGCCTCCTCGCTGCTGTGCGCACGGGCGCGGAAGTCGATGTCGTTGGTGCCCAGGGCCACGCGTGCGAACTTGCTGTAGGCGTAGGCGTCCTCGACGGTGAGCCGGCCGCCGATGAGCACACCGGTCCGCCCGCGCGAGGCGAGCAGTCCCTGGGCGGCGATCTCCAGCGCGTCCGGCCAGGACGCCGGGACCAGCTCGCCCTCGGGGTTGCGCACCAGGGGCGTGGTGAGCCGGTCCTTCAGCTGCGCGTACCGGAACGCGAAGCGCCCCTTGTCGCAGATCCACTCCTCGTTGACCTCGGGGTCCTCGGCGGCGAGCCGCCGCAGGACCTTGCCGCGCCGGTGGTCGGTGCGGATGGCGCAGCCGCCCGCGCAGTGCTCGCACACCGACGGCGAGGAGACCAGGTCGAAGGGGCGGGCGCGGAACCGGTACGCCGCCGAGGTGAGCGCGCCGACCGGGCAGATCTGGATGGTGTTGCCGGAGAAGTACGACTCGAAGGGGTCGCCCTCGCCGGTGCCGACCTGCTGCAGCGCGCCCCGCTCGACCAGGTCGATCATCGGGTCGCCGGCGATCTGGCGGGAGAAGCGGGTGCAGCGGGCGCACAGCACGCACCGCTCGCGGTCGAGCAGCACCTGGGAGGAGATCGGGACGGGCTTGGCGTACGTCCGCTTCCTGCCGTTGAAGCGGGACTCGGCGTTGCCGTGCGACATGGCCTGGTTCTGCAGCGGGCACTCGCCGCCCTTGTCGCAGACCGGGCAGTCCAGCGGGTGGTTGATGAGCAGCAGCTCCATCACACCCTTCTGGGCCTTCTCGGCGACCGGCGAGGTCAGGTGCGTCCTGACGACCATCCCGTCGGTGCAGGTGATGGTGCAGGAGGCCATCGGCTTGCGCTGGCCCTCGACCTCGACGATGCACTGCCGGCAGGCGCCGGCCGGGTCGAGCAGGGGGTGGTCGCAGAACCGGGGGATCTCGATGCCGAGCTGTTCGGCGGCCCGGATGACCAGGGTGCCCTTGGGCACGCTGATCTGGATGCCGTCGATGGTCAGCGTGACCAGATCCTCCGGCGGGACCGCCGCTTCTCCTCCGCCCGTGGGAGCGTTGGTGGTCACGGTCATGCGGTCACCTCCGTGCGGTCGGCCCAGGCCGTGGACTTGGCCGGGTCGAAGGGGCAGCCCCGGCCCGTGATGTGCTGCTCGTACTCCTCGCGGAAGTACTTCAGGGAGGAGAAGATCGGGGAGGCGGAGCCGTCACCGAGGGCGCAGAAGGACTTGCCGTTGACGTTGTCGGCGATGTCGTACAGCTTGTCGAGGTCGGACATGACGCCCTTGCCGGCCTCGATGTCCCGCAGCAACTGCACCATCCAGTAGGTCCCTTCGCGGCACGGCGTGCACTTGCCGCAGGACTCGTGGGCGTAGAACTCGGTCCACCGGGTCACGGCCCGCACCACGCAGGTCGTCTCGTCGAAGCACTGCAGGGCCTTGGTGCCGAGCATGGACCCCGCGGCGCTGACCCCCTCGTAGTCGAGCGGGACGTCGAGGTGCTCCTCGGTGAACATCGGCGTCGAGGAGCCGCCCGGTGTCCAGAACTTCAGCCGGTGCCCGGGGCGCATCCCGCCGCTGATGTCGAGCAGCTGACGCAGGGTGATGCCGAGCGGGGCCTCGTACTGGCCGGGGTTGGCCACATGGCCGCTGAGCGAGTAGAGCGTGAAGCCCGGGGACTTCTCGCTGCCCATCGACCGGAACCATTCCTTGCCGTTCTTCAGGATCGAGGGAACCGACGCGATGGACTCGACGTTGTTCACCACGGTCGGGCACGCGTAGAGGCCCGCGACGGCGGGGAAGGGGGGACGGAGCCGTGGCTGACCGCGGCGGCCTTCGAGGGAGTCCAGCAGCGCGGTCTCCTCGCCGCAGATGTACGCGCCCGCGCCGGCGTGTACGGTGAGTTCGACGTCGAGGCCGCTGCCCAGGATGTTCCTGCCGAGGTAGCCGGCCGCGTAGGCCTCGCGCACGGCCGAGTGCAGCCGCCGCAGGACGGGGACGACCTCGCCCCGCAGATAGATGAAGGCATGCGACGACCTGATGGCGTAGCAGGCGATCACGATGCCCTCGATGAGGCTGTGCGGGTTGGCGAACAGGAGCGGGATGTCCTTGCAGGTCCCGGGCTCCGACTCGTCGGCGTTGACCACCAGGTAGTGGGGTTTGCCGTCTCCCTGGGGGATGAACTGCCACTTCATTCCCGTCGGGAAGCCCGCGCCGCCGCGTCCGCGCAGACCGGAGTCCTTGACGTACGCGATCACCTCGTCCGGCGACATGGTGAGCGCCTTGCGGAGCCCCTCGTACCCCTCGTGCCTGCGGTACACGTCCAGCGTCCAGGACCTGTCCTCGTCCCAGAAGGCCGACAGCACGGGTGCGAGCAGCTTCTCGGCGCCGTTCTCTCCCCCGCTCTCGAATCCGCTCGGGCGGGCGGTGTCCCCGTTCTCGGGTGCCAAGGTCATCCCTCCCCCTCCTCTCCGACGGGTCCTGCCGGGTGGGCCGGATCGGACGCGGACGTCTTCTGCGGAGCGTCGTGCGAGCTCAGGTGCTCGGCCGGGGACGGCCGGTGCACGGCGGTGTCCTGCGGCTCGGGGACCGGTTCGCCGCCGCGCGGGTGGACCACGCGTGCGGGCGGGGCCTCTCCCTTGGCCAGGCGGAGGCCCGCCAGCGAGGCGGGTCCGGCGCTGCCGCCGGCCTCCGTCGCCCCCGGGCGCTCGTCGGGGAAGCCCGCCAGGATCCGGGCGGTCTCCTTGAAGGTGCACAGCGGCGCACCGCGGGTGGGGGTCACCGTCCGTCCCGCGCGGAGGTCGTCGACCAGGCGCCTGGCGCTCTCCGGGGTCTGGTTGTCGAAGAACTCCCAGTTGATCATCACGACCGGCGCGTAGTCGCAGGCCGCGTTGCACTCGATGTGCTCCAGGGTGACCTTGCCGTCGTCGGTGGTCTCGCCGTTGCCGACGCCGAGGTGCTCCTGGAGCGTCTCGAAGATGGCGTCACCGCCCATGACGGCGCACAGGGTGTTGGTGCAGACGCCCACGTGGTAGTCGCCGGACGGCTTGCGCCGGTACATGGTGTAGAAGGTGGCGACCGCGGTGACCTCGGCCGTGGTCAGGCCGAGCACGTCCGCGCAGAACCGCATCCCGGTGCGCGAGACGTATCCCTCCTCCGACTGCACCAGGTGCAGCAGCGGCAGCAGGGCCGACCGGGAGTCGGGGTAGCGGGCGATGATCTCGCGCGCGTCCCGCTCGAGCCGGGTGCGGACGTCGTCCGGGTAGGTGGGGGCGGGCGGTTCGGGCATGCCCAGGTCGACGCCCCGCTCCGAAGAACTGGTGGTCACCGGTCGACGCCTCCCATCACGGGGTCGATGGACGCGACGGCGACGATGACGTCGGCGACCTGGCCGCCCTCGCACATCGCCGCCATCGCCTGCAGGTTGGTGAAGGACGGATCGCGGAAGTGGACCCGGTAGGGGCGGGTGCCGCCGTCGGAGACGACGTGCACCCCGAGTTCGCCCTTGGGCGATTCGACCGCCGCGTACGCCTGTCCCGGCGGGACGCGGAAGCCCTCGGTGACCAGCTTGAAGTGGTGGATCAGGGCCTCCATGGAGGTGCCCATGATCTTCTTGATGTGGTCGAGGGAGTTGCCGAGGCCGTCCGGTCCCAGGGCGAGCTGGGCGGGCCAGGCGATCTTCTTGTCGGCGACCATGACCGGGCCCGGCTCCAGCCGGTCCAGGCACTGCTCGATGATCCTGAGCGACTGGCGCATCTCCTCCAGCCGGATCAGGAAGCGGCCGTAGGCGTCGCAGGTGTCGGCGGTCGGGATGTCGAAGTCGTAGGTCTCGTAGCCGCAGTAGGGCTGCGCCTTGCGCAGGTCGTGTGGCAGGCCGGTGGAGCGCAGGATCGGGCCGGTGACGCCGAGGGCCATGCAGCCGGCCAGGTCGAGGTAGCCGATGTCCTGCATCCGGGCCTTGAAGATGGGGTTCCCGGTGGCGAGCTTGTCGTACTCCGGGAGGTTCTTCTTCATCTTCTTGACGAACTCGCGGATCTGGTCCACCGCGCCGGGCGGCAGGTCCTGGGCGAGTCCGCCGGGCCGGATGTACGCGTGGTTCATCCGCAGGCCCGTGATGAGCTCGTAGAGGTCGAGAATCATTTCACGATCACGGAACCCGTAGATCATGATCGTGGTGGCGCCGAGCTCCATGCCGCCGGTGGCGATGCACACCAGGTGGGAGGAGAGCCGGTTCAGCTCCATCAGGAGCACCCGGATGACCGAGGCCCGGTCCGGGATCTGGTCCTCGATGCCGAGCAGCTTCTCGACCGCGAGGCAGTACGCCGTCTCGTTGAAGAACGGCGTGAGGTAGTCCATGCGCGTCACGAACGTGGTGCCCTGGGTCCACGTCCGGTACTCGAGGTTCTTCTCGATGCCGGTGTGCAGATAGCCGATGCCGCAGCGGGCCTCGGTGACCGTCTCGCCGTCGATCTCCAGGATCAGCCGCAGCACCCCGTGGGTGGAGGGGTGCTGGGGACCCATGTTGACGACGATGCGCTCGTCGTCGGCACGGGCCGCGGACTCGACGACCTCGTCCCAGTCGCCGCCGGTGACGGTGTAGACGGTTCCCTCGGTGGTCTCGCGCGGAGTCGCGTGCTGCGTGCTCATGAGTAGGACCTCCGCTGGTCCGGAGCCGGGATCTGGGCGCCCTTGTACTCGACGGGGATGCCGCCGAGGGGGTAGTCCTTGCGCTGCGGATGGCCCTGCCAGTCGTCCGGCATGATGATCCGTGTCAGGGCCGGGTGGCCGTCGAAGACGATGCCGAAGAAGTCGTAGGTCTCGCGCTCGTGCCAGTCGTTGGTCGGATAGACCGACACCAGCGACGGGATGTGCGGGTCGCTGTCGGGGACGCTGACCTCGAGGCGGATCAGCCGGTTGTGGGTGATCGAGCGCAGGTGGTAGACGGCGTGCAGCTCGCGGCCCTTGTCGTTCGGGTAGTGGACGCCGCTGACGCCGGTGCACAGCTCGAAGCGCAGGGCCGGGTCGTCGCGCAGGGTGCGGGCGACGCGGACCAGGTGCTCGCGCTCGATGTGGAAGGTGAGCTCGCCGCGGTCGACGACCGTCTTCTCGATCGCGTTCTCCGGCAGGAGGCCCTGCTCCTCCAGCGCGCCCTCGAGTTCGTCGGCGACCTCGTCGAACCAGCCGCCGTAGGGCCGGCTCGCCGGTCCCGGCATCCGGATGGAGCGGACCAGACCGCCGTAGCCGGAGGTGTCGCCGCCGTTGTTGGCGCCGAACATGCCGCGCTGGACGCGGATCTCCTCCCCGCCCTGCCCCCGCTGACCGGGGAGGTTCTCCAGGGAGAGCTCCTTTTCCGGGTTGACCCCGTTCGCGGGCCCGTTCCCGCCCTTGCCGTGGGCGTCACTCATCGCAGCAGCCCCTTCATCTCGATCGTGGGCAGGGCCTTGAGCGCCGCCTCCTCCGCCTCGCGGGCCGCCTCCTCGGCGTTCACGCCGAGCTTGGAGGTCTGGATCTTCTCGTGGAGCTTGAGAATCGCGTCCATCAGCATTTCGGGCCGGGGCGGGCAGCCGGGCAGATAGATGTCGACGGGGACGATGTGGTCGACGCCCTGGACGATCGCGTAGTTGTTGAACATGCCGCCCGAGGAGGCGCAGACACCCATGGAGATCACCCACTTGGGATTGGGCATCTGGTCGTAGACCTGCCTGAGGACCGGCGCCATCTTCTGACTGACCCGGCCGGCCACGATCATCAGGTCCGCCTGCCGGGGCGACCCGCGGAAGACCTCCATGCCGAAGCGCGCCAGGTCGTAGCGACCGGCGCCGGTGGTCATCATCTCGATCGCGCAGCAGGCGAGGCCGAAGGTGGCCGGGAAGACGGACGCCTTGCGCACCCAGCCCGCGATCTGCTCGACGGTGGTCAGCAGGAAACCGCTCGGCAGCTTTTCTTCGAGTCCCATGTCTTGTTAAGGCCCCTCAGTCCCATTCCAGGCCGCCGCGCCGCCACACGTACGCGTACGCGACGAAGACGGTGAGCACGAAGAGCAGCATCTCCACGAGCCCGAAAACACCCAGGGCGTCGAAAGTGACGGCCCAGGGATAGAGGAAGACGATCTCGATGTCGAAGACGATGAAGAGCATCGCCGTCAGGTAGTACTTGATGGGGAAGCGCCCGCCGCCGGCCGGCGTGGGGGTCGGCTCGATACCGCACTCGTACGCCTCGAGCCGGGCGCGGTTGTACCGCTTCGGCCCGATCAGGGTGGCCATGACCACGGAGAAGATCGCAAAGCCTGCCCCGAGGGCTCCCAGTACGAGGATGGGCGCATACGCGTTCACCGCTCCTCGCTCCTCTCAGTCGGTACTGACTGCTTGGGGTCCCCCCCGGTCGAGCGGATCCGAGACCTTGGGGGAGCGTGGCCGGACCCGTGGCCGCCCCACATGCCTCACCACTCCCGCTTGTCCCGGCGAAGATCGAGAACATGTGAAGCAGGTCACAAGCCCACCCGCTTCGCATCCTATGCCCGACGCTTTGTGATGTGCGACACGGAGTATCGCATGAGCTTTGTGATCTTTACCACCTGACGAACGATCATGAAGCCGGATGAGCGCCGATCTTCGCACGCGAAGCACCTGAGCGATCACCACTGGTCACATTTTGCCGCGTCGCCGCAGGTCAGAGGGGGTGCGCATTATCAGATGAACGGCGTCCAACGCAAAGTGGCGCGACGAGTCAAGACCTTGATATAGGGCCGCTTTTCACACATCAGGAGGACGGCGGCGCGGGATGTGGACACGTTCACTCGTTCACAAGCCGGAAGGAGCGCTTCACCGCCACCTCTCGGCACCCCTTCACCAATGGGACTCAAGTGACATATGGGGCTGCCGGACTTCGGCGCGCACATCCGCCGCACGGCAGTGACCTTTCCGTGACCTCTGCCACATCCACGACGGGCGCCCGGGGTCCGGACTTGGCCGGAGGCCCCGTCGGTGATAGGTCGGGGGCATTTCGGGCGTAACAACGAAAGCCCATGATCACAGGCATGATCGCGTGCGCCCGTAATGTCCGTTGTGTCGTCAATAAAGAACCGGGGCACGGGAATTTGGGCGCTCTATTGAACAAATGTGGCGCACCACACGTTCCTTGAAGATATGAAGGAGCCCCTGGTACCGGTTGTTCCCATGTCCCACACCGCTCAGATACGCAGCCACCGGAAACCCCGGCGCAACACGTCGAAGGTCGCGATGCGGGCCGGAGTTGCCAGTGGCGTCTTCGGCACCCTGGCAGTAGCCGGTGCGTCGGCGTCGTCAGCGCATGCCGCCGAGCCGGTGACACAGACCATCGAACTGCCCACCCTGACGGCCGACCTGGCCGCTCAGGTGGCCCAGTCTGCGGACATCACCCAGCAGGCCGCCGCGAACTACCAGTTGCAGGCCGAACGTGACGCAGCCGCCGCAAAGGCCGCGAAGCAGGCCAAGGCGGACCTCGCCGAGGCCAAGAAGAAGGCCGCCGAGGAAGCGCGCAAGAAGGCCGCCGAGGAGGCTCGCCGGAAGGCCGCCGAGCGTGCCTCCCGCACCGCCGAGCGGACCACGCTCGCCACCACGGCCGGCACCACCGCCGTCACCTCCACGAGCACGTCCACGGCGACCGGTTCGGCCGCGGCCGTCGTCGCGTTCGTCAAGGCCCAGGTCGGCAAGGCCTATGTCTCCGGTGCCACCGGCCCCTCCGCCTACGACTGCTCCGGCCTGGTGCAGGCCGCCTTCAAGCAGGTGGGCATCAACCTGCCGCGCGTATCCCAGAGCCAGTCGACCGTCGGCACCCAGGTGTCGCTGTCCAACCTGAAGCCGGGCGACATCCTCTACTGGGGCAGCCCCGGCAGCGCCTACCACGTGGGGGTGTACGTCGGCAACGGCATGTTCGTCGGCGCGCAGAACCCCTCCACGGGTGTCGTCGAGCGTCCGCTGTCCTACGACCCGCCGAGCGGCGCGGTCCGGGTGCTCTGAGGACACCGCACACCGCCGTCACGCGCTGGAGGGCCGCAGCCCGCTCGGGGCAGCGGCCCTCCAGCGCGTCCGTGCGCGCCTGCGGGCCCCGAACGCGCCCCTCATGGCCCTGGGGGCGCTCACCGCGCGGTGAGCGCCCCCAGGGCCCGTTGCGGGACTTGTGCCGGTCCGGTCCGGCTCACGCCTTGGGCGCCACCTTGCTCAGGCCGTTGATGATGCGGTCCATCGCGTCGCCGCCCGTCGGGTCGGTGAGGTTGGCCAGCAGCTTGAGGGTGAACTTCATCAGCAGCGGGTGGGTCAGCCCCCGCTGGGTGGCGATCTGCATGACCTTGGGGTTGCTGATGAGCTTCACGAAGGCGCGGCCCAGCGTGTAGTAGCCGCCGTAGGTGTCCTTCAGCACGCGCGGATAGCGCTGCAGGGCCAGTTCGCGCCGGGCGGGCGTGGACCGGGCCTGGGCCTGGGCGATGATCTCGGCGGCGAGCCGGCCGGACTCCATGGCGTAGGCGATGCCCTCGCCGTTGAAGGGGTTCACCAGACCGCCCGCGTCACCGACGAGCAGCAGGCCCCTGGTGTAGTGGGGCTGGCGGTTGAAGGCCATGGGCAGGGCGGCGCCGCGGATCGGGCCGGTCATGTTCTCGGGGGTGAAGCCCCAGTCCTCGGGCATGGAGGCGCACCAGGCCTTCAGGACCTCGCGCCAGTCCAGTTCCTTGAAGGACGCCGAGGTGTTGAGCACGCCGAGACCGACGTTGGAGGTGCCGTCGCCCATGCCGAAGATCCAGCCGTAGCCGGGCAGCAGCCGGTCCTGCGGGCCCCGCCGGTCCCACAGCTCCAGCCAGGACTCCAGGTAGTCGTCGTCGTGGCGGGGGGAGGTGAAGTAGGTGCGGACCGCGACGCCCATCGGGCGGTCCTCGCGGCGGTGCAGTCCCATCGCCAGGGACAGCCGGCTGGAGTTGCCGTCGGCGGCGACGACGAGCGGCGCGTGGAAGGCGACCTCGCGCTTCTCCTCGCCGAGCCTGGCCTTCACCCCGGTGATGCGGCCGGTGCGGTCGTCGACGATCGGGGCGCTCACATTGCAGCGCTCGTACAGCCGCGCCCCCGCCTTCTGCGCCTGCCGGGCGAGCTGCTCGTCGAAGTCGTCGCGCTTGCGCACCAGTCCGTAGTCCGGGAAGGAGGCGAGATCCGGCCAGTCCAGCTGGAGGCGCACACCGCCGCCGATGATCCTCAGCCCCTTGTTGCGCAGCCAGCCGGCTTCCTCGGAGATGTCGATGCCCATCGCGACGAGCTGCTTGACGGCACGCGGGGTGAGCCCGTCCCCGCAGACCTTCTCCCGCGGGAACGCGGTCTTCTCCAGCAGGAGCACGTCGAGTCCGGCCCGGGCGAGGTGGTAGGCG
>NZ_MUME01000065.1:18996-30066 GCF_002155915.1 Streptomyces thermovulgaris | reverse complement strand
CGCCCGCCGACCACGCCCTGCTCAGCAGTCTGACGGCGTTCCGGGAGATCGCCGCCCGTGCCCAGGCCGCCCGCCAGGAGGGGCATCCCGTTCCCGCGCTGGAGCGGGAGCAGCGGCGTCTGGAGCAGGCGATCCGCTGCCGCACCCTGTATCTGCGCGGCGAGGCGCCCGGCGGCGGCGGCCGTTTCGACCCGGCCCGGCTGCTGGAGCGGCTCGGGGACGCACGGCTGGTCGAACTGGCCGTGCTGAACGGGCGGGTGCATGTGCTGCTGTGCGGCGAGGGGCGGGTGCGGCGCTTCGAGGCGGGCCGGCTCGCCGACGCGGTGACCGAGGCCGAGTACGTGCAGGCGGGGCTGCGCCGGCTGGCCCATCCGGGGGCGGCGGCCCGGCTGCCGCTGGTGGAGGCGGCGGGCCGCCGGCTGGAGGAGCTGCTGCTCGGGCCCGCCGCCCGGCACCTGGGCTCCGGGCCGGTCGTGATGGTGCCGCCGGGCTCGCTGCACCGGGTGCCCTGGGCGCTGCTGCCGTCGCTGCGGGAGCGGGTGCTGAGCGTGTCGCCGTCGGCGAGCAGCTGGCTGCGCGCCCGCGAGACCGAGCCGCCGCCGGGCGGCCGTCAGGTGCTGGTCCGCGGGCCGGGGCTGGCGACCGGCGGCGCGGAGGTGCCCGAGCTGGCCGGCCGGTACGGCGCCCCGACCGTCCTGGAGGGGGAGGACGCCCAGGTGCCGCGGGTGCTGCGGGAGCTGGACGGGGCCGCGCTCGCGCACATCGCCGCGCACGGCACCTTCCGTGCGGACAGCCCGCTGTTCTCGTCCCTGACGATGGCCGACGGGCCGCTCATCGTGCACGACTTCGAACGCCTGCACCGCAGCCCGTACCGGATCGTCCTCTCCTGCTGCGACACCGCCCGGTTCGCCTCGGTGGGCGCCGATGAACTCCTCGGTCTGGTCACGGCGCTGCTGCCGCTCGGCACCGCCGGGGTGGTGGCCTGCAGCGCGCCCGTCAACGACGAGGCGGTGGTCCCTTTGATGCTCGCCCTGCACAAGGGTCTGGACGCCGGGCTCTGTCTGGCCGAGGCGCTGCGCGACGCGCGGGCCGCGGTGGCGGGCGACGCCGTGCACCAGGCGACGGGGTGGGCGTTCTCGGCGTTCGGGGCGGCCTGAGAGGCGGACGGTCCGAGGGCGAGCCGTCCGGGGGCGAGGGCGTACCCGTCCGCCTACCCGAGTCCCGCAGCCGTTTCCCGGGAGAACAGGCGGAGGGCCGTGCCGGACGCCCCGGCACGGCCCTCCGCCGTGTGCTTCGCTCTGTCGGGACGGCGGGATTTGAACCCACGACCCCTTGACCCCCAGTCAAGTGCGCTACCAAGCTGCGCCACGTCCCGGTGCGCTCCCGCGCGGTGGACCCGCGTGAACGCGCGGACCCACCCTACCGCACGACGACGTGTGGTCCGACCGCCTCCCCGAAGACGGCCCCGGGCGGGGAGGTCCGGTGCCCTGTCCGCTCCGCTCCCCGTCACCCGGACGGGCCCGGTGGTGCGCCGTCGTCGTAGGACCGCATCACCCGACGGCCGTCTCACTTGATGATCGCGTTGGCCACCACCACGAACAGCCCGATCAGGGCGTCCGCCGCCCCGGTCAGCAGGGCGCGCGCCCACGACCGTCCCGCCCGTCTGGCCGAGGCCAGGCCCAGGGCGAAGAGCAGGACGATGTTGAGGGCGAAGGCCGGGTACTCGACGTCGTCGGCGGGCCACCAGCCCCAGCCCGCCCCGGCGAGGATCAGCACGCTGGGCAGCATGGCGGCCACCAGCGGCCACTCGTCGGCCAGGGCCCGCAGGAGCGAGGTGCGCGAGCGGGGGCCGCGTTCGGCGATGTGGTGCGCGTAGCCGTGGGCGAAGGCGGAGGCGAACGCGGTCACCAGCAGCCAGGCGGCGTCGTAGCGGCGGTCGGCCGCCGAGTTGTGGCCGTACTCGGTGAGCGCGGCGACCACGGCACTGGCCACCACGGCGCCGTAGACCCCGCCGAACAGCATCATGGACGAGGTGTCGTGTCCGGACCGCCGGGGAACGGTCACCGCGCTGTCGGCCATGAGCGCTCTCCTCACGGACGTACGGGGACGGTTCCCTCAACGATCACCCGGGCCGCCCGCTCCCGCCACTTCGCCGCGGGCCGCGGCACATGTCCGCACATGTCCGCGCCCCGGCGCCGGTCTCCCGCGCTCCGGGGCGCGGTGTTCGTGGTGCTCGGCGGCCCGGCGCCCCGGGCCGAGGGCGGCCCGGCCCCGGAGACCGGTTCCGGCGACATGGCGGTGCCGCGCAGGGGCGGCCGTACGACGCGGACGGTGCGCGAGAACCTGCGCAAGGCGTGCGCGATCACCCCGCGGTCCCCGCGCGCGAGGTCAACGCGAGGTCAACCCGTCGCCCCCGCCGGCATGTTGTACGGGGTCACCACCTGGATCGCCGACGGCAGCGTCGGCCCGGCGGGCGGCAGGGCGCCGTGGGCGCGCATCACCAGGTGGCACGCCTCCCGCATGTCCTGGCGCAGGTCGTGGTGGAGCACGGCGGACAGCCGGTGCTCGCGCAGCAGACGGGTGTTGTCCTCGTCGAGGTCGTGGGCGATGAACACCGCGCACTCGCGGCCCAGGTCCTTGAACGCCTGCACGGTGGCGTTGTTGCCGCCGCCGATCGAGTAGACCGCGCAGATCTCCGGGTCCCGCTCGAGGGCCTCCCGGACCAGGTCGTACTGCGTGGCGTCCAGGCCCTGCCCCTCGGTGATCTCCACCAGCGTCCGCCGTGGACGGGCGGCCCGCATGACGCTGCGGAAGCCCATCTCGCGCTCCTCCTCGTTGCGGAAGAAGCCGCTGCTGAGGCTGGTGAGCACATGACCGGGCCGGTCGCCCAGCCACTGGCTCATCAGATAGGCGGCCGTGGCGCCGGCCGCCCGGTTGTCGATGCCCACATAGGCGAGGCGGGCGCTGGCGGGCAGATCGGTGACCAGGGTGACGACCGGGATGCCGGCCTCCGCCAGCCGGCCGACGGCCGCGGTGATCTCGGGGACGTCCGGAGCCTTGAGGATCACGCCCTGCGAGCCGCGCCGCGCGATCCGGTCGAGGACGGCGACCTGCTCGCGCACCGGGCCGGTCTCGCGGAAGTGGAAGCGGGAGCGCACCACGGCCGGGTGCAGGGACGGCAGCTCGGCCTCCAGGGCGGCCCGTACGGCGCTGCTGAACCGCTCGGGCGCCTGCATCACGATGTCGATCATGAAGGTGCGGCCCATCAGCCGGACCTGGGTGCGCTGCCGCTCGAGGTCGGCGATGGCCCGGTACACCTCCTGCGCCGTGCTCTCCCGCACCCCGCCGCGCCCGTTGAGCACCCGGTCGACGGTGGCCTCGCTCAGCCCGGCCTGACGAGCGATCTCACGGATCGGGAAGGGGTGCCCCATGCGCACGCTCCTTGAGGGGTTTTTGAGGGCTCGTTGCTGGTTGTTCGACGTGTTTGTCCTGACAATAATGTCAGGACCGCGCCCCCTCGGGGCCCAGTCGCCCGATCACGAAAGGACGACGATGTCCTTCCCCTCCTCCCACCGCCGGTCCTGGCTGTCCGAGCAGGACTGCGATCTCGACTCCTTCCGCGCGCTCGTCGAGCGCACCACCGACCCCGCCGACTATCCGCACGCCTCCTCGGTGGAGCGGAACGTCCTCCTCTACGACGCCGGACGGCTGCGCGAGGCCGACGACCGCCGTGCCGTGCAGGCCGAGCTGGTCCGCGCCCTGGAGGACGGCCCCGGCGTCGTGGTGTTCCGGGGCGCCTTCCCCGACACCGCGGTGGTCGACCGGGCCACGGCCGTCTTCCAGGACCTGATCGCCGGGCAGCGTGCCTCGGGTGCCGGCGCCGGGGACCACTTCGCCAGGCCGGGCGCCAACGACCGGGTGTGGAACGCCCTGGAGAAGACGGCCCTGCACGATCCGGAGACGTTCGCCGACTACTACGCCAACGACGTCCTGGCGCTGGTGAGCGAGGCCTGGCTCGGCCCCGGCTACCAGGTCACCTCGCAGGTCAACGTGGTCAACCCGGGCGGTGCGGCCCAGACCGTGCACCGCGACTACCACCTCGGCTTCCTGACCAACGAGGCCGTCGCCGCCTACCCGGCCCACGTCCACCGTCTCTCCCCCGCCCTGACCCTCCAGGGCGCGGTCGCCCACTGCGACATGCCGGTGGAGTCCGGGCCGACGCTGTTCCTGCCGTACTCGCAGCGCTACGAGCCGGGCTACCTGGCCTGGCGGCTGCCCGCGTTCCAGGCGTACTTCGAGGCCCACCACGTGCAGCTGCCGCTGGCCAAGGGCGACGCCGTCTTCTTCAGCCCGGCGCTCTTCCACGCCGCCGGGGCGAACCGGTCGGCGGACATCCGGCGCATGGCCAATCTGCTGCAGATCTCCTCCGCCTTCGGACGCGCGATGGAGACCGTGGACCGCGAGGCCGTGGTGAACGCGGTCTTCCCGGTGCTGCTCAAGCGCAAGGCCGAGGGCGTGGACGAGGCGTGGCTGCGGCGGGTCGTCGCCGCGAGCGCCGAGGGCTACCCCTTCCCCACCAACCTCGACAACGATCCGCCGGTCGACGGCTTGGCCCCGCCCTCCCAGGCGGACGTCGTCCTGCGGGCGGTGCGCGAGGAGTGGACCCCGCAGGCTCTGCGCGACGAGCTGCGGGCGAGCGCCGAGCGGCGCCGGAGCTGAGGAACCGAAGGAACGAGGCACTTCGTGGCACTTCTGAAGGGACAGCCCGGCGGGCTGCTCGAGGACAGGGTCGTCCTGGTCAACGGCGGCACCCAGGGCGTGGGCGCCGCGATCGCGCGGGCCGCCGTCCGGGAGGGCGCCGTGGTGGCCGTGACGGGCCGGCGGCCGGAGCCGGGCGAGGCACTGGTGGCGGAGCTGACGGCCGCCGGGGGCGAGGCGATGTTCGTACGGGCCGACCTCGCCGACGCCGAGCAGGCCAAGGGGTCGGTGGCCCGGGTGGTCGCGGCGCACGGCCGGATCGACTGCCTGGTGAACTCCGCGGGGCTGACCGCGCGCGGCACCCTGCTGGACACCACCCCCGAGCTGTTCGACGCGCATGTCGCGGTCAACCTCAAGGGGCCGTTCTTCGCGATGCAGGCGGCGGTGGCCGACATGGTGGCCCGCAAGGCGCCCGGCACGATCGTCAACATCATCACGTCCTCGGCGCACGGCGGGCAGCCGTTCCTCGCGCCCTACGTCGCCGCCAAGGCCGGCCTGGTCGGGCTGACCCGCAACGCCGCGCACGCCCACCGTTTCGACCGGATCCGGATCAACGGCCTGAACATCGGCTGGACCGCGACCGAGGGCGAGGACGCCACCCAGCGCACCTTCCACGGCGCCGGCGACGACTGGCAGGAGCAGGCCGCGGCACGGCTGCCGATGGGCAGGCTCGGCCGGCCGGACGAGATCGCCGACTTCGTCGTCCTCCTGCTGTCCGACCGGTCGGGGGTGGTCACCGGTTCGGTGATCGACTGGGACCAGAACGTCCTCGGCGGGCTCGACTGAGCACACCGGACACCCCCTTCCCGGAACCTTGCGACTCCACCCCCTTCCGGGTCCTTCACCACACTCCTTCCGGCCCTCTCGGCAACGGAACAGCCACCACACACAAGGAGCAGCGGAGCACATGCGCATCGGAATCCTCGGCCTCGGCCGCATCGGCGCCTTCCACGCCGAGACCCTGTCCGGGCTCGACTCGGTCGCCTCCCTCGTCGTCTCCGACCCGTTCGCGGACGCCGCCAAGGCCGCCGCCGAACGGTTCGGGGCGGAGGTGGCCGACTCGCCCGAGGCCGTCCTGGCCTCCGGGGTGGACGGCATCGTCGTGGCCGCCGCGACCGACGCCCACCCGGCGCTGATCCTCGCCGCCGTGGAGGCGGGCGTGCCCGTCTTCTGCGAGAAGCCCGTGGCCCGCACCATGGCCGAGGGCGTCGAGGTGCTCAAGGCCGTCCAGGGCAGCGACGTGCCGGTGCAGATCGGCTACAACCGCCGTTTCGACGCCGGCTTCGTCGCCGCCCGCGCCGCCGTGCAGGCCGGTGAGCTGGGCAAGCTGCACACCGTACGGTCGACCACGCTGGACCCGGCGCCGCCCCCGGCCGCGTACATCGCCGCCTCCGGGGGCATCTTCCGGGACTGCGCGGTGCACGACTTCGACATCATCCGCTGGGTGACCGGGCGGGAGGTGACCGAGGTGTACGCCGTCGGCGGCAACCGGGGCGCCGACTACATCAAGGAGGCCGGCGACGCCGACACCACCGGCGCCGTCCTCACCCTGGACGACGGCACGATCGCGCTGGTCTCCAACAGCCGTCACAACGTCCGCGGCTACGACGTCCGCATGGAGCTGCACGGCTTCAAGGACTCCATCGCGGTCGGCCTGGACGACAAGCTGCCGCTGCGGTCCGTCGAACCGGGCGCGACCTTCCCGGCCGGCACCCCGCACGACTTCTTCATGGACCGCTTCGCCGACGCCTACCGCGCCGAGCTCACCGCCTTCACCGAGGTCGTGGCCGGACGGATCCCCTCGCCGTGCACGGTGGCGGACGCGCTGGAGGCCGGGTGGATCGCGGAGGCGTGCACCCTGTCGCTGCGGGAGCACCGGCCGGTGCGCGTCGAGGAGGTCCGGCTCGGCTGACCCGGGGGTGCCGTGCGGGCCCGCACGGTCAGCCGGACGGGCCCGCCCCCGCCAGCACCGCCCGCTCACGGGCGGTGCGCACGGCCGCCGAGAGGGTGGCGAGGTCGTAGGCACCGTGGTGGCGGCGGCCGTTGACGAAGAAGGTCGGGGTGCCGGAGACCTCGCTGAGGTCGGCCGACTCCACGTCCTGGGCGACCCGCTCCGCCCCCGCCCGCTCGCGCAGGTCCCGGCGGAAGCGGTCGCCGTCCAGCCCGATCCGCTCGGCGTAGCGCACGAGGTCGCCGGGGCGCAGGTCCCCCTGGTGGCTGATCAGGAGGTCGTGCATCTGCCAGTAGCGGCCCTGGCGGGCGGCGGCCTCCGCGGCCTCGGCGGCGAGCTGGGCCCTGGGGTGCACATCGGTCAGTGGCAGATGCCGCCAGACGTAGCGCACGTCGTCGCCGAACTCGGCGAGCAGCTCGCGCACGACCGGCTCCGCCCGGCCGCAGTACGGGCACTCGTAGTCGCCGTACTCCACCAGGATCACCGGGGCGTCGTCCGGGCCGCGGACGTGGTCGCGCGCGGGGTCGACGGGATCGGTGAGGTCGACGAGGACCTGCCCCTCGCCCAGCAGCGCACGGGCCCGCCGGTGAGGGGGCAGCAGGGCGATTCCCCTCGTCACCAGCCAGGTGACGAGGAGGGAGCACGGCACAGTCGCCAGAACGCCGATCCTCGCCTCCTCCAGCCGGACGCCGTCGAAGGCGAGGGCGGCGATCAGCAGGGACACGGTGAAGCCCACCCCGGACAGCGTGCCGCCCACGGCGACCGCGCCCCAGCCGACCGGCAGGCGCAGCCGGCCCAGTCGTGCCGCGAGCCAGGCCGAGCCGAGGACGCCGATCGGCTTGCCCAGTACGAAGCCGAGCAGGATGCCGAGGGTGACCGGCGAGGCGAAGGCGTCCGCGAGCCGGGCCGCGCCGAGCGGAACACCGGCGTTGGCCAGCGCGAACACCGGCACGATCAGATAGCTGGTCCAGGGGTGGAGCATCCGCTGAAGCCGTTCGTTGGGCGACAGCGTGGAGGCCAGCCCCTGGCGCAGCACGTGCTCCAGCTCGGGAGTCGGCTGCTCGCGGAAGCGGCGGAAGAGCCGGCTGACGCCCTCCAGGGCGCTCCGCCGGGCCGGGTGGGCATAGGTCAGCAGGCCCATGACCAGCCCGCTGACCACCGGGTCCACGCCGGAGCGCAGCAGCGCACCCCACAGGGCCACGGCCGGCAGTACGTACACGGCGGAGAACCGCAGACCGGCCACGCGCAGGGCGATCAGGACGACGAGGATGCCGAGCGCGGTGAGCAGCGCGGGGACGGAGACGGTCCCGCTGTAGGCGAAGGCGATGACGGCGAGGGCGGCGAAGTCGTCGATCACCGTCACACCCAGCAGGAAGACACGCAGGCCGGCGGGCATCCGGGAGCCGAACACGGCGAGGAAGCCGAGCGCGAAGGCCGTGTCGGTGGACATGGCCGTGCCCCAGCCCTGGGCGGTGCCGTGGCCCGCGTTGACGGCCAGGTAGACCGCCACGGGCACGGCCATGCCGCCGATCCCGGCGATCGCCGAGAACACCAGCCGCCGGCGCTCTCTGAGTTCCCCGATGTCGAGCTCCCGGCGGGTCTCCAGACCGACCACGAAGAAGAACAGCGCCATCAGCCCGCTGTTGACCCACTCCCGCAGCTCCAGGGACACCCCGGACGAGCCGGCGATGAGCGACACCCGGGTGCTCCAGAACGTCTCGTAGGTGCGGCCCGGGACATTGGCCCACGCCAGCGCGGCGAGCACGGCGACGAACAGCACCGCGGCGCTGCCGGTCTCGGTCCGCAGAAAGGCCCGCAGCGGGCTGCGGGATCCCGCGCCGCCGCTGGTCTGCCCGGTCATGGGGGGCTGCGGCGACGGGGTGGTGCGCTGCGTCCGGGACACGTCGTCAGCCTGCGGGGCGGCCTGTCACCGGGCGGCGGGCCGGGCCGGCAGACGGTAGACGTGCCGCGGGGTGATGATCTTCGTGATCTCCTCGCCGAACAGGGTGCCGGGCTCGCTCCCCTCGTGGTCGATGTCCGTGTTCAGCAGGACGACGAGGGTCGTCCGTGCGGAGGGCAGGTGGACGGTCAGGGACTCGTATCCCGGCAGGGAGCCGTTGTGGCCGATCCAGCCCTCCACGTCGAAGATGCCGAGGCCGTATCCGACGCCGGGGGCCGCGGTCGAGGGTGTGGCGAGCCGCTGCCTCTGCAGGGCGGGACTGAGCAGCCTGCGGCCGTCCGGCAGGACACCGGTGGCGACGGTGCGCGCCCAGACGCGCAGATCGTCGAGGGTGGAGATCATCGCACCGGCCGCCCAGCCCCAGGAGGGGTTCCAGTCGGCGGCGTCCTGGACCTTCCCGTCCGCGGTCTGGTCGGTGTAGCCCTGCGCATGGGGCTCGGGGAACTCCGCGCCGGCCGGGAGGAAGGTGTGGTGCAGCCCGGCCGGTTCCAGGATGCGGGTGCGCAGACAGTCGGCGAGGGACTGCCCGCTGACCTTCTCGACGACCAGGCCGAGCAGGACGAGATTGGTGTTGCTGTAGGAGAACTTCTCCCCCGGCGGGAAGAGCACGGGGTGCCCGAAGGCGTGGTCGAGCAGCTGCCGCGGCGTGAAGGACCGCTGCGGATCGGAGGTCAGCGCCCGGGAGAAGTCCTCGTCGGCCGAGTAGTTGAACAGCCCGCTGCGCATCCCGGCGAGCTGGCGCAGGGTGATCCTGTCCCCGTTCGGCACTCCGTCGACGTACTTGCCGATGGGGTCGTCCAGCCCCACCCTGCCCTGGTCGACGAGGTGCAGCAACGCCGTCACGGTGAAGGTCTTGGTCTCGCTGCCGATCCGCATGTACAGGTCGGGCGTCATCCTCCGCCCGGTGCTCCGGTCCGCGACACCGAAGGACTTGACGTACCGCCCGTCGGGCGTCCACACGCCCACGATCACCCCGGGCACGTCGGCCTGCCGCATGACGCGCTGCACGGCCTGGTCGAGGCGGCGGGTCACCTCAGGGGTGAGGGGCCGCACCTCGGGCGTCTCCGGGGACGGGGCGGCGGCGCCGACCCCGGTCACGGACGGGGGCGCGGCCGAGGCGGTCCCCGCACCGAACGGTGCCGCGAGCATCCCTACGGCGGTCGTGACGACGACACCCCGGCACAGTCGAGAACACACCTGCGTCATGGGCCGCCTCCAGACGCGTGAGAACGGTGCCCGCGGCCGTCGCCGACGGACGCGGGACGAGCTGCGGTGTCCTCGTGTTCCCGCCGGACGTCCGGCTGATGCCGGCGGATTCCGGCAAGTTCCGGCGAAGGGCCGCCGGCCCCCGACGGGCCCGGGGCCCGGTGGACCTCCGGCGGACACACGCCGGACACCGACGTGACCGGCCGCGCACAGACGGCCGGCCCGCGCCCTCAGCATAGGAGCGCCCCCGCCGCCCCGCCCGTCGACGAGCCTGCGCCGGGCGGGGCGGGGCTGCTCGGCCGGCCCGGACCGGGAGCCCCGAGCCCGGGGCCACGAAGAAGGCGACAGGGCAGCCTCGGTTCAGCTCACGCACCAGCTCGTGGATAGGACACCCCCGCGGGTGCGGGGAGCAGACGTACGCCAGGCCAGGGCCGGGGAGCACATGGGGACCATCCCCGCGGGTGCGGGGAGCAGGAGGGATCAGCCCGGCCTCTGCCGGGCCGGCCGGGACCATCCCCGCGGGTGCGGGGAGCAGCCGTCCGGGGGCACGTTGTACCCGTCCCACGAGGGACCATCCCCGCGGGTGCGGGGAGCAGAGCTGCCGCTCCGCGCGCTCCCGACTGGGGTTGGGACCATCCTCGCGGGTGCGGGGAGCAGTGTGCCTTGGCAACGGAGCCAGACCCGAACAGGGGACCATCCCCGCGGGTGCGGGGAGCAGCAGCTCCTCCCGGCCGCCGACTGGTGGCGGGAGGGACCATCCCCGCGGGTGCGGGGAGCAGGGCCGCGGCTGCGATTTGCCGTGGGCCCAGTTGGGACCATCCCCGCGGGTGCGGGGAGCAGACAGTCCCTCCTTTCCGAGGGCAGGCCGGAACGGGACCATCCCCGCGGGTGCGGGGAGCAGAGCGCAGAGGAGATCACCAGCGAGGAGACGCAGGGACCATCCCCGCGGGTGCGGGGAGCAGCAGTGGGCGGAGCCGGGCCGGGGGCCGGGCCGGTGGACCATCCCCGCGGGTGCGGGGAGCAGATGTTCCATTACGCAATAACTCGCTCCCGCCGGGGACCATCCCCGCGGGTGCGGGGAGCAGCGGAGTTCGGCCGGTGTCTTCTGCGTCATGGCGGGACCATCCCCGCGGGTGCGGGGAGCAGGTGCGGCTGGACGGCCGTTGGACGCCCAAGACGGGACCATCCCCGCGGG
>NZ_MUME01000065.1:8901-18963 GCF_002155915.1 Streptomyces thermovulgaris | reverse complement strand
CCGCGGGTGCGGGGAGCAGCTCGCGCCGCTTCACCACGGCGAGACAGGAACGGGACCATCCCCGCGGGTGCGGGGAGCAGGCTGTGTGAGCTGCGGGTTTTCTAAGGGCACACGCAGTTTTGAACCACTTTCTTTGATTCCGGCAAACAAGGCGGAAGGGACACTGTGACTATCGCCTCCTGCCGAAGCGGCGGCGTTTGGAGGCCCTGCTCCAGCCGGATGGTGGTTCGTTGCGGGAAGTTGCCGCAGGGGCCTGTGCGTTGGGGTTGGGGCGGTGGATCAGGGTCATGCCCTCGTGGTCGATCGGGTGCCAGGCATGGTCGTGGGTGCGGAAGGTGAAGCCCTGTTCGTTGTTCGTGGTGTGGGCCAGAAGGGCACGGCCCTGGCCTGCGTACTGCTGGACCTCCGCCCAGAGCACGTCGCGGATTCGGGCCGATGGGTTGCCCACGAACACGCCCGCCGAGATCTCCAGCAACCAGCGCGTGAGGAATCCCCGGAGTCCGGCCGGGCAGTTGGTCAGGACGATGACCGTCACCAGCTCACGTCCTCGTAGTAGTCATCGGGTCCATCGTGGTTGATGCCGGAGGCCACGAGGTGACCGCCGTCGGTTTGAAGGGTGACCACGTCCCGGTCACCGCTGTGGTCTGCGGAATCCGCCGTTTCCGGCAGCAGAAGGCGTTTGATGTCGTCCACGCACCGGTCCAACAGGCCCGTTTCGTTGATCCGGTCCCGCAGGGCGCGGCGGGTGCGGGGGCCGATGTCCTCCTCGCCCTGGGCTGCCACGTCGAACGCGAGCGGTATGCCGATCTCCGTCTTGTAGAGGTCGGCGATGTCCAGGACGAACGACAATTCGTGGCCGGAGTGGATGAAGCCGAGAGCCGGGCTGCATCCCAATGAGGTGATGACGGCATGCGAGATGCCGTACATGCACTGGGCGGCAGCGGTGATGGCCTGGTTGACGGCGTCGCTGCCGGTGAAGTCGCCCGGGACGTACCGGCGGCCTCGCCAGGGGACGCCCGTGCGGGCGGCCTGGGCGCGGTAGCACTCCTTGACGCGTTTTCCTTCCCGGCCCAAAAGTTCGCGCCGGGTGAGGCCGGTGGGGTCCTCGTCCGGGAAACGCAGCCGGTACATCCGTCGTGCCACGTCCAGGCGGCTGCGCGGGTTGGCCCACTGCTGGGCCTGGGCCTCCATGAGGGCGGAGGAGCGGCTGAGGGCACGGCCGGAGGCGTAGTAGCGCACGCCGTGCTCCCCGACCCAGCAGACGGCTGCGCCCGTCTCTCCCAGCAGGCTCATGGCCTGGTGGGTGATGCGTGTTCCGGGCCCGAGGAGGAGGGTGCCGATGGTTGCCGACGGGATGTGGGTGGTGCCTTCCGCGTCCTGAGCCGTCACGGCGTTGGCGTCACGGTGCACCGTACAGCGTTCCAGGTAGAGGAAGGAGAGGCGCTCACCGGTGCGGGTGAGCTGTCGCGGGGTCAAGGCCGGGCGCCGGGAAACCGTGGTCATGACGCCTGCCGGGTGGCCTGTGGGATCGGAGCCAGGGTGAGAAGGCCGCAGCCGTACGCTCTGGCCCGGCCGATTCCCTGGGTGAGGGTGCGACGCAGCGCTTCGGGGTCGGTGACCTCCAGCCGCCCCTCGAAGGTGACGGTGACAAGGGTGACCGGTCTGCTTCGGCGGCTGCCGTCGGTGACGCGGGATTTGTTGAAGGTGAGCGTGCGTGTGGCACCGACGGAGAGTTCGTACCGGTCGCCGTGGTGGCGATGCCCCCGATGGGTGGTGCCGTCGGGCAGCAGCCGTGCGTCGTGGGGCTTTTCGAGGATGCGGAAGCCGCCGCGCTTCTGGCGTTCGGGATCGAGCAACCAACCCATCTGGTGGATCGGTGTGAGATGGGCAGTGATCTTGCGGGGTTCATCCTCTGTGCGGCGGACGGTGTGCACGGGGTTCGCTGTCAGCCGGAACGCCCAGTGGTCGCCTGTGCTCAGGCGTTCGAGGAACGGCCCGTAGGGTTTGGTCTGCCAGCCGCGGTGCTGTGGGTCGTCGGCCGCTGCGGCGGGCCAGCCGGCCTGTTCGACCAGGTGGGTCAGGTCGGGCCGGTCGGGGCTGACGATGTAGAGCAGCACCTCTGCTCGGGCTCGCTGGTCCACACGCCACAGCACCCGTGGCGCATCCGGACTCGGCCTGTCGGTGGGCAGCAGGTAGGGGAAGGAGGACATGACGGCCGCGTGCATGGCCTGCGGTGAGGAGAGGAGGCGGCGGGCTCCGGAGCGTGCGGTGTTGACACGGAAGCGGGTGAGGAACATCAGGCGTTCTCGTCCTCCAGGGCATCGAACGGCTCGTGCGCGCGGTTCTCGTCCAGTGGGGTGGACACCACGGGCACGGTGGTGGTGACGACGGTGCGCAGAGCGTGGCGGCGGTGCGCGGCGGCGAAGCTGAGCGGCTGGTCGCGCAGGACGTCCGCGGCTCCGGGCTCGTCGGTCGCCTTCTCCCGGAGGACGGTCAGCGTCTTCGGAGGACGGTGGCGTCTGCGGTACCAGTCGGATGCCTGCCAGGGCACGTCCTTCAGTACCTCTTCCAGCCGGGCGTTCTCCCGCAGTGCGAGGTCGACCGGTCCGGCGGGCGGGCAGGAGCGGCGGCCGAGGAAGGGCGGGTACACCGGGGCTCGCAAGGCGGCGTACAGGTCGGCGAGCAGAGCGTGTTCGCCCTCGACGGCGGCGACGAAGACCGCGTCGGCGAGGTAGAACCGTTCGGACAGAGGCATGGACTTGCCGGTGACGCCGTGGTGCGCGGTGTGGAAGTCCCTTATGCGGGTGCCGGGTTGGTCGATGCGGACGCCGAACCGCAGTGCGGCCAGGGGTGCGAGGCGTGCGTCGTCGTCGCGTTCGATGCCTGCTGCGGCGGCAAGCAGACCGATGACCCCGCTCTTCGTGGGAGCGGACTCGGTGGTGCGGCGGGTGAAACGGGAGGAGGCCCCCCAGGACTGCAGGGGGCCTGCCAGGCGGAGGACGAGCACGCTCGTGCGGCTCATGCGGACTTCTCCAGGCGCTCCGCCACGGTCCGGCCGACGGCGGTGACGAGTTCGTTCAGGGTGTCGGCCTCGGTGCCGAGGTCCGCGAGCTTCTGCGTGGCGGAGCCGACACGCAGTACCCAGGTGAGGGTGTTCTCCTTGTCGCCGTAGGCCCGTTCGACGTCCTGAACGTACGCGGCGAGCCGGTCGGACGCCTCCCGCAGATGCCCGTTTCCGTCGCTGCGGACCGGGTCCTCGAAGGCGGCGACGAAGCTGATCGGCCGAGTGGTGCGGAGCTTGACGACGACGGCGTCCGGATGGGTGTGGTGGCCGAACGTGTTGATCTTCCCGGTGGGCAGGGAGGTGACGAAGCTGTGGACGAACGCCTCGACTGCTCGGCGCACGGGCTCGGTGCGCGGTTCGTCCTCGCGCAGCCCCTGGCCGAGGTTGGCCGCGAGCTGGTGCACGCCGAGGGTTGCGTAGCGGTAGAGGGTGGCGGAGTTGAAGTCGACGGTGCCGATCATGCCGGCGCCGGTCTCCTCGTCGGTGTTCTCGTCGTCGACGGCGGTGTAGTAGTCGGTTTCGTTCTCCACCCGGTGGACGCTGATGGCGTGGGCGACCTGCACTGCGGCGTCGACGTTGATGTCGGCGACATCGGCGACCATGCGGCCGAAGAGTGCGATGTCCACGGAGTGGCGGGTGTCCGCGATCTCCTTGGCCCGCTCCTTGTTCTTCTTGTCCTTCAGGAAGGCCGTGATGTCGTCGGCGCCTTCGAGGGCGAGGCGGGCCAGCCCGTCGAGCTGGCGTGCGCTGAGGAAGACCAGGTACTTGGCCTCGGGGGCGGGGGCGGGAGCACCGTCCTTGGTCTGGTCGGCCTTCCGCTTGGGGATCTCGGTTTTCAGCCCGGTGGCCTTGATCGTCTCGTCGGCGAGCCGCAGCGCCACGTCGGCTGCGAGAGATGAGTCGAGTTCCGTGATCCGCCCGGCGAGCAGTTCCACGATCTTCTTGGTCCGTACGCCGAGTTCGGCGGGTTCCAGCAGGTGCTCGTCCTTGAAGCAGGTGCGCATGGCCCGTTTCCAGGCCTGGCTGGAGACGCGGGCGCGCGGCACTCCCCCGTAGACGGCTGTCTTCGGCGCGCCGGTGTCGTCCCGGTTGAGGTTGCTGGGCGGGACGGTCTGCAGGGCGTGCACGTCCAGGAAAATACGGTTCACAAGGCGTCCTTGTCTGTGTCCGCGATCGTGTGCGTGGTGTTCTCGTCGGAGGGCTCGGGCTGCTGCCAGGCGTGGAAGGAGCGGCCCCATTCCCGGCGGACGGCGCTGGGGCCGCCGGGCCATTGCCAGGTGTAGAGCTGTCCGGCGAGCAGGCCGTAGTCGAGGGGGATGTCCGCGCGGCGCAGCAGGACGAGGATGTCGCGCAGCCGCTGGGTCAGGGTGGTCAGGTCGGCCGCGGTGCCGGCCCGTACCAGGCGTTTGCGGACGGGCTCGTCGATGTCGTTCGGCGGCATCAGACGCCGGACGGCCGCGCCCAGGCCCGTCGGTTGCTTCTGGGTGTGCGCACGGTGCATCCGCCGGCCGCGTGACTGCTGGTGCAGGGCCCAAAGGGTGAGGGCCGCGTGCACGGCGTTCTCCGCCCGGGTCAGTTCCTGCTCGCTCAGCGGCCGGAGTTCGCCGGTGCGGATGTGGAGCGGGCCCGTGTCGACCAGGCTCCACAGGTCGGGTACCTCGGCGGCGTCCCGGCCCGCGCCGCGGCGCAGACGGGCGAGTACGGCGACGTCCTTGGGATTGTCACGGAGGTAGCCCTCCTGCCACGGGGTGATCCGTTCCACGGTCAATTCGGCGACCCGTGCGCGGACTGTGGGCAAGGCTGTGGCAGTGGTCATGCGTGCACCTTCGGGTCGGTCGTCGGGTCGGTCGCGCGGTGATCGGGGTCCGGCCGTCCGGCTGCGGATGTCCCGGGTGAGGGCGGGTCTGCGTCACTCCGTTCACCGCCGGGCCGTCCATCGGTGCGGTCGGGGTCTCCCAGCGCCCTGGCCAGGCGCGCACGGAACCATTTGTCGGCGAGGCCCGCGTTCAGCCACTGGGTGCCTTTCCCGTCCGGGACGGTCCTGCCCTGCCAGGCGGCGTCACCCGCCGCCGCGACAAGACGGTCGCCGAGCCGGAGGATCATGCGGCGCACCTCGCGCTGCCAGGCGCTGCGCTGTTCGAACGGGTCGGTGGCCTCGGCCAGGGCGGACAGCCAGTCGCGATAGGGGGTCTCCAGCGCGTCGAATCCCGCTTCGTGAGCCGCCGTGCGAGGTCCCTCCTGCTCGCTTCCGGCCGCCCGTGCCAGGTCGGCGGCGAGGTCCCCGAGGACTCGCACCGCCCGTTCGGCGTCCTCCGCCGCACCGATCGCCTGCCGGGCGTAGGTGCGGTCCTGCCGGTGGAGCAGGACGAGCGGCATCGTCAGATGGTCGTCGACGACCTCGTCGATCACGGACTGCTGTGTCCCGTACACAGCACCGATCACTCGGGCCCGGACGAGGAAACCGCGCGGCAGCCGTCGTTCGGTGACCAGCCGGGCGATCCATTCGAGGACTCCCGGGCGCAGGCAGGACGCCGCCTCCGCTCCTTGTCCCTGTTCCGCCCGGTCGGCGATGAGGGCGGCAACACCGCGCCAGGCCGAAAGGGCCGGGTCGTGCCGGCGGGGCAGGTAGACCGGTGACCGCCGCAGCTTCTTCTCCTGGGCGGTGCTGCGGCGCCAAGCGGTCATCGGCTCCCGGCGGTGCATGTTGTGGGAGGTGAGCGGGTCCCCGTATCCGAGAACGACACCGTGGACGCCGTCCGCGTCGTAGTGCAGGCGCAGTCGGCGGGACTGCCAGGTGTAGAGGTCACGCGGTCCGGTCGCGGTGCGTTCGGCACCGCCCGGACCGCATGGCTCGCGCCGCCAGGCCGGCCGGTCGTGCGCGGTGATGTCCAGTTCCTCGGTGTCGGCGGCCACCAGGTTGAGCAGGAGGGTCTCGCGCAGTGTGTCCCCCTCCACGTAGACGCCTCCGAGCTCACCGGCCCATCCGGTGCCGAGCGGGTAGACCTTGCCGCCCTTGACACGGTCGTCGCCGACCGCTCCGGTCTTGATGCCGGAGGTGTCGTAGGCGTGCGCGTGGACGACCCAGCGGGCCGCCTCCGCGAAGGTGAGCCGGTCCACGGTCGGCATCCGCGTGGTGAAGAACGGCTCTCCGTTGGGTACGTCGGCCACGATCCGGTTGAGGGAGAAGACCTCGTCCTTGGCCGTGCGCAGCCCCGAAGTCTGGAGGAAGGGGGTCTCGGGGTGGAGGAGGTCGAAGCGCCCGCGGTGAGCGTCCAGATACGCCTGGAC
Source organism: Streptomyces thermovulgaris (assembly GCF_002155915.1). Classification (GTDB taxonomy): domain Bacteria; phylum Actinomycetota; class Actinomycetes; order Streptomycetales; family Streptomycetaceae; genus Streptomyces; species Streptomyces thermovulgaris. The sequence continues at coordinate 12,611 of NZ_MUME01000065.1, read as the reverse complement.
GGGTGCGAAGCAGTCGGGATCGCTCCACAGGTCCGCCCAGTCCTCGATGTCCCGGGGGCCGTCGAGGGCGTCGTGCGCGACGGCCAGCAGCAGGCGCACGAGGGCGAATTCCTGGGTGGCCAGATCCCCGACGATCCGCCGCAGGTCCCCTGCCTGGGAGAACACCTGACCGAGCGATAACTCGTCCTGTGTGCCGTCGCATCGGAGCACCCCGATCCACGGCCTGCGGGTCAGGTCGAAGGACGGCGTCTGGCACGTGCTCGTCCCGGGCGGTTCAGTCACATCGGTCACGGATCACCTCAAGGCCGTCGAAGCGGCTGTAGCGGAGCAGATAGCCTGCCAGCCGGGTCTGACAGTTCTCGTCCAGCGCAAGAATCAGCTGGTCGGAGAGCCATGGACTGTCCTTGCCCTGCCAGGCGGGCAGATACAGCTGCTCCAGTTCCTCGATGGCCCTGTCCAAGGTCTCGGCGTAGGAGAACTGCAGGGGAAGCCGCAGTCCGCAACTCGCCGCCGTCCGGCCCGCGAACGGTGGGGGCGGTTGGTCCTGGGGCAGTTCGATGGCACCGCGTGTCCTGCCCTTGTGGTCCGCCTCCAGCCATGGCAGGGTGACGAGGCTTCCGTCGGCGCGCCGCTGCACGACGACGACCTCCAGGCTCTCCCGGCCGTCACGGACCTGGGCTCGCCCGGCACGGCTGTCGTCGGCGTCCCCCACTCCTGCCGTGACCCAGCCGAACAGCGGCCTCCCCGGCCTGCCGACGTCCCCGAGGCGGAACACGGAGGCACGCTCGGCCTGTCCCTCCCGGTGCTCGTCGAACCGCTCCCGTGCCTCCTTGAGCGCGTCGGCCCACTGTTCCGGCACCACCGGTTCCTGCCCGTACGCGCCCTGCACGAGGGTGCTGATGTCCGTCGGCAGCCGTACCGGCCGCTCCGGCCCGCCGTCGAGATGGGGCAGCAGCACCGCGGCCGACCGCAGCAGCGGGTACAGCCCGTACACGGCGACCGAGCCCCGCACCGGCTCGGGCACGCCCTCCTCCGCCCGATCGGGCCAGTCGACGCCGGTGAGCAGGCATCGCGCGGTCCGCAGCCGCTCGGGCCGGGCGCTCTGGTTCTCCCCGCGCCGGTGGCGGTGCAGCCGGCCCATGCGCTGCAGAAGCAGGTCCACCGGGCACAGGTCGCTGACGAGCAGATCGAAGTCCACGTCCAGGGACTGCTCGGCCACCTGGCTGGCCACGACGATGTGCCGGCCCACGGGGCGATTGGCCTTCTCCGGCGGTCCAAAGCGCTCGAGGAGTTCCTTGTCCTTGGCCGCCCGGTCGACGTCGACGAAACACGAGTGCGCAACGGTGATCCGGTCGTCGCCGAACCTGTTCCGCAGCGCACGGGCGGTCTCCAGCACCCGTGCGACCGTATTGCGCACCACCAGGGCGCAGCCACCGCCGCCGAGTTCGCTCTCGAGCCGGTCGGCGAGGGCGTCCAGGTCGTCGGCGAGCCGCTCGATCCGGACGTCCGTGGCCCGGGCCGACGCCTCCGGGGCACGCACCACGGGGGCACCTCCGGGGGTGACGGCGGTGAGCAGCGGATACGCATCGGTCTCGGCGATCTCCGCGGTGTCCCCGGCGGTCCGGCCCGCATACGCCTCGACGAGCTCGCGCCGGCGCGCGGCGGGCAGGGTCGCCGAGAGCACCACCACCGGAACCCGGTAGGCGCCCAGCCATGCCAGGACCCGGTCGAGGTAGGTGCTCATGTAGGTGTCGTAGGCGTGCGCCTCGTCGATGACGACGACCTTGCCCGCGACGGCGAGATGACGAAGCGCCAGGTGCCGGCTCTTCAGTCCCGCGAACAGCAACTGGTCGATGGTGCCTGCCACGAACGAGGCCAGCATGGCCTTCTTGCGGCCACGCAGCCAGGTGTGCGCCACGAGTTCGGCGTCCGCCTGCTGCCGGCCGTCCCGTTGCCGTCGTTGCCGCTCCGACGACGCGTCCAGGTCGACGGCGGCGACTCGGCCGCTCCGGGCCATCAGGCCGACGAAGTGTTCGTTGAGGGCGGCCTTGGAGTGGGCCAGGTGCACCGAGTAGCGCGAGCCGTCCGCGGTGGGCAACCGCTTCAGCCAGTCGAGCAGGCGGGGGAACATGGCGTTGCTGGTGGCCATCGTGGGCAGGGCGAAGAACAGTCCGCCCGCGCCCGAGCGCGCGGCGAAGATCTCGGCCACGGCGAGTGCGGCCTCCGTCTTGCCCTCACCCATCGGGGCCTCGACGATCAGCAGGCCCGGGGTGTCCATCTCCCGGGCGAGTTCCACGGCCGCTTCCTGTACGGGGCGTATCGCCGCCCCTGCGGGAAGTTTGAAGCGGCTGGTGAACAACTCCTGTGCTGTCTCGGTGGGTTCGTCGGCACACCAGGGCTTCGGCAGATCCAGCCCCTGCCAGGCGGCGGCAAGGCGCTCCTCGTCGCTGCGGGACGCCCCATCAGGAAAGTACGGAAAGAGATCGGGGTTGCTTGCGATCCAGTCGGAGACGATGACCAGGGCGGTGAGCAGCACCTGCACGGGCTGCGGCAGCTTCACCGTCCGCCATGCTCCAAGCCGTCCCTCCACGCCATAACGGTGGGCGCAGGCGTCGAGCAGTTCGGTCTGCGCCTGCCGCCAGACCCGGCTGCCGGCGCCGGGGGTGCGCAGCAACTCCTCGTGCTCGTACAGGGCTTTGATCTGCCCGTTCTCGGGCGGCACCCCGTGATGACCGCCGACGACGACCGTGAACTGCCCGGTTCGGCCGGGTGGCCAGCCGTGCCGTTCCTCCAGCCACTCCTCCAACAGCACTTGTCCGGCCAGGCCGTGCGGAGCGAGCCGACGGTCCGGCCCCATCGCCTCGGCCGAGCACATATCCAAGCCGTGATCGCGCATTGCATCGGCAAGCTGGTCGACCTGGCAGGCGAACGCGGGCGTGGCCTTGCCGATATCGTGCACCCCGGCGAGCCACACGGCGAGAGCACGCGCATCCGCCTCACCGCCCGGCAGCACCTCAGCGACCAGCTTCCGCACCCCCGTGGGAAGCCACTGGTCCCACAGCAGGCCGGCCACTGCAGCGCTGTCCTCCATATGTCGCCACAGCGGCAGCCACCCATCGGTGCCACGGTCGTGTTTGGCCCATACGGCCCGAGCCGGCCCGCCGAGCCTGTGCAGCAGGCTGCTGCAAGCCCCTCCCCCACTGGTCATGCGAGCAGGTATACACAGGGCGGGCGCTCTTTCACACCAGATCTTCGAAAAAGGGCGGTTTCCGCAAACCATTCCCGCAGATCGCACCCAAAGAGCATGCTGGTCGCGTAGAATTTACGGCTCGCTCCAGAGCAATTGACGACCACTCACACCATAAGCCCCCAATGCCCTATTTGCCGTTTTCAGCGAAACTCTCCAAAACCGCAACCATGGAGGAGTAAAACCCCAGCTCAGCCAGCCTGCTCCCCGCACCCGCGGGGATGGTCCCCGGCGGGAGCGAGTTATTGCGTAATGGAACATCTGCTCCCCGCACCCGCGGGGATGGTCCCGTTGTGTCCAGAGTACGAGAGATCAGCGCTCCCTGCTCCCCGCACCCGCGGGGATGGTCCCTCCGTCTTCGCATTGTCCCTTGCGTAGACTATCTGCTCCCCGCACCCGCGGGGATGGTCCCGATCCGGCATGCTTCCCTCTCTAGTACCGATACTGCTCCCCGCACCCGCGG
>NZ_MUME01000065.1:0-8846 GCF_002155915.1 Streptomyces thermovulgaris | reverse complement strand
CACCCGCGGGGATGGTCCCCGTCGTCCGTGCCGTCCACCGAGTGCCACTTGCTGCTCCCCGCACCCGCGGGGATGGTCCGCCCATACTCGCCGTGATCATCTGTGTCGGGTTCTGCTCCCCGCACCCGCGGGGATGGTCCCGTCCCGGCTCCCGGTCCACGTCTGATCGATGACTGCTCCCCGCACCCGCGGGGATGGTCCCGACCCCCGCCTGCGCGGGCACGAGACGACCTACTGCTCCCCGCACCCGCGGGGATGGTCCCCCATCCACTCACCAACCAGGAGGAATCATGGGCTGCTCCCCGCACCCGCGGGGATGGTCCCACGTCCTCCCAGGTGCCGTAGCTGTCGGCGATCTGCTCCCCGCACCCGCGGGGATGGTCCCGTGCCCGGCTCCCCGCACGGGGCGGCCATGTCCTGCTCCCCGCACCCGCGGGGATGGTCCCTCCCGCGCCACCGCCCTGAAAACCGCGGGCGGCTGCTCCCCGCACCCGCGGGGATGGTCCCGAGGCGGTGAACCTCGAGCTGACCGGCTCGACCTGCTCCCCGCACCCGCGGGGATGGTCCCTTCCCGACTCCCGATCTTGTCTCCGCCGCTGCCTGCTCCCCGCACCCGCGGGGATGGTCCCCACCCGGTGGTCAACGACATGGTCACGGAGCTCTGCCCCGCACCCGCGGGGATGGCTCTGAAGCCAACAGCACCAAAAGCACGGCGAAATGGCGGCAAAGTACGGAAGCAGCATGAACGTCAGGAGCAGCCGTACCCGGTACCGTCCCAGCCGCTGCGCGGCGGATGAGGCCGCCCGGCTACACGCCCCGCCAGAGGTTGGCGAATGCCGCGTCCTCGATGGCGCGGCGCTGGCGTACCGCCTCCAGTTCCATCACCGCGTCGTGGACGGCGGCGAGGACGGTGAGGGTCGCGTCGTCGGTGATGCCCGGTTCCGTGGTGGCCGGTTCGTCGAGGATGCCGACGGCCGCCGCCAGGGTGAGGAGCACCGGTTCGTCGGCCGCCCAGCGGCAGGCGGCGCGGCGTCGGGCCGGGGTGTCGGCGAGGACCGGGCGGCCGCCGCGGACGGGCAGCCAGCGGCCGCGTTCCCAGGTGAGCCGGCCCTCCTGTTCCAGGGCGGTCAGGTAGGCCGAGGTCAGGCCGTTGCCGCGTCGCCAGAGCCAGTCCTGGAGGGTTTCGTACGGCACCTGCCGTCTGAGGGAGGCGGCGGCCTCGTGCAGCAGGCGGTCGTCGGGTTCCGGCTGCGGCCGCGGCACGATGCGGTCGCCGTCCAGGGTCAGGGTCCCGGCCCGCAGCAGGTCGTAGGTCTCGGCGCCGGCCAGGGCCAGGGAGAGGTCCCCGCGTTCCAGCGGGCGGCTCGGCTTCACGTCCAGGGCCACGATCACCAGGTCACGCGCTGTGCTCATGATGATGCTCCTCGCCGAGGACGCGCCCGCCTGCCGACGCCCGTGTGTGCGTGTACGGGCCGACTGTAGCGCGGCCGGCTGGCGGGGCGCCGGGTGTGTCACCCGTACAGCGCCGGGCGTTCCGCCAGGTCCACCTCCACCCGGCCGCCCTCCGTCAGGGACCGGACGCCCGCTTCGCAGACGGCGGCGGCCACATAGCCGTCCCAGGCGGTGGGGCCGGTGGTCTCGCCGCGGCGGGTGGCGTCGACCCAGGCCTGGACCTCGCGGTCGTAGGCGGCGGCGAAGCGTTCGAGGTAGTCCTGGTGGATGGTGCCGCCCCAGCGGCCGGCCATGTGGGTGACCATGGCGTGGCCGTCGCCGACGCGGGCCGTGCCCCGTTCGCAGACGGCCTCGGCCTGGACCTGGTAGCCGAAGCCGCAGTTGACGAAGATCTCCACGTCGGCGAGGGCGCCGTCGGCGGTTTCGAGGATCACGAACTGCGGGTCCTGGAGGCCGTCCGGGGCGTGGGCGGACGGGGTGGGGCGCAGGACCGTCACCGCTGTGATCTCCTGGCCGAGCAGCCAGCGGGTGATGTCCGCCTCGTGGGCGACCGAGTCCCTGATCAGCATGTCGCTGGTCCAGCCGGAGGGGCTGGCCGCATTGCGGTGACGGTGGTGCAGCAGCAGAGGGCGGCCCAGTCGGCCGGTCCGCAGCAGCCGGTGGAGTTCGATGTACTCGGTGTCGTAGCGCCGCATGAAGCCCACCTGGATGCGCCGCCGGCCCAGCCTCTGCTCGGCCTGAAGCACACGCAGGGCGGAGGCGGTGTCCGGGGTGAGCGGTTTCTCGCACAGGACGGGCAGGTCGTGGTCGAGGGCCGCCAGCAGCGCCGCCTCGTGGGCGGCGCCCGGTGAGGCGATGAGCACCGCGTCGACGTCGGCCGCCGCCATCGCCGCGGCCGGGTCGGTGTGGGCGGGGCAGCCCCCGACGCGGGCCGCGACGGCCTCGGCGCGTGCCGCGTCGACGTCGACGACGGCGCTCACCCGGGCTCCGCTGATGACCTCGTGGATGCGGCGCGCGTGGTCGGCGCCCATCCGGCCGGCGCCGATGACGGCGACGTTCAGGGGTGGTGACGTCGAGGGCGCCGGCGGCGTCGGTGGTGCCGGTGGTGTCGGTGGCGTCGGGGGCGTCGACGACCGGGCCATGGAGGGTCCCCCTCGGGTGGTCAGGCTCCGCAGGACCTGAGGAACTTGCGGGTGCGCACCGCGATGGGCAGCGGCTTGTCCGGGTCGCACGGGTACATGTCCTGCTCGACGATCGCGAACAGGTCCACGCCGAGGTTCTGTGCGGCCTGCAGGACGGGTTCCAGGGCCGGTACGCCGCCGGGCGGCTCGCACATCACGCCGCGCCGGACCGCCGGTCCGAAGGGCAGTTCGTTCGCCACCACCTCGGCGAGGATGTCCGGGTCGACCTGCTTGAGGTGCAGGTAGCCGATGCGTTCGCCGTAGGTCTCGATCAGCTTGACGCTGTCGCCGCCGCAGTAGGCGTAGTGCCCGGTGTCCAGGCACAGGTTGACCAGGTCGGAGTCGGTGGAGTCCAGGAAGCGTTCGACGTTGGCCTCGGTGTCGATGTGGGTGTCGGCGTGCGGGTGCACGACGATGTCGAGGCCGTACGTCTCCTTGACCTGGCGTCCGAGCCGTTCCATGCCCCGGGCCAGGTGGCCCCACTGCTCGGCGGTCAGCTCCGGCGGCTCCAGGATCTCGGCGGTCTTGTCGTCCCGCCAGAAGGAGGGGATGACCACGAGGTGCCTGGCGCCCATGGCCTGGGTGAGGGAGGCCACCTGGCTGACGTGCTCCCAGGTGGACTCCCACACCGCCGGGCCGCGGTGCAGGCCGGTGAAGACCGTGCCCGCCGAGACCTTGAGGCTGCGCCGGTCCAGCTCGTCGGTGAGCCGGACCGGGTCGGTCGGCAGATAGCCGTAGGGGCCGAGCTCGATCCAGGAGTAGCCGGCCTCGGCGACCTCGTCGAGGAAGCGCTGCCAGGGCACCTGCTGGGGGTCGTCGGCGAACCAGACGCCCCAGGAGTCGGGGGCGGAACCGACCCGGATGCGGTCCAGCACAGGGGTCATGTCAGGACTTCCCTTCCGAAGGCGCCGCCGCGGGCGCGGCGGACGCTGTGAGGTCTTCCGCGTCGGGGAGTTCCTCGACGTCGACGCCTCGGACCTGCGAGAGTTCGTGCTTGAGGGCGGCGAGTTCGGCGCCGCCGGCCATGTGGTTGGTCAGCTCCTCGAGGGTGACCTCGTCGCGTGCGGCGGAGAGCTCGAGGGTGCCCAGGCGCAGCACGCTGAAGTGGTCGCCGACCATGTAGGCGTGGTGGGGGTTGTGGGTGATGAAGATGACGCCGAGGCCGCGGTCGCGGGCGGCGGCGATGTACTTGAGGACGACCCCGGACTGCTTGACGCCGAGGGCGGCGGTGGGCTCGTCCAGGATGAGGACGCGGGCGCCGAAGTAGACGGCGCGGGCGATGGCCACGCACTGGCGCTGGCCGCCGGAGAGGGTGCCGATGGGCTGTTCCAGGTCGTCCAGGACGATGCCCATGTTGCGCAGTTCCTCGTCCGCGGTCCTCTTCATGCGGGCGATGTCGAGGCGCCGGAAGGGCCAGGGGCCCTTGGTCATCTCGGAGCCGAGGAAGAAGTTGCGCCACACCGGCATGAGCGGGACGGTGGCGAGGTCCTGGTAGACGGTGGCGATGCCCCGGTCGAGGGCTTCGCGGGGGGTGGTGAAGCGGACCGGTTCGCCGTCGACGAGGAACTCGCCCTCGGTGTGCTGGTGCAGCCCGGAGATGATTTTGATGAGGGTGGACTTGCCGGCGCCGTTGTCGCCGAGGACGCAGGTGACCTTGCCGGGGTGGACGGCGAGGTCGACACCGTGCAGGGCGCGGATGTTGCCGTAGGACTTGCCGGCGCCGCGGAGTTCGACGACGGGCCGGTCCGCCGTGGGCGGGGTGTCCTTCGGGGCGTCCTTCGCGTCCTTCGGGGCGGCGCCGCGGGCTGCGGTGTTGTCGGTGGTCATGGCGGTCACCTCCGGGTCGCCGTGCGGTGGACCCACAGATTGATGAGGACGGCGCCGAGCAGCATCACGCCGAGGAAGGTCTTGAACCAGTCGGGGTTCCAGCCGGCGTAGACGATGCCCTGCTGCACCATGCCGAACATGAAGGCGCCGAAGACCGGGCCGATGGCGGAGCCGTAGCCGCCGGTGAGCAGGCAGCCGCCGATGACGGCCGCGGCGATGTAGATGAGCTCCTGGCCGACGCCCTCGCCGGACTGCACGGCGTTGAAGGAGAACAGCTGGTGCATGCCGACGAACCAGGCGCCGAAACCGACCAGCATGAACAGGCTGATCTTGGTGAAGGTGACGGGGACGCCGACCGCGCGGGCGGAGTCCTTGTTGCCGCCCACCGCGAAGATCCAGTTGCCGTACTTGGTGCGCAGCAGCACCCAGGTGGCGAGGGCCGCGAAGAACAGCCACCACACGACAGTGATCTTCACCTGGATCCCGCCGATCTCGAAGGAGGAGGCGAAGATCGCCTTGGCCTGGTCGAAGCCGTCCATGTCGCTGATGTCGTCGGTGGCGACGTTGTGGGTGACCAGCCGGGTGACGGCGAGATTCGTGCCCTGGAGGATCAGGAAGGTGCCCAGGGTGACGAGGAAGCTCGGCAGTCCGGTCCGCACCAGCATCCAGCCGTTGAACAGGCCGACCGCGAGCGACACGACCAGGGCGACGACCACGCCGACCCAGACGTTCAGCGTCAGCTGGTAGCTGAGCATGCTGGCGGTGAGCGCCGAGGTGATCACGGCGACGCCGGACGACAGGTCGAACTCGCCGCCGATCATCAGCAGGGCCACCGGGAGCGCCATGATCCCGATGGTCGAGGACTGGTACAGGATGTTCGCCATCGAGCTGCCGTCACGCACCGGCGGTGCCATGACGAGGAAGAAGACGAACACGGCGACGGCGCCGAGGAAGACCCCCACCTCCGGGCGGGCGAGCAGCCGCAGCACCAGCGGACGCCGTATGGTGCGGCCGTCGGTCTGCCGGGAGCCGGGGGCCGGCGGTGTGGCCACCGCCGGCGCGGCCTGCTGGGTCATGTCGATCACCGAGTACCCTTCTCGGCGAATTCGGCGATCCTGTCGACGTTGGACTTGTCGACGAAAGCGGGGCCGGTCAGCACCGGCTGCTCGCCGCCGCCGCTGTAGTTGCCGTTGTTCTTGTAGAGCCACAGGGCGTCGACCGCGAGGTAGCCCTGCAGGTAGGGCTGCTGGTCGACGGCGAACTCGATGTCGCCCTTCTTGATGGCGCCGGTCAGCTCCTTGTTGAGGTCGAAGGTGGCGACCTTCGCCTTGCTGCCGGCGTCGCCCACCGACTGCACCGCGGTCATGGCGATGGGGGCACCGAGGGTGGCCACGTAGTCGATGCTCTTGTCCTGCTTGAGCTTGGCGGTGATGGTCGACTTCACCGACGGCATGTCGGCGCCGTTGACGTACAGGATCTGGGTGGAGCCCTTGAACGTCTTCTTCAGGCCGCTGCAGCGCTGGTCCAGGCCGACGTTGCCCTGCTCGTGGATCACGCAGACGGTCTTCTTGGCGCCGACCTCGTTGAGCTTCTTGCCGAAGGCCTCGCCCGAGACGGACTCGTCCTGGCCGAAGAACGACATCAGGCCGAGCTTCTGCCACTCGCCCATGCCGGAGTTGAGGCCGACCACGGGTATGCCGCTGCTCTCGGCCTTGGCCAGGACGCTCTTCATCGCGTCCGGCTTGGCGAGGGTGACGGCGATGCCGTCGACCTTCTGGTCGATGGCGTTCTGCACCAGGTTGGCCTGGTTTCCGGCGTTGGGGTCGGCGGTGTAGACGAGCTTGACGTTGTCCTTGGCGGCGGCGGCCTCCGCGCCCTTGCGGACGATGTCCCAGAAGGTGTCACCGGGGGCCTGGTGCGTGATCAGCGCGACCGTCATCCGGGGCGTGGTGGCCTTGCCGGCCGAGGCGGCGTTCCCGCCCTCCTCCGCCTTCTTCCCGCCCGAGCTGCTGGAGCAGCCGGCGAGGGTCAGGGCCGCTGCCGCGGCCATGGCCACGACGGAGGCGAGTCTGCGGGAGCGAGAAGAGCGGTCCATCTGTCCTGCACCTCACTGTGGTACGGGGGGAAAGGAAAGGAATCGGGACGATCCGGCGGTCCGGAGCCGCTGGGGGACAGTTCCGGGCCATGTGCCGCGTGCGCGGCCATCGCGTTGGGACCGGATCCAATCCGGTGACGCGCCTGCTGTCAATGCTTTGTTAAGACATCATTTCACGAGCTAGTCCGAATGTAAGTACAAACTATTGACAGTGCGGCCCCGGAGCCCTACATCTGGGAAACGGCAGGTCCCCGGACCCGCGTCTCCATTGTCGCGGGCTCGTCCGAGAGCCATGCCCCCGCCCAGCTCAAGGAGCTTTGCACATGGACGAGTCAGCCCAGCCTTTCGATTTGATCACGATGGGACGCATCGGCGTCGATCTCTATCCCCTGCAGTCCGGTGTGCCCCTGGCCCAGGTGGAGACTTTCGGCAAGTTCCTGGGCGGTTCGGCCGCCAACGTGGCCGTCGCCGCGGCCCGGCTCGGCCGCTCCTCCGCAGTGATCACCCGCACCGGCGACGATCCCTTCGGCGTCTATCTGCACAAGGCGCTGAAGGAATTCGGTGTCGACGACCGCTGGGTCGCACCGGTCGCGCAGTACCCGACCCCGGTGACCTTCTGCGAGATTTTTCCGCCGGACGATTTCCCTCTCTACTTCTACCGCCGGCCCAAGGCGCCGGACCTGGAGATCCGCACCGACGAGCTGGACCTCTCCGCCATCCGGGCCGCCCGGATCTTCTGGATCACCGGCACCGGTCTGAGCGAGGAGCCCAGCCGCTCCGCCACGCTGGCCGCCCTCATGGCGCGCGACAAGGCGGGCATCACGGTGTTCGACCTCGACTGGCGGCCGATGTTCTGGCGTGATCCCGACCATGCCCGCCCGTACTACGCCGAGGCGCTGCGGCACGTCACCGTGGCCGTCGGCAACGTCGACGAGTGCGAGATCGCCACCGGTGTGCGCGAGCCCGAGGCCTGCGCCGAGGCACTGCTGGAGGCCGGTGTGGAGCTGGCCGTCGTCAAGCAGGGCCCCAAGGGCGTCCTCGCGGTGCGCCGGGACGGCACCCGCGCCGAGGTCCCGCCGGTGCCCGTCGAGGTCGTCAACGGCCTCGGCGCCGGCGACGCCTTCGGCGGTTCGCTGTGCCACGGACTGCTGGCCGGCTGGGACCTGACGAGGACCATGCGGTACGCCAATGCGGCCGGCGCCCTTGTCGCCTCCCGTCTCGCCTGCTCCTCCGCGATGCCCACCGAGGCGGAGATCGACGACCTCCTCGCGCGAGCCACCCCCTGAACGGAGCTACCTGGTGACCTTCAGCATCCCCGACCTGACCGCGGTCCGGGCCCGGCATCCCGAGGCCGTCGCCGAGGCGGCCGCACGCCGCACGCGTCGCCCGCTGATCGGCGACAGCGGCCGGCTGATGATCGTGGCCGCCGACCACCCCGCACGCGGGGCGCTCGGCGTCGGCGACCGCAGACTCGCCATGGCCAACCGCGCCGACCTGCTCGAGCGCCTGTGCATCGCGCTGTCACGGCCCGGCGTCGACGGGGTGCTCGCCACCGCCGACATCCTGGAGGACCTGCTGCTCCTCGGGGTGCTCGACGGCAAGGTCGTCATGGGCTCGATGAACCGCGGCGGTCTGGCGGGCGCGTCCTTCGAGATGGACGACCGCTTCACCGGTCACCGGGCCCGTGACATCGCCCGGCTCCGCTTCGACGCGGGCAAGCTGCTGCTGCGCATCGACTACGACGACCCGGGGTCGCTGGACACCATGGAGTCCGCCGCGCGGGCCATCGACGAGATGGCCGAGCTGCGTCTGCCGGTGTTCGTCGAGCCGTTCGTCTCCCGCCGCATCGACGGCAGGGTCACCAACGACCTGTCCGCCGAGGCCGTCACCCGCTCCATCGCCATCGCCTCGGGCCTGGGCGGCACCTCCGCCTACACCTGGCTGAAGCTTCCCGTCACCGAGAACCCGGACGACATGGCCGAGGTGCTGCAGACCTCCACCCTGCCGGTCGTCCTGCTCGGCGGCGAGGTCGGCCGCGACCAGGAGGGCGCCTACGAGCGCTGGCGCAAGGCCCTCCGGCTCCCCACCGTCCAGGGCCTGGTCGTCGGCCGGTCGCTGCTGTACCCGGCCGAGGGCAGTGTGGAGACCGCGGTGGACACCGCCGTGAGCCTGCTGTGACCCCGTGCGCCGCGCCGTCCGACAGCACCGTGCCCGGGCACGCCGCACCCGGGCGCCCCGTACCGGAACGCCCCGTGCCCGCCGTGACAAGGAGGATCCCGTGACCAGCCCCT
>NZ_MUME01000064.1:0-12500 GCF_002155915.1 Streptomyces thermovulgaris | reverse complement strand
TCAACCAGGCTGTGATCCGGGGGTGTCCGAATGGGGAAACCCGGCAGTCGTCATGGGCTGTCACCCGCTGCTGAACACATAGGCAGTGTGGAGGGAACGCGGGGAAGTGAAACATCTCAGTACCCGCAGGAAGAGAAAACAACCGTGATTCCGGGAGTAGTGGCGAGCGAAACCGGAGGAGGCCAAACCGTATACGTGTGATACTCGGCAGGGGTTGCGTGTGCGGGGTTGTGGGAGTTCTCTGGATCGGTCTGCCGGCCGGTCGGCGAGTAAGAAACCGTATGGATAGGCGAAGGGCATGCGAAAGGCCCGGCGTAGAGGGTAAGACCCCCGTAGTCGAAATCTGTGCGGCTCGCTTGAGGATGTCCCAAGTAGCACGGGGCCCGAGGAATCCCGTGTGAATCTGGCGGGACCACCCGCTAAGCCTAAATATTCCCTGGTGACCGATAGCGGATAGTACCGTGAGGGAATGGTGAAAAGTACCCCGGGAGGGGAGTGAAATAGTACCTGAAACCGTGTGCCTACAAGCCGTGGGAGCGTCGGACATCAGCTTGCTGGTGTCTCGTGACTGCGTGCCTTTTGAAGAATGAGCCTGCGAGTTTGCGGTGTGTTGCGAGGTTAACCCGTGTGGGGTAGCCGTAGCGAAAGCGAGTCTGAAGAGGGCGTTTGAGTAGCACGCTCAAGACCCGAAGCGGGGTGATCTAGCCATGGGCAGGTTGAAGCGGAGGTAAGACTTCGTGGAGGACCGAACCCACCAGGGTTGAAAACCTGGGGGATGACCTGTGGTTAGGGGTGAAAGGCCAATCAAACTCCGTGATAGCTGGTTCTCCCCGAAATGCATTTAGGTGCAGCGTCGTGTGTTTCTTGCCGGAGGTAGAGCACTGGATAGGCGATGGGCCTTACCGGGTTACTGACCTTAGCCAAACTCCGAATGCCGGTAAGTGAAGCGCGGCAGTGAGACTGTGGGGGATAAGCTCCATGGTCGAGAGGGAAACAGCCCAGAGCATCGACTAAGGCCCCTAAGCGTGCGCTAAGTGGGAAAGGATGTGGAGTCGCTTAGACAACCAGGAGGTTGGCTTAGAAGCAGCCATCCTTGAAAGAGTGCGTAATAGCTCACTGGTCTAGTGATTCCGCGCCGACAATGTAGCGGGGCTCAAGCGTACCGCCGAAGTCGTGTCAATCCAGCATGTGGGTTAACGCCCGCTGGGTTGGGTAGGGGAGCGTCGTCTGCCGGGTGAAGCGGCACCGGAAGGTAGTCGTGGATGGTTGACGAGTGAGAATGCAGGCATGAGTAGCGTTTCACACGTGAGAAACGTGTGCGCCGATTGACCAAGGGTTCCTGGGTCAAGCTGATCTGCCCAGGGTAAGTCGGGACCTAAGGCGAGGCCGACAGGCGTAGTCGATGGACAACCGGTTGATATTCCGGTACCCGCTGTGGTGCGACCAGCATCGAATCCAGTGATGCTAAGCCCGTGAAGCCGCCGGCTGATTCTTCGGATGAGGTCGGATGGGTGGAGCCGGTGACCCGAGCTGGTAGTAGGTGAGCGATGGGGTGACGCAGGAAGGTAGTCCAGCCCGGGCGGTGGTTGTCCCGGGGTAAGGGTGTAGCCCGAGTGGTAGGCAAATCCGCCACTCGTGAGGGGTGAGACCTGATGCCGAGCCGATTGTGGTGAAGTGGATGATCCTATGCTGTCGAGAAAAGCCTCTAGCGAGTGTCATGGCGGCCCGTACCCTAAACCGACTCAGGTGGTCAGGTAGAGAATACCGAGGCGTTCGGGTGAACTGTGGTTAAGGAACTCGGCAAAATGCCCCCGTAACTTCGGGAGAAGGGGGGCCAGCTCTGGTGATGAACCGCGCGTTCTGAGCTGGGGGTGGCCGCAGAGACCAGCGAGAAGCGACTGTTTACTAAAAACACAGGTCCGTGCGAAGCCGTAAGGCGATGTATACGGACTGACGCCTGCCCGGTGCTGGAACGTTAAGGGGACCGGTTAGCCGGCTTTCGGGTCGGCGAAGCTGAGAACTTAAGCGCCAGTAAACGGCGGTGGTAACTATAACCATCCTAAGGTAGCGAAATTCCTTGTCGGGTAAGTTCCGACCTGCACGAATGGCGTAACGACTTCTCGACTGTCTCAACCACAGGCCCGGTGAAATTGCACTACGAGTAAAGATGCTCGTTTCGCGCAGCAGGACGGAAAGACCCCGGGACCTTTACTACAGTTTGATATTGGTGTTCGGTTCGGCTTGTGTAGGATAGCTGGGAGACTGTGAAGCCTTCACGCCAGTGAGGGTGGAGTCGCCGTTGAAATACCAGTCTGGTCGTGCTGGATGTCTAACCCGGGTCCGTGATCCGGATCGGGGACAGTGTCTGACGGGTAGTTTAACTGGGGCGGTTGCCTCCTAAAGGGTAACGGAGGCGCCCAAAGGTTCCCTCAGCCTGGTTGGCAATCAGGTGTTGAGTGTAAGTGCACAAGGGAGCTTGACTGTGAGACCGACGGGTCGAGCAGGGACGAAAGTCGGGACTAGTGATCCGGCGGTGGCTGGTGGAAGCGCCGTCGCTCAACGGATAAAAGGTACCCCGGGGATAACAGGCTGATCTTCCCCAAGAGTCCATATCGACGGGATGGTTTGGCACCTCGATGTCGGCTCGTCGCATCCTGGGGCTGGAGTCGGTCCCAAGGGTTGGGCTGTTCGCCCATTAAAGCGGTACGCGAGCTGGGTTTAGAACGTCGTGAGACAGTTCGGTCCCTATCCGCTGTGCGCGTAGGAGTCTTGAGAAGGGCTGTCCCTAGTACGAGAGGACCGGGACGGACGAACCTCTGGTGTGCCAGTTGTTCTGCCAAGGGCATGGCTGGTTGGCTACGTTCGGGAGGGATAACCGCTGAAAGCATCTAAGCGGGAAGCCTGCTTCGAGATGAGGACTCCCACCCACTTGATGGGGTAAGGCTCCCAGTAGACGACTGGGTTGATAGGCCGGATCTGGAAGCCAGGTGACTGGTGGAGGTGACCGGTACTAATAGGCCGAGGGCTTGTCCTCAGGTGCTCGCGTTCACTGTGTTGGTTCTGAGACAACGAACGGTTGCCGGCAGTAGAGCTGACAAGTAAACAGTGTGCTTGTTCGCTTGAAACCTTGAGGGTTTCGGTGGTTATAGCGTAGGGGAAACGCCCGGTTACATTCCGAACCCGGAAGCTAAGCCTTACAGCGCCGATGGTACTGCAGGGGGGACCCTGTGGGAGAGTAGGACGCCGCCGGACAATTTTTGGATGACCCCTGGTCGCCAGCGTTCAGCTGGGGCCAGGGGTTATTTCGTTTCTCCCCGGAAGAAGTGCAGAAATACAGAAGACAGGAGTCACCGATGTCCACCAACTCTCCCGACGAGCGCCCAGAGCGCGAACAGCGACGCCGGGACGGTGGTGGCCGCGGTGACCGCGGCGGCTACCGCGGAGGCTCCCGTCGTGGCAGTGACCGTGCCGGCTACGGTCGCCGCGACGACAGGTTCGAGCGTGGCGAGCGCGGTGGCTTCCGTCGGGACGATCGGCGTGAGGGCGATCGCGGGGGACAGGGCCGCCGCGACGATCGTGACCGTGGCTTCCGTCGTGAGGATGACCGTTCCTTCTCCCGCCGCGACGACCGAGGCGGCTTCCGCCGCGACGACAGGTCCGAACGCGGCGAGCGCGGTGGCTTCCGCCGTGGAGGCAACCGTTTCCTCTCCCGTCGTGACGCCCGGCGGGACGACTGGTGGGACGACCGGCGCCGCGACGACGACCGCGGCCAGGACCGCCGTGACGACGACCGTGGGGGCCACCGCGGCCGTGACGACCGCGGACACGGTCCCCGTCGTGACGATCGCGGCAGGCGACCCGGCGGTTTCCGGGGCCGTGACGGCCGGCGCGGCGGTCGCTTCCGTACCGAGCGGGACCGGAGCCGGAGCCGTGACAGGGACCGCGAGCCGATCGAGCGGCTGCCGATCCCGCAGGAGGTCACCGGCGAGGAGCTCGACAAGGACGTGCGGCAGGAACTGCAGAGCCTGCCGAAGACGCTCGCCGAGGAAGTGGCCAGGAACCTGGTGATGGTCGCCCGGCTGATCGACGAGGACCCCGAGTCCGCCTACGCCTACTCCAAGGTGGCCCTGCGGCTGGCGTCCCGGGTCGCCGCCGTGCGGGAGGCGGCCGGATTCGCCGCGTACGCCAACCAGAAGTACGGCGAGGCGCTCGCCGAGTTCCGCACGGCCCGCCGGATGACCGGCAACGTGGACCTGTGGCCCCTCATGGCCGACTGCGAGCGCGGACTCGGGCGGCCGGAGAAGGCGCTGGACATGGCCGGGGCGCCCGAGGTGCAGAAGCTGGACAAGGCCGGTCGGGTGGAGATGCGGCTCGTCGCGGCCGGCGCCCGACGCGACATGGGCCAGCTGGACGCGGCCATCGTGACGCTGCAGACCCCCGAGCTGGCCGCCAAGTCCGTCCAGCCGTGGACCGCGCGGCTGCGGTACGCCTACGCCGACGCGCTGCTCGCCGCGGGCCGGGAGAAGGAGGCACGGGAGTGGTTCGCCAAGGCCGCCGAGGCCGACCGGGACGGCAGCACCGACGCCGCCGACCGGCTGGCCGAGCTGGACGGTGTGGAGTTCACCGACGCGCTCGACGAGACCGCTGACGACCTCGACGACATCGACGAGGACGTCGACGGCATCGGCGGAGTCGATGAAGCCGACGAAGGCGACGGGACCGACCGGACCGGCAAGGCCGACGTGCTCGACAAGGCCCCGGAGGCCCGCGAGGAGCACAAGGCCCGCGAGGACGGCCCGAGCGACCGGGGCGGTCGGCAGGAGGAGCGGGAGAAGCCCGAGGAGGGCGACAGGGACTGACGGTCCCCCTTCCGTCAGAGGTCCAGCGCCCTCAGCACCAGCCCGGAAGCCGGCTTCGGCCCGAACGACGTCGACTTCCGGGGCAGGGTGACGCCCTGACGGGCCAGGTCGCGGACGACCTCCTCGCGGACCGGGTGCAGCAGGACGGCCGTACCGCCGTCCTGCTCGGCCTTCTCCACGGTGGCCGCCGTGTCGTGGATGTAGGCGACGTGGGCCGGGGAGTCCTCGGGGATGCCCCAGATGTGCTCGAGGAGCGTGGCGTGCAGGACCGTGGTGTCGAGAGTGCGCCAGGCGGCCGGGTGCCCGGCGGGGACCGTGCGGGCCAGCAGGTCCGGGTCCGGACGGTCCACGAGGTGGAAGGCGCCGTCCCCGGCGAGCAGAAAGGCGTTGCCCTCCTCGGCCGCGTCCGCCAGCGCCGCCAGCGCCTCGCCCAGGGGCTTGTCCAGGTGCCGCACCCGGAACCGGCCGGCCAGCGCGGCCAGCGCGTCGGCGACCGGCAGACCGTGCAGCAGACGGTGGATGGCGCGGACCCGGAGCGGGTAGCGGGCCGTGTCGACGAGGAGCACCAGGCCGTAGTCCCAGGCGCTGGGGGAGGGATGCTCCGCGCGAAGGCACCGATAGGTCGCCCAGCGGTGATGACCGTCGGCGATCAGGGCCTGGTACCGGGCCAGGTCCTCCTGGACGCCGGCCAGGGTGGCGGGGTCGGTGATGGACCACAGACGGTGGCTGAAGCCGTCCTCGGTGGTCGTCGACAGCAGGGGAGGCCGCTCGGCGGCGCGCTCGACGGCGACGGCGGCGGCCGACGAGCCGTTGCCCCGGTAGGTGAGCAGCAGCGGTTCGAGGTTGGCCCGGGTCGCGCGCATCAGGGCGGCGCGGTCGGCGACGACGTGCGGCATCACGTCCTCGTGGGGCAGCACCACGTTCTCCGCCGGGTCCGACACACGCAGAGCGCCGATCAGCCCCCGCTGGAGCAGCCCGTCGCCGTCGCTCTGCTCGTAGACGTACAGGCCCGGCTCGGGGTCCATGGTCAGGACGCCCTCGGCCAGCCAGCGGCGCAGGGTGTCGGCGGCCTGCTCGTTGCGGGCGCTGGGCGTGTCGGCCTGGGGCAGGATCAGCCGGACGATGTTGTGGGGGTCGGCGGACTCCAGATGATGCAGGCCGTCGGGCCGTACGACGACGTCGTACGGCGGGGATGTCACGGCCGCCAGGCTGCCGACCCGGTCGGGGTCGTAGCGAAGGCCTCGGAACGGGATGAGCTCGAGGCCCCGGCGCGGTGTTGCCGGTGGGTGACCTGCAGTGTTCATCCCGGCATCGTACGGGTGTCGGCGGCATGGGAGATGATCGGGGGAGAGCCGGTGTCTAAGGAGCGGATGCGGAATGAGCCAGGGCGTCAGGACGAGGCCCGAGAGCAGTGCACAGGCCCTGAGCAAGGCATATGACACGGCCCTGCTCGATCTGGACGGGGTGGTGTACGCGGGCGGGAACGCGATCGCGCACGCGGTCGACTCGCTCATCACCGCCCGAGCGGGCGGCATGCATCTGGCGTACGTCACCAACAACGCCCTGCGCACCCCGGACGCGGTGGCCGCGCATCTCACCGAGCTGGGCATACCGGCCCAGGCGTCCGACGTGGTCACCTCCGCGCAGGCGGTGGCCCGGCTGATCGCCGATCAGGTGCCACAGGGGTCACGGGTGCTGGTGATCGGCGGGGAAGGGCTGCGGGTGGCGCTGCGCGAGCGCGGACTGGAGCCGGTGGAGTCGGCCGACGACGACCCGGCCGCGGTGGTGCAGGGCTACGGCGGTCCCGAGATGACGTGGGGACGCCTGGCGGAAGCGTGCTACGCCGTCGCACGCGGGGTGCCCTGGTTCGCCTCCAACACCGACCTGACGATTCCGGGCGCACGCGGGATCGCACCGGGCAACGGAGCGGCGGTCGAGGTGGTGCGGATCGCCACGGGCGCCCGGCCGCAGGTGGCGGGCAAGCCGCTGCCGCCCATGCACCGCGAGACGATCCTGCGCACCGGGGCGAAGCGGCCGCTGGTGGTCGGGGACCGGCTGGACACGGACATCGAGGGCGCGTTCAACGGAGGTGTCGACTCACTGCTGGTCCTGACCGGGGTGACGGACGGGGCACAGCTGCTCGCCGCACCGCCGCAGCACCGGCCGACGTACGTCGACGCCGATCTGCGCGGTCTGCTCACCGGGCAGCCGGAGGTCGCCCGGGAGGGCGACGGATTCCGGTGCGGCGGATGGACGGCGCGGGCGGGGGCGGAGCAGCTGGAGCTGACCGGCGACGGCGAGGTCCTGGACGGACTGCGCGCGCTGTGCGCGGCGGCGTGGACGGCGGGCGGCGAGAACGCGTGCGCGCTGGACGGGGGGAAGGCACTGGCACGCCTGGGGCTGTGAGACCGGCGCGGGGCGCCGTGCGGCCGCGGCCGAGGACACGCGCCGGAACGCGCCGGAACTCGTCAGAAATGAAGAAGCGCCGGCGGCCCGGCCACGGCTAGCGTGACCGCCATGGACGTCAGGGGAGGCACAGGGAACATGACCACGACAGCGGACACGCAGCCGGCCGCGCCGCACGTCGCCGACAGCCACGACCTGATCCGTGTGCTCGGTGCACGGGAGAACAACCTCAAGGACGTCGGCGTCGAGATCCCGAAACGCCGGCTGACGGTGTTCACCGGCGTCTCCGGCTCGGGCAAGAGCTCGCTGGTGTTCGACACGATCGCCGCGGAGTCGCAGCGGCTGATCAACGAGACGTACAGCGCCTTCGTACAGAGCTTCATGCCGACGCTGGCGCGGCCCGACGTCGATGTGCTCGAGGGGCTGACGACCGCGATCATCGTCGATCAGCAGCGGATGGGCGCCGACCCCCGCTCCACGGTCGGCACCGCCACCGACGCCAACGCGATGCTGCGCATCCTCTTCAGCCGGCTCGGGCAGCCGCACATCGGCTCGCCCAAGGCGTTCTCCTTCAACGTCCCCTCGATGAGCGGGGCGGGCGCGGTCACGCTGGAGCGCGGCGGGAAGACCGTGAAGGAGCGGCGCGAGTTCAGCATCGCCGGCGGCATGTGTCCGCGCTGCGAGGGCCGGGGCACGGTCTCCGACATCGACCTGACCCAGCTCTTCGACGACTCCAAGTCGCTGTCCGAGGGGGCGCTCACCGTCCCCGGCTACAAGCCGGGCGGCTGGAACTACCGGCTCTACAGCGAATCGGGCCTGTACGACCCGGACAAGCCGATCCGCGACTACACCGAGAGCGAGCTGCACGACTTCCTGTACCGCGAGCCGACCAGGATGAAGATCGCGGGCATCAACATGACCTACGAGGGGCTGATCCCGCGGATCCAGAAGTCGTTCCTCTCCAAGGACCGGGAGGCGCTGCAACCGCACATCCGGGCGTTCGTGGACCGGGCGGTCACCTTCACCGCCTGCCCCGAGTGCGACGGCACCCGGCTCAACGAGGCGGCCCGGTCGTCGAAGATCAAGGGCATCAGCATCGCCGACGCCTGCGCGATGCAGATCAGCGATCTGGCTGCCTGGGTCCGCGATCTCGACGAGCCCTCGGTGGCACCGCTGCTCACCGCGCTGCAGCAGACCCTGGACTCGTTCGTGGAGATCGGTCTCGGCTACCTCTCCCTCGACCGGCCGTCGGGCACGCTGTCGGGCGGCGAGGCACAGCGCGTCAAGATGATCCGGCACCTCGGCTCGTCGCTGACCGATGTCACCTACGTCTTCGACGAGCCCACCGCGGGCCTGCACCCCCATGACATCCAGCGGATGAACGACGTGCTGCTGCGCCTGCGGGACAAGGGCAACACGGTGCTCGTGGTGGAGCACAAGCCGGAAGTGATCGCGATCGCCGACCATGTGGTCGACCTCGGCCCCGGCGCCGGTACGGAGGGCGGCACCGTCTGCTACGAGGGCACCGTCGAGGGACTGCGGGCCTCCGGCACCGTCACCGGCCGCCATCTCGACGACCGGGCCGCCCTGAAGGAGACGGTGCGCAAGCCGACCGGCACGCTCCCGATCCGCGGCGCCACCACCCACAACCTCAAGAACGTCGACGTCGACATCCCGCTGGGCGTGCTGTGTGTCGTCACCGGGGTCGCCGGATCGGGCAAGAGCTCGCTCATCCACGGGTCGATCCCGGCCGACGCGGGGGTGGTGTCGGTCGACCAGAGCGTGATCCGCGGCTCCCGGCGCAGCAACCCGGCGACGTACACCGGACTGCTCGACCCGATCCGCAAGGCTTTCGCGAAGGCCAACGGGGTGAAGCCGGCGCTGTTCAGCGCCAACTCCGAGGGAGCCTGCCCCACCTGCAACGGCGCCGGTGTCATCTACACCGACCTGGCGATGATGGCCGGGGTCGCCATCACCTGCGAGGAGTGCGAGGGGAGACGGTTCGAGGCCTCGGTCCTGAACCACCGTCTGGGCGGTCGCGACATCAGTGAGGTGCTGGCGATGTCGGTGACCGAGGCGGAGGAGTTCTTCGGCACCGGCGAGGCGCGCATCCCGGCGGCCCACAGGATCCTGCGGCGGCTGTCCGACGTCGGGCTCGGCTATCTGACCCTGGGTCAGCCGCTCACCACGCTGTCCGGCGGCGAGCGGCAGCGGCTCAAGCTGGCCACCCACATGGCGGAGGAGGGCGGCATCTACGTCCTCGACGAGCCGACCACCGGTCTGCATCTCGCGGACGTCGAGCAGCTGCTGGGCCTGCTCGACCGGCTCGTCGACTCCGGCAAGTCGGTCATCGTCATCGAGCACCACCAGGCCGTCATGGCGCACGCCGACTGGATCATCGACCTGGGTCCCGGCGCCGGTCACGACGGCGGCCGGATCGTCTTCGAGGGCACGCCCGCCGACCTCGTCGCCGCCCGCTCCACCCTCACCGGTGAGCATCTGGCGGCCTATGTCGGCCGCTGACCGCAGCAGACAGGACACCTGGCCGAACGCCGAGGAGGCTAGGCTAACCTAACCTCGTGTTGGTCGACAGTCCTGCAGAAGTGCGCGCGGCAGCCGCCGCGCCCCCACGGCGCGTGGCGGCACGCTCGCTGGGGCTCCTTGTCTCCGTCGTGATCCTGGCGCTCGTCGCCCTGACGAGCATCGCGGTCGGAGCCAAGGAGCTGTCCCTGACGCAGGTCTGGCACGGCCTGTTCCAGGACACGGGGACCTACGGCGACGTCGTGGTCGGCGAGCGGCTGTCCCGCACGGTCCTCGGCCTGCTCGCCGGAGCCGCGCTCGGGCTGGCCGGGGCCGTCCTCCAGGCGGTGACCCGCAATCCGCTGGCCGACCCGGGCATCCTCGGCATCAACGCGGGCGCGTCCGCCGCCGTGGTCACCGCGATCACGTTCTTCGGCGTGACCAGCCTGAGCGGCTACGTCTGGTTCGCCTTCCTCGGTGCCGCCGCCGTGGGCGTGCTGGTGTGGTTCCTCGGCGGCAGCCGGGGCGCCACACCCGTCCGGCTCGCCCTCGCCGGCACCGCGCTCAGCGCCGCGCTCTACGGCTATCTCCAGGCCGTGATGATCATGGACGGCGCGGCGCTGGGCAAGATGCGCTTCTGGACCGTCGGCTCGCTCACCGCCGCCACCGACGCGGTCATCGTCCAGGTGCTGCCGTTCTTCGTGATCGGCACGGTGACCGCCCTGCTGCTGGCCCGGCCGCTCAACGCCCTGGAGATGGGCGACGACACCGCGCGCGCCCTCGGCGCGGGCCTCGACCGCACCCGGGCGCTGGCCCTGTTCTCCGCGACCGTGCTGTGCGGGGCCGCGACCGCCGCCTGCGGGCCGATCGTGTTCGTCGGGCTGATGGTCCCGCACGTCGTGCGCTCCTTCACCGGACCCGACCTGCGCTGGATCCTGCCCTACGCCACCGTCCTGTCACCCGTGCTGCTGCTCGGCGCGGACGTCGTGGGCCGGATCGTCGCCCGGCCCGCCGAGCTCCAGGTCGGGGTCGTCACCGCGATCATCGGCGGCCCGGTGTTCATCCTGCTCGTACGGCGGCGGAGGACGGCCCAGCTGTGAAGACCACCGGCACTCGCCCACCCGTGAAGACCTCCGGCACTCCCCGCGCCGTACGGGTCCTGCGCACCCCGGGCGGACTGTCCGTCCGCCTCGACCTGCGCACCTGCACGGTCGTCGCCCTGCTCGTCGTCGCCGCGCTCGCCGCGAGCGTGGTGCTCATCGGCACCGGCGACTTCCCGATGTCCGCCGCCGACGTCCTCAGAACGCTCGCCGGCGAGGGCAATCCGGGGCAGGAGTTCATCGTCCGCGAACTGCGGCTGCCCCGTGTCCTCGTCGGGCTGCTGGTCGGCGCCTGCCTCGGCCTCGGCGGCGCCCTGTTCCAGTCCATCTCCCGCAACCCGCTGGGCAGTCCGGACGTCCTCGGCCTCTCCCAGGGGGCGACGGCCGGCGCGCTGATCGTCATCGTCCTGTTCTCGGGCAGCGCCGCCGCCGTCACCCTCGGGGCGCTCGCGGGCGGTCTGACGACCGGCCTCGCCATCTACCTGCTCGCCTGGAAGCGGGGCGTGCACGGCTACCGGCTGGTCCTGGTCGGCATCGGCGTCAACGCGGTCGCCACCGCCGTCAACGGCTATCTGATCACCAAGGCCGACTTCGTGGACGCCGCCCGCGCGGTGGTCTGGCTGACCGGCTCCCTCAACGGCCGCGACTGGACCCAGGTCGGGCCGCTGTTCGCCCTGTGCGTCGTGCTCCTCCCGCTCGTCCTCGGCTGTGCGCGCGGGCTGCGGATGCTGGAGATGGGCGACGACATCTCCTACGCCCTCGGAGTGCACGTCGAGCGTGTACGGCTGCTGATGCTGGGCTCCGCCGTGCTGCTGGTGGCCGCCGCCACCGCCGCCGCCGGTCCCGTGAGCTTCGTCGCCCTGACCGCGCCGCAGCTCGCCCGCCGCCTGACCCGCTCGCCCGGCCCCAACCTGATGCCCTCCCTGTGCATGGGCGCCGCCCTGCTGGTCACCGCCGACTGGGCCGCACAGCGCGCCTTCGGCGCCGACCAGCTGCCCGTCGGCGTGGTCACCGGGGTGCTCGGCGGCGTCTACCTGCTGTGGCTGCTGGTCACCGAGCGCAGGGCCGGCCGCATATGAGCGTCCTCAGCACCGTGAACGACCGAAGGAGCACCGTGAGCCGCCTGACCGCCGACAACGTCACTCTCGCCTACGACCAGCGGGTCATCGCCGAGCAGCTGTCGGTGGAGATCCCCGACAACTCCTTCACGGTGATCGTCGGCCCGAACGCGTGCGGCAAGTCCACGCTGCTGCGGGCGCTGTCGAGGATGCTCAAGCCCGCCCAGGGCCGGGTGCTGCTCGACGGGCAGGTCATCCAGTCGATGCCCGCCAAGAAGGTCGCCCGGACGCTCGGGCTGCTGCCGCAGTCCGCGATCGCGCCCGACGGGATCACCGTCGGCGACCTGGTGGGCCGGGGCCGCTACCCGCACCAGGGCATCCTGCGCCAGTGGTCGGCCGAGGACGAGCGGATCGTCCGGGAGGCCATGGAGCGGACCGGGGTCGCCGAACTCGCCGACCGCCATGTCGACGAGCTGTCGGGCGGCCAGCGCCAGCGCGTGTGGATCGCCATGGCCCTCGCCCAGCAGACCCCGCTGCTGCTGCTGGACGAGCCGACC
>NZ_MUME01000063.1 GCF_002155915.1 Streptomyces thermovulgaris | reverse complement strand
AGGGCGAGGAGACCGAGTCCCCCAAGGAGGAGGCGGAGGAGACCGAGTCCCCCAAGGAGGAGACCGAGGAGGGCGAGGAGACCGAGTCCCCCGGTGAGGGGACGGAGGAGACCGAGGAGCCCACCTCTCCCGGCGAGGAGACCGAGTCCCCCGAGCCGGAGCCGAGCCCCTCCGCTCCCGAGGAGACCGAGTCCCCCGAGCCCGAGCCGAGCCCCTCCGCTCCCGAGGAGACCGAGTCCCCCGACGAGGAGGAGCCGCCGCTCTGCGAGGACACCAAGGTCGACGTCAGCATCAAGGGCCTGCCGGGCAAGATCGCCGCGGGCAGCGGTTGGCACAAGTTCACGCTGAACGTGGCCAACAACTCCGACTCCACCCTCACTGACCTCGACTACTTCGCCGGCGCCTCGTCCGACAAGGAGGGCGAGGACCTGTTCAAGTCCAAGCAGGTCCAGCTCCAGGCCTGGAACCCCGAGGACAAGGTCTGGGAGGACCTCGACTCGGACGGCTACGCGGTCGGCTACGTCGGCTACACCGACGTGCTCGAGCCCGACTACGAGGTCGACATCCCGCTGCGCGTCAACGTCAAGGCCAACGCCCCGGTCGGTGCCGGCTTCACGCTCGGCGCCACCATCTACGGCGACGGCGACGGCGAGTGCGTCGGCGTCGGCGGCGTGTCCTACAAGTTCCTGATCGTCGGGGCCGGTACGAACACCGACGGCACCAAGCCGCAGGTGGGCGGCAAGGCTCCGATCGCCGACACCAAGCCGGACGGCACCACCCCGAAGCTCGAGGGCAAGCTGGCCGAGACCGGTTCCAGCTCCGCCCTGCCGGTGATCGGCCTCATCGGCGGTGCCGCCGTTGCCGCCGGTGCGGGGGCGATCGTGGTCGTGCGCCGTCGCAAGGCGGGCGCGGTCGCGTAACGCGCCACACGGCTCAGGGCTCCACGTGACATGACGTGGAGCCCTCCCGGCCCAAGGAGAAGGACCTGCGTCAGGAGGGGGACGCGGGTCCTTCTCCTCCTCCCTTCTTCTCTCTTTCTCCGCTCTCTTCTCTGCTTCTCCGCGTCCCTGACGGGCTGTTCCTCCGCCGCCCCCGGCGGTCACTTCTTCGGCGGCACCGCCGGCACCTCCAGGAACGGCAGCCTCAGCGCGCCGAAGGCGCCCTCGGGGACCACCGGGTTCCGGGGCTTGACCGGCCTCAGCCGCCGGTACGCCGCTCCCTGTGGCGGACGCGGGTCGGGCTCGCCCTTGTTGGGCCAGTACGCCATCGCCCGCTCCGCCTGGGCGGTGATGGTCAGGGACGGGTTCACCCCCAGGTTCGCCGAGACCGCCGAGCCGTCCACGACCGAGATGCCGGGGTGGCCGTAGAGACGGTGGTACGGGTCGATGACACCCGTCTCGCGGGAGGCGCCGATCGGGCAGCCGCCGAGGAAGTGGGCGGTGAGCGGAGTGCCCATCAGCTCGCCCACATTGGAGCCGGCGAAACCGTTGATCTCGGCGGCGAGCGCGGTGGCGGCCTCCGTCGCGGCCCTGATCTGCTGGGGGTTGGGCGCACCGTGGCCCTGACGGGCGGTGAGCAGGCCCTTGCCGATGCCGGACGGTTTCAGATACGTCGTCAGGGAGTTGTCCAGGGACTGCATCACCAGACCGATGATCGTGCGCTCCGACCAGCGGCGGTTCGACAGCGAGCGCAGGAAGAGCAGCGGATGGCGCGCCACGTTGCGCAGCCAGGCCGCGACCCTGGACGAGCCCTCCACGTACGGCACCTGAAGGATCGACAGGCCGCCCATCGCGTTGGAGCCCCTGCCGTAGCGGACCGGCTCGATGTGGGTGTTCTCGTCGGGGTGGACGGAGGAGGTGATGGCGACTCCGCGGGTGAAGTCCGCCTTCGGCTTCCCGGTCGCCCTGCGGTAGCGCCGGTTGTCGGTCTGGGCGCCCACCAGTGCCTCGGAGTTGGTGCGGGTCAGCTCGCCCAGCCGGGGCGAGAGATACGGCAGCATTCCGCCGGCCTTCATCCGGTGCAGCAGCGTCTGGGTGCCGTACGTCCCGGCCGCCAGGACCACCCGGCGTGCCGTGAACAGGCGGCCCGCGCCCTTCCTCCGGTTGTCGGTGGGGAGGGTGGCGACCGCGTATCCGCCCCGCGCGTCCTCCGTGATCGACACGACCGTCGTCATGGGATGGACCACCGCGCCGGCCTTCTCGGCGAGATAGAGATAGTTCTCGTTCAGCGTGTTCTTCGCGCCGTGCCGGCAGCCCGTCATGCACTCGCCGCACTCGATGCAGGCGTTGCGGTCGGGGCCCACCCCGCCGAAGTAGGGGTCCGCGACCCGCTCGCCCGCCTTCGCCCTCGTCCCGCCGTCGGCGTCCTTGCCGTCGCCGAAGAACACGCCGACCGGCGCCATGTGGAAGGTGTCGCCGCAGCCCATCCGCTGCGCCGCCGCCTTCAGATGGACGTCGGAGGGGGTCGTCGTCGGGTTGAGCCGCGCCCCGAGCATGCGCCGGGCCTGGTCGTAGTACGGCTTCAGCTCCTCCTGCCAGTCGGTGATGTCCCGCCACTGGGGGTCGTCGAAGAAGGCCTTCGGCGGCACATAGAGGGTGTTGGCGTAGTTGAGGGAGCCGCCGCCGACGCCCGCACCGGCCAGCACCATGACATTGCCGAGCAGATGGATGCGCTGGATGCCGTACATGCCGAGCCTCGGGGCCCACAGATAGTTCTTCAGGTCCCAGGAGTTCTTCGGCAGGCTCTCGCGGGTGAAGCGCCGGCCGGCCTCCAGGACGCCGACGCGATAGCCCTTCTCGGTCAGGCGCAGGGCGGAGACGGAACCCCCGAACCCCGACCCCACGACGATGACGTCGTAGTCGTAGTGGTCGTCACGGGTGTCGTGGGTGCCGGAGTCGTCGTGGTCGTGGTCGTGCGCGTATGCGTCCTCGTCCCGGGTCCGGGCGGACCTCCCCTGTGACACATGCCCTCCTCGTCGGGAACCGGGTGGTGGCTGACGGAACCGGGGGGTGGCTAGCGGAGGCGGAACGCCTTCATCAGCCGCAGGCTGCGGCTCATGAGTGCCGCGTACTGCTCGTCGTCCATGCCGAGCGACGGGGCCATGGGCAGCAGCCGCTGGTGGGCGACGGTCTGGGCCTCGGTGTACTTGAGGATGCCCTCGGAGCCGTGCCGCCGGCCCAGGCCGGAGTCCTTCATGCCGCCCATCGGCGCCTGCACGCTGCCGTAGGCGGGGGCGTAGCCCTCGTTGATGTTCACCGTGCCGGCCCGCAGCCGGGCGGCGATCGCACGTCCGCGGCGGGCGTTCCTCGTCCAGACCGACGCGTTCAGGCCGTACGGCGTGGCGTTGGCGCGCTCGACGGCCTCGTCGTCGGTCCTGAAGCGGTGGACCGAGACGACCGGGCCGAAGGTCTCCTCGGTGCACACGGCCATGGAGGTGTCGACGCCGTCGAGAATGGTCGGCTCGTAGAAGTAGGGGCCGATGTCCGGGCGGGCGACACCGCCGGCCACCACCGTGGCGCCCCGGGCGACGGCCTCCTCCACATGCCGGGTGACGGTCTCCAGCTGCCGTTCGCCGACCAGCGATCCCATGTCGGCGCCGTACGCCAGCGCCGTGCCCAGCCGCATCGCCCTGGTGCGGGCGGCGAAGCGTTCGAGGAAGGCGTCCGCGACCGACTCGTGGACGTACAGCCGCTCGATGGAGATGCACAGCTGGCCGGCGGAGGAGAAGCAGGCGCGGACCGCTCCCGCCGCCGCCTTCTCGACGTCGGCGTCCTCCAGGACCAGCATGGCGTTCTTGCCGCCGAGTTCGAGGGAGAAGCCGATCAGACGGGCGGCGGCGCCCTGGGCGACCTCGCGGCCGGTGCGGGTGGAGCCGGTGAAGGAGACGTAGTCGGCGTGCCGGACGACCGCGGGGCCGACGACGGGGCCGTCGCCGATGACGACCTGGAACGCCTCGGCCGGCAGCCCGGCCTCGATCAGCAGGTCACGGGCCCACAGGGCGGTCAGACAGGTCTCCGTGTCGGGCTTCATGACCACCGCGTTGCCCGCGACGAAGGCGGGCAGCGCGTCGCCGACCGACAGCTCCAGGGGGTAGTTCCAGGGGACGATCTGGCCGACGACACCGCGCGGGTGGCGCAGTTCGGTGACCTTCGTCAGGACCGGGACGGCGCCGGTGTGCCGCCGGGGCCTCAGATACGCGGACGCCCTGCGGCCGTAGTGCCGGGCGGCGACGGCGACGGCCTGCACCTCCTCGTGCGCGTGCAGGCGGGCCTTGCCGGTCTCGAGCTGGATCAGGTCGAGGATCTCGGCCTGGCGTTCCAGGAGCAGGTCGTGGAAGCGGAGCAGGACGGCCGCGCGCTGCCGTACGGGGATCTGCGCCCATACGGCCTGTGCGGCGCGGGCCCGTTCGAAGGCGTGGGCGACGTCCTCGGGGGTGGACTCGGGAAGGTCGGCGAGCTTCTCCCCGGTGAACGGGGTGTGGTTGGCGGTCCGGCCGGACCCGATGACGCCCTTGGTGAGCCGGGCGACCAGGTCGGGCGTCACCACGTCGGCGGCGGTGCGGGCCCCCGCGGGGGCGGGGGCCAGGGGGTTCGTGCCGGTCTTCACCGGGGCCTGCGCGTCCGTCATGAGGCGCAGGGTATGCCCCACCGACGACTTTGTGTACCCGTCGGTAATAAGGATTCACCGCGCCCTCACGCGCCGCCAGTGGTCACTGGCAACAAATGCCCTGATCAGGGCGTTGTCACGGCTGGTGGATGTCCAGGTTGGCGATGACGGTCTTCGCCACCTCACGGCCGCGCTCGGTGAAGTCGCCCTTGCCGGGGTAGCCGACGGTGAGCTTGTACAGGTCGCCTCCGGTGGTCTTGTAGTAGAAGATCCGCAGCTCGACCGGCTTCGGGCGGGTCCGGTCGTCGGTGGTGTAGGAGATCGTGTTCTCGGCGGCCTGCCTGCCCCGGTACGTCGACTCCCTGGGCTGGGTCTTCGGGTCCTTGGGCATGTCGAGGCTGTAGTCGCCGGACTTCTTGAAGGAGTCGTTCTCGTCGTACATCTGGGCGGCCGCGGAGTCCTTGATCCGGCCCCCGGAGTCCTCGGACTTCTTCAGCAGGTCCAGCTTGACCGTGATGCTGCCGCTCCAGTCGCGGTAGGCCACCCAGTGCGTCCTGTCGAAGCTCCTCCGCTCCGGCACCTCGCGCTGGTACTCCTCCGGCACGGCCAGCGTCGCGGCGAGAGCCTTCTCGTGCCGGGTCTTCCAGCCCTCGGGCAGCGGACCCGCGAACGGGCGCACGATCAGGACGTACGCCGTCACCGCCGCCGCGACGACCGCGGCGCCGAGCCCGAGCCACGCCTTGCGGCCGAGTCTCAGGGCCGGCCCCCTGCCCCCGGCGAACTGCACCACCTGCGTGGGCGCGGGCGGGGCGAGGACCTGCTCCAGCCGGGTGCGGACCTGGGCGGCGTTCAGCCGGCGTGCCGGGTCCTTCTGCAGCAGGCCGTTGATGACCTCGGCGAGCGGGCCCCGGGCGGCGGCCGGCGGCGCGGGCGTGGCGTTGAGGACCGACTGGAGGGTGGCCGGGGTGTTGCTGCGGCGGAACGGGGAGACGCCCTCCGTGGCCGCGTACAGCACCACGCCGAGCGACCACAGGTCGGAGGCCGGGCCGGGCCGCTGCCCCAGCACCCGCTCCGGCGCGATGTACTCGGGGGAGCCGACGAAGCCGCCGGTGTCGGTCAGGTTGGTCTCGCCCTCGATCTGGGCGATGCCGAAGTCGGTGAGGACGATCCGGTCGTGCCGGCCGAGCAGGATGTTGTCCGGCTTGACGTCCCGGTGCAGGATGCCCGCCGCGTGCGCGGCCTCCAGCGCGCCGAGCACCGCGAGGCCCACCTGGGCCGCCTCACGGGCGTCCAGCGTGCCCTCCTGCAGCACGCTGCCGAGCGAGCGGCCCTGCACCAGCTCCATCACGATCCACGGCTGCCCGTCGACGACGGCCACGTCGTGGACGTTGACGACCGAGGGGTGGTCGAGCCGGGCGGCGGCACGGGCCTCCCGGCGCATCCGCTCGAAGGCGTTGGCGCGTTCCCGCTCGGGAAGGTGGTCGGGGATGCGCGGCTCCTTGACGGCGACCTCGCGGTCCACCATCTCGTCCTTGGCCCGCCACACGGTCCCCATGCCGCCGTGCCCGA
>NZ_MUME01000062.1 GCF_002155915.1 Streptomyces thermovulgaris | reverse complement strand
CGCCCTGGGCATGCTCACCCCAGCCGAGTTCGCCCAGCGATGGAGGAGCCAACACCAACCGCAGCTCTCATAACGGGTGGACCACCAAACGGGGTCCGGTCACTCCTCGTACTCCTGCCAGTCACCGATGACGTTCGGTCGATGCATCCCCGCCCCCGCTCTCACAGCTCGATCTGATGCTGCGCCAAGGTTACCGACAACAATTGGAGTAATTGTCGGTAAAAGGAGCGCCAGGAGACCTCACGGGCACCGCTCGTACGGTGCGGGACACAGGAACAGGGCCGCCTCGGACGGGGCGCGAACAGCTCGTCGGCCTGCCGCCGGCTGTAAGGGCCTCAGAGCCGTCTCCCGCCAGGGTCTCACGGCCGTCACGAGGCCCCGCACGCGCTTTTGAGGCCGCGCGCCGCGCGGCCGTCCGGCGAAGTCCCGAAGCGGAGCCCGATACCCGCGGTCCCCGCCGGACCCGGTGCACCCACGCGGCGTGAACACGGCCGCGCGGAGCGGAAAACCGAGTGCCGTGCCGTCGGACCCGCATGCGATGCTCTGGACTGTGGGGAGCAGATCCGTCAGTCCGGTGTTCGTCGGCCGCACCGACGAGTTGAGCACTCTGCACGACGCGCTCGCCCGCTCGGCGGCGGGCGAGCCGCGGACGGTGCTGCTCGGCGGTGAGGCGGGCGTCGGCAAGAGCCGTCTGATCGAGGAGTTCACCGGTTCCGCGGTCTGCCGGGGTGCCGTCGTGGCGCTCGGCGGCTGTGTGGAGGTCGGCGCCGACGGGCTGCCGTTCGCCCCCTTCTCCGCCGCCCTGCGCGCCCTGCGCCGCGAACTGCCCGACGCGTTCGCCGCCGCGATCGCCGGACATGAGGAGGAACTCACCCGGCTGGTGCCCGAACTCGGCGAGCCGCCCACCGCGCGGGGCACGGGCCGGCACGACGAGGAGGGCATGGCCCGTCTCTTCGAACTCACCGCCCGCCTGCTGGAGCGCGTCGCCGCCGACCACACCGTCGTCATGGTCCTGGAGGACCTGCACTGGGCCGACGCCTCCACCCGGCACCTGCTCGCCCACCTCTTCCGCACCCTGCGCACGGGCCGTCTGCTGATCCTGGCCAGCTACCGCTCCGACGACATCCACCGCCGCCACCCGCTGCGGCCCCTGCTCGCCGAACTCGAACGGCTGCGCACGGTCCGCCGTCTCGAACTCGCCCGCTTCACCCGCCGGGAAGTGAGCCGTCAGATCGCCGGCATCCTGGCCGCCGAACCGGACCCCGCCCAGGTCGACGAGATCTTCGAACGCTCCGACGGCAACGCCTTCTTCGTCGAGGAACTCGCCGTCGCCGTCCGCGAGCGCGGCTGCCCCAGCCTCCGCGAGTCCCTGCGCGACCTGCTCCTCGTCCGGGTCGAGGCGCTTCCCGAGCCCGCCCAGCGGATCGTCCGGATCGCCGCCGAGGGCGGGTCCACCGTCGAGCACGGACTGCTCGCCGCCGTGGCCCGGCTCTCCGAGGACGACCTCATCGAGGCGCTGCGGGACGCGGTGAACGCCAACATCCTGATCGCCGCGCGCACCGGCGACGGCTACCGCTTCCGGCACTCCCTGGTCCGCGAGGCCGTCAGCGACGACCTGTTGCCCGGCGAGCGCTCCCGTCTGAACCGCCGTTACGCCGAGGCACTGGAGGCCGACCCGGCCCTCGTCCCCGCCGACCAGCGCATCACGCGGCTGGCCAGCTACTGGTACCACGCCCACGACCCGGCCAAGGCCCTGCCCGCCGTCCTCGACGCCTCCGTCGAGGCCCGCGCCCGGCACGCCTACGGCGAGCAGCTGAGGCTGCTGGAGCGGGCGATGGAACTGTGGGACGCCGCGCCGCAGGAGGTGCGCTCCCGGCTGCGCCTGGCCGACTGCACCGAGACGTACGCCCCGTGCGGCTGCGACCCGGCGACCACCCCGCTGACCTACCTCGACCTGATGGCCGAGGCCGCTGTCGCCGGCCGCTTCTGCGGGGAACGGGACCGCGCCCTGCGGATCATCAAACGGGCGCTGCGGCTGCTGGAGGACGGGCACGACCCGCTGCGGGCCGCCTGGTTCTGGGTCCAGCGCTCCCGGCTGGTCCAGGCGAAGGCCCAGGGCGACGGCCGGCGGGAGCTGGACACCGCACAGGAACTGGTGCGCGGGCTGCCCCCGTCCGAGGTGCACGCCGAGGTCCTGGCCAACGTCGCCAACTGGGCCATGGTGCACGAGCCGGGACCCGACGCCCTCTCGGCCGCCGAACGGGCCGTGGAGTATGCGCGCATGGTCGGCGCCCGCGAGATCGAGATGACCGCGCGGCTCACCCTCGGCGGCCTCATGGTCCAGGCCGGCGGCATCGAGGCGGGCCTCGCCGAGATGTACGAGGTCAACAAGCGCACCGTCGCCGACGGCATCGCCGCCGTCGCCGCCCGGTCCTACGTCAACCTGCCCTCCGCACTGGAGTCCGTCGGCCGCTCCCGCGAGGCCGTGCCGCTCCTGGAGGAAGGGATCGCCTTCACCCGGCGCTTCGGCCTGCTGGGCAGCGAGGCCTGGGTGTGGGGCAATCTCGCCGAGTCGCTGTTCACCCTGGGCCGCTGGGAGGAGGCCGCCGAGGCGGCGTCCCGGTCCCGGTACATCGGCCAGAGCGCCAAGCCCCGTGGTTTCCACGCCCGGATCCGCGCCGAGATCGCCCTGGCCCGCGGCGACCTCACCGAAGCGGCCGGCCAACTGGCCGAGGCCCGCGAGCACTTCGGCCCCCATGACATCGCGCCCCAGCATTCCCTGCCGCTGGTCCGGGTCGCGATCGGGATCGCCGCGGGCGAGGGCCGCCTGCTGGACGCCCGCGCCGAACTCGAGCGCGTCCTGGAGGACGGCTTCCCGCCCGGAACCCAGCGCTACGGCTGGCCCCTGCTGCTGGCCGCCGCCACCGCGGAGGCCGACGCGGTCGGACTGCCCGCCGCCGCCCCGGGACGCCCCGAGGCCGTCGCACGCATCCACCGGGCCGCCAAGTCACTCGCCACCAACGTGCCCGTCTGGCAGGCGTACGAACGCTGGGTGCACGCCGAACTGCTGCGTGCCGAGGGCCGCAACCGGCCGGAGGAATGGGCGCAGCTCGTCGCCGCCTTCGAGACGCTGGAACGCCCCTACGACCTCGCCCGTGTCCGCTGCCGCCTGGCCGAGGCACTGCTCGCCGCCGACGAGGACCAGCGGAGCCGTGCCACCGAACTGCTGCGCCTGGTCCATGCCACCGCCGAACATCTGCGCGCCCGCCCGCTCGCCGACCGTGCCGCCCTGCTCGCCCGTCGTGCCCGTCTCACCCTCACGTGCGCCCCTCAGCGGTCCGCCGCCGACCCCGCCGAGTCCCTGGGTCTGACCGGCCGCGAACGCGAGGTCCTGCGTCTGGTCGCCGACGGCCGCACCAACCGCCAGATAGCCGAGGAACTCTTCATCTCCCCCAAGACCGCCAGCGTCCATGTCTCCAACATCCTCGCCAAACTGGGGGTCTCGGGCCGTGGGGAAGCGGCGGCGATGGCCCACCGGCTGGGCCTGTTCCCGCCGGAGAGCGGGGACCGGCGGTGACGCGATGACCCGGCCCACGAGGGCCGGGCGCCGACGTCATGTCACTTCCAGCTCCAGGATCCGGTCGTCGCCCTTCTTCGGGTTGCCGCGGCCGTCCGTGTTGCTGGTGACCAGCCAGAGCCTGTTGCCGCCCGCCGGGACCACCGTGCGCAGACGGCCGAACTCACCGGTCAGGAACGCCTGGGGCTCCGCCGACGCCTCCGTGCCCTTCAGGGGGACGCGCCACAGGCGCTGGCCCCTCAGACCGGCCATCCACAGGGAGCCCCCGGCGTGGGCGAGACCGCTCGGGGACGCCTCGTCCGTGCGCCACTGGGCCAGCGGGGCGTGGAACCTCGAGCCGCCGGACCTGCCCTCCGCCTCGGGCCAGCCGTAGTTGTCCCCCGGCTTGATCGCGTTCAGCTCGTCCCAGGTGTTCTGGCCGAACTCCGAGGCGAACAGGCGCTGCTTGCCGTCCCAGGCCAGGCCCTGCACATTGCGGTGGCCGTAGGAGTACACCGGGGAGCCGGGGAAGGGGTTGCCCGGGGCCGGCTCGCCCTCCGGGGTCAGCCGCAGGATCTTGCCGCCCAGGGACTTCAGGTCCTGGGACAGCCCCTTGTCGCCGGCCTCGCCCGTACCCGCGTACAGCATCCGGTCGGGGCCGAAGGCGATCCGGCCGCCGTTGTGGATGAACCCCTTGGGGATTCCCTTGAAGACCGTGTCGGGCGCGCCCAACTGCCGTCCGGCCGGCTTTTGGGGGTCGTACAGCATCCGGACGATGCGGTTGTCCGAGGCCGAGGTGAAGTAGGCGTAGATCATGTGGTCGGAGGCGAAGTCGGGGGAGAGTGCGATGCCCAGCAGACCGCCCTCGCCCTCCGGCGCCACCCCGGGCACCGTGCCCAGCTCGGTCTTCTTCCCGGTCCTTTCGTCCACGTGCGTGATGGTCGCCTTGTCGCGCGAGGCGACGAGCAGGCCGCCGCCGGGAATCGGGGCCAGTCCCCAGGGGGAGTCCAGCCCCTCCGCGACCGTGCGCAGCACCTTCACCGAGCCCTTGGCCGGCGGTGCGCTCTCCCCGGGCGCCTGCCCGGAGGGCGAGGGCGCCGCCGTACGGCTGGGCGCCACGGCGTCCCCGCCGGCCGAACCGGCCGACGAGTCCCCGGAGGAGCACCCGGCCGTCAACAGCAGGGCGGCGGCCAGTACGCCCGTCACCATTCGACGTTGCACGATCTTCGTCCCTTCGACGCGGCGGTCCTACCTGTCATACACCGCCCACGCCTTCCAGGTTCCCGATCACACCAAACCCGCGTCACCCGCGTCACCCGCGTCACCCGCGTCACCCGCGTCACGCGTGTCATCCGAGGCCGCCGCACCCGGTGCCCGCCGGCCCGGAACCCGCCTGCGGCGCCCGCCGAGCCGGTGTCCGCCGGCCCCGGCGCCCGCGTCCGCCGTGCGCCCTCGGCCCCACGGGTCTCGAGCCCCCGGGCCGTGGTCCACGGCCGCGGTCGTCAGGGCCTCAGTCCCCCAGTCACCCAGTCCCTCAGTCCCTCAGTACCTCAGTACCTCAGTACCTCAGTCCCACGACCCCTGGGCCGGGGGCAGCCGGCTCAGCTCCGCCAGGTCCTGCGGCGTCAGGCGCAGCGCCGCCGCGCCCGCGTTCTCCGTCACCCAGCGCTCCCGCTTGGTGCCCGGTATCGGGATCACATGAGGCCCCTGGGCCAGCACCCAGGCCAGGGCCACCTGGGCGGGAGTGACGTGCTCGCCGTGACGCTCGGCCGTGCGCCGCAGACCGGCCACGATCGGCTGGTTGGCGGCCATCATCTCGGCGGTGAAACGGGGGTGACGGGCACGGATGTCGTCCGGTTCGAAGCCCTCGCCGGGCACGAGCCTGCCGGTCAGGAAGCCGTTGCCCAGGGGCATCGCGGCCAGGAAGCCGACCCCGCGCGCCGCGCACCACGGCAGCAGCGACTCCAGGGCCTCCGGCGACCACACCGACAGCTCGGCCTGCACCGCGCTCACCGGGAAGACCTGCTGCACCCGCTCCAGCTGCCGGAGCGTCTCGTCGTACAGCCCCGCCCCGGGCCTGCGTCTGCCGCGCACCCCCAGCGCGCACAGCCCCAGCGCCCGCACCTTCCCGGCGCGCACCAGCTCCGCCATCGCCCCCCAGGTCTCCTCGATCGGGACCTCGGGGTCGGCGCGGTGCAGCTGATAGAGGTCGATCACGTCCGTCTGCAGCCGCCGCAGCGAGGCGTCGCAGGCCCGTCTCACATAGTCGGGGCGCCCGTTGGCCACGATGTGCTGCTCGCCCACCAGCAGGCCGACCTTCGTCGCGACGAAGGCGTCGGACCGCCGCTCCTTCAGCACCCGCCCCACCAGCAGCTCGTTGGTGAACGGGCCGTACATGTCGGCCGTGTCCAGGAGCGTCGAGCCCAGATCCAGCGCCCGGTGCACGGCCCTGAGCGATTCCGCCCCCCGTTGTTGCGACGCGCTGTACGCCCAGCTCATCGGCATGCACCCGAGTCCCACGGCCCCCACCGCGAGTGCCGCCGAGCCGATCGTCCTGCGCTCCACTTGGCCGTAACCCTCCCTTTCTCGGCGTCCCCCAACCTAACCTCTGCCGTCCCGGATCCCCGGCACGGCCTCCTCGCCTGGCATAGCCTCCTGACCATGAGTGCTGACGTATGGCTGCCCATTCCGCCGGACGAGATCGAGGATCTTCCGGAAGGGCTCGCCTATCACTTCTGGGACGGTGCCGGGGAGTTCCCCGCGGACCCCGCCGACTGCGTCTTCTACGCCGTGCCGTACATGCGGCCCGGCGAGGCCTGCGTGCGCCCGCTGCCGGACATGAGCGCCTCCCTGCGGGTCGTCCAGACGCTGACCGCCGGCACCGACCACGTGGAGCCGGCCCTGCGGCGGCTGCCTTCGGGCGTGGTGCTGTGCAACGCGCGCGGGGTGCACGAGGCGAGCACGGCCGAGCTCGCCCTGACGCTCATCCTGGCCTCGCTGCGCGGCATCCCCGGTTTCGTACGGGCCCAGGACCAGGGCGAGTGGCAGGGAGGTTTCCGTCCCGCCCTCACCGACAAGAGCGTGCTCATCGTGGGCTACGGCTCCATCGGTGCCGCCATCGAGGACCGGCTCGCGCCCTTCGAGCTCGCGCGGGTGGCGCGCGTTGCGCGCTCCGGGCGCACTACAGCGCGCGGTCCGGTGCATCCGCTCACCGATCTGCCCTCTCTGCTTCCGGAAGCCGATGTCGTCGTCCTGTCCACGCCCTTGACGGAGTCCACACGCGGGCTGGTGGACGCCGGTTTCCTCGCCCGGATGAAGGACGGCGCACTGCTGGTGAACGTCGCACGCGGACCCGTCGTCGACACCAAAGCGCTGCTCACCGAGCTGGAGAGCGGCCGTCTCACCGCCGCCCTCGACGTCACCGACCCCGAGCCGCTGCCCCCGGAGCACCCCCTGTGGCGCGCGCCGGGCGTGCTGATCACCCCTCATGTCGGCGGTCCCACGTCCGCCTTCCTGCCGCGCGCGAAGCGGCTTCTGAGAGATCAGTTGCGCCGTTTCGTGAACCGGGAGCCGCTCGCCAACGTGATCCTGACGACGGGCACCGCAAGGGATGCGGCAAGCTCGTAGTCCGTTTCGGGCACCGTCCGCGATGCAACGGAAACGGTGTGTGTCCGCACACTGACCGATCGTCACGGAGAGTAGACGACCTATGTCCCTGAGTGACGATCCTGGTGTATCGTCGCGACAGGGGCTGCGCCGCGCACCGCCGGCGCCGGGGACGGACACTTCAGACTGCGAGGGGGGCGACGGGCGATGCACGGCCTATGGACGAACCATCCGAAGCGGCGGGGCCGCCACCGAAGGCCCTGGCAGACGGCCGCGCACAGACGCGGCCGGCACAGCAGTCATCACCACCATCGCAGGCTCGGAGGCCGCCGGAGGCACATCCACCGGGAC
Source organism: Streptomyces thermovulgaris (assembly GCF_002155915.1). Classification (GTDB taxonomy): domain Bacteria; phylum Actinomycetota; class Actinomycetes; order Streptomycetales; family Streptomycetaceae; genus Streptomyces; species Streptomyces thermovulgaris. The sequence goes on along the minus strand of NZ_MUME01000062.1, from coordinate 13,643 downwards.
CCCCGGGATCCGGCGGCGCGGACCAGGAGGCTCCAGTGAGTCCGCCACCACCCGTCCCGACCGTGCTGGGCAGCGCACTGCGGACGTCGTCCTCGCCGGGGACGCCGTTGCCCCGGCCGCCGGCCGCCGGCCGTGCGGGACAGACCCCGCGGCTTCTGCTGGCCCTGGTGTGCGCGGGGTACGCCATCGGCTCCGCATGCGGCTGGGGGTCGGACAAGGTCGCGCTGTTCATGGGCGACTTCGGGCTGAGCGCCGCGGCCGGCACGGCCGCCGTCTCCTGCGCCCTGTACGCGCGCAGCCGCCGCGCCCGTTTCCGGACCGCCTGGCTGCTGTTCTCCCTCTCCTCGGCGATGGCGGCCCTGGGCAACGCGGTCTGGGGATGGTACGAGGTCGTCCTCGAGAGGCCCGTGCCCAGCCCCAGCTACGCCGACCTGTTCTTCGTGTGCTTCGCGCCGCCCGCGATCGTCGGTCTGCTGGTGCTGGCCAAACGGCCGGTGACGAAGACCGGGTGGGTGTGCCTGGCACTGGACGCCTGGCTGATCGGGGGCTCGCTGCTCACGCTGTCCTGGAGCCTCGCGCTGGCCCAGGCGGCCCAGCGCGACGGGACGGGCGTCGCGCACACCGCGCTCCTGCTGGCCTATCCGTTGCTGGACATCGTCCTGGTCAGCATGGTGCTCGCGCTGCACTTCCGGCGCTCCGCGGTCAACCGCACCGCCGTCAACACGGCGATCGGCGCGCTCGCCCTGACCGTGCTGTGCGACGCGCTGTTCACCTCGCCGCTGCTGAACCACAGTTACCGCTCCGGGCAGCTGCTCGACGCCGGCTGGTTCGCCGGCTCACTGCTCCTGGCGTACGCCCCCTGGGCCTCGCCCCGCTCCGGGCGCACGGCCGTCGAGCAGCACGAGACGCCCGGGCCCGACGCCGGACCCGAGGGCGGCGCCGAGCACGAGCACAGCGCCGCGCCGGGGCACGACGGCGCGCACGGACACGACGAGGCGGACCCGGCGGACCGTGAGGACCGGACGGACCGCGGGGAGCGGCACCCCACGGACCCGTGCGGGACGGGTCCGTGGGGAACGGACACGGACCAGGACGCCGCCGACGGCCATGCGCGCGCGGCCGACACGTGCGATCGCACCGGCGAGCACGGCCGCGCGACGCACGGGACGGAGCACGAGCCCGTGCCCGGCCTGCTCCCGGCCGCGTCCGCCGCCCACCGTCCGCCGCCGCTCGTGCCGGGTAGCGACCACGACCGGTACCCGACCAGCCGGCCCCTCGCCGCCCTCACCCCGTACCTCGCCGCCGCCGTGTGCACGCTGGGGGTCCTCTACAACGTGCTCAACGGCAACAGCGTCGACCGCGTGATGCTGATCACCGCGGGCGCCGTCGTACTGGCCCTCGTCGTGCGCCAGGGCATCGTGCTGCGGGACAACATCGCCCTCACCCAGGAACTGGCCCAGCAGGAGAACCACTTCCGCTCCCTGGTGCAGGGCTCCAGCGACGTCATCATGATCGCCGCGCCCAACGGCGTCCTGCGGTACGTCTCCCCGGCCGCCGCCGGGGTGTACGGGAGGCCCGCGGAGGAGCTGGTCGGCACCGAACTGGCCAGTCTCATCCACCCGGAGGACCTCGGCTGCGTGGTGCACGAGGTGCGCCGCTTCCTGGTGGCGAGCCCCCTGAAGGAACCCACCACCCGCATCGAGTGCCGCTTCCGGTCCGGCGACGGCGGCTGGCTCAACGTGGAGTCGACCATCAACCGTCACCACGGCGGCCTCATCTTCAACAGCCGGGACGTGACCGAGAGAGTGCGCCTGCAGGCGCAGCTCCAGCACAACGCCGAGCACGACCCGCTCACCGACCTGCCCAACCGCACGCTGTTCACCAAGCGGGTGCAGCAGGCCCTGTCCGGCCGCCGCTCGACCGACCGCGGCACGGCCGTGCTCTTCATCGACCTCGACGGCTTCAAGGCCGTCAACGACACGATCGGGCACCAGGCCGGGGACGAGCTGCTCGTCCAGGCCGCCCGCAGGCTCCAGGAGGCGGTCCGGCACGGCGACACCGCCGCCCGGCTCGGCGGCGACGAGTTCGCGGCCCTCATCGTGGGGGACGGCACCCGCGACCGCGAGGCCCGCGAGCGGCACATCCTGGAGCTCGCCGACCGGCTCCGGGTGACGCTGTCGCAGCCGTACCTCATCGACGGCACCGAGGCCCGTGTCGCCGCCTCCATCGGGGTGGCCTTCGCCGAACCGGGCCTGGGCGCGGGGGAGCTGCTGCGCAACGCCGACCTGGCGATGTACCGGGCCAAGGCGGCCGGCAAGGGCCGGGTCGAGCTGTACAAGCCGCAGATGCAGCAGGACGTCGTCCGCAGGGCGGAGCTGGCCGGCCGGCTCCGGTCCGCCCTGCACGACGGCGAGTTCACCCTGCTGCACCAGCCGGTGGTCCGTCTGGAGGACGGCCGGATCACCGCGGTCGCCGCCCAGGCGCGCTGGCGCTCCTCCCAGGGGGTGCTGTTCACGCCCGCGGAGTTCCTGCGGGGCGCCGAGGACGGCGACAGGACCGCCGAACTGAGCCGCTGGACGCTGGAGAAGGCCGTCGAGCAGGCCGCCGAGCGCGCCGCGACGGGACTGGCCGTCCCCGTGGTGGTCCGGCTGGACGCCCGCCGTCTGGTGGACCGCTCGCTGCCGCCCGGCTCCGTGGAGACCCTGCTGACCCGGCACGGGCTGCCGCCCGGGGCGCTGATGATCGAGCTGTCCGACATCGACCCGCGCACGCCGCTGGACGAGCTGGAGCGGCGTCTGACCGCCCTCAGGAGGCTCGGTGTGCGGATCGCCCTGGACGGCTTCGGCAGCGGTCACGGGGCCGTCTCGGCCCTGAGAAGACTCCCCGTCGACATGCTCAGGCTCGACCGCGGTCTCGTTGACAACGTCGTCGAGTCCACCCGGCTGTACAAGATCACCAGTGGGCTGCTGCGCATCGCCACCGATCTCGGGCTGCAGTCGGTGGCCGACGGCGTGGACGTGCCCGAGCAGGCCGTGGCCCTCCGCGCGATGGGCTGCACCCACGGACAGGGCATGGCCTTCTCGGGGCCGCTGGACGAGTACCGGCTGCGCCGGGCGCTCACCCGCGGCCACTGTCCGGTGCCGCACGGCCCGGCCGAACCGGCGTTCGCCGGGGGAGGTGCGGGACGGCGCACCGGCGGGGTGCCGGCCGTCCTCGGCGGCACGACCGTCCTGGGAACCAATGCCACCATCCCGGGCTCACATAATGAGACGCGCGTCCCACCCACTTGACAGCGGGTGCGTGCCGGAGGGAGGGTCAGTCCCATGCGCACCCGAATTCTCGTACTTGGACAGCGCGTCGGCTGAGCTGGGACCTCACGGACGACGAGCCGAAGCACCCAGCACACCTCGCCGGCGCGCTCCCCTCGCTTGCCTTGCGGCACGAGGGGTTTTTTGTTGCGCGAGTACCGACCGCGCAACGTCACAACTCTCTCAAACCTCGCAAAAACCCTCAGCATCGAGAAGAGAATGCCGATGACCGAGCAGGCCACCGGGGCCCCTCACCCGCATCCGCGGCCCCGATCCGGAGGACACCAGTCCGCGCCCGAGCACGTCACGGGTGCGCAGTCCCTCATCCGCTCTCTCGAGGAGGTCGGCGCCGACACCGTATTCGGCATTCCCGGCGGTGCGATCCTTCCCGCCTACGACCCGCTGATGGACTCCGGCCGGGTGCGTCACATCCTGGTCCGGCACGAGCAGGGAGCCGGCCACGCGGCCACCGGCTACGCGCAGGCCACCGGCAAGGTCGGCGTCTGCATGGCCACCTCCGGCCCCGGTGCCACCAACCTGGTCACCCCGATCGCCGACGCCCACATGGACTCCGTCCCGCTGGTCGCGATCACCGGCCAGGTCGCCTCCTCGGCGATCGGCACGGACGCCTTCCAGGAGGCGGACATCGTCGGCATCACCATGCCGATCACCAAGCACAACTTCCTGGTCACCAAGGCCGAGGACATCCCCCGGGTGATCGCGCAGGCGTTCCACATCGCCTCCACCGGCCGCCCCGGCCCGGTCCTCGTCGACATCGCCAAGGACGCCCTCCAGGCGAAGACCACCTTCTCCTGGCCCCCGGTCATGGACCTGCCCGGCTACCGGCCCGTCACCAAGCCGCACGCCAAGCAGATCCGCGAGGCGGCCCGGCTCATCACCTCCGCGAGGCGGCCCGTGTTCTACGTCGGCGGCGGTGTCGTCAAGGCCCGCGCCACCGCCGAGCTGAAGGTCCTCGCGGAACTCACCGGAGTGCCCGTCACCACCACCCTGATGGCACTCGGCGCATTCCCCGACAGCCACCCGCTGCACGTGGGAATGCCGGGCATGCACGGTTCGGTCACCGCCGTCACCGCGCTGCAGAAGGCCGACCTGATCGTCGCCCTCGGAGCCCGCTTCGACGACCGGGTCACCGGCAGGCTGGACAGCTTCGCCCCGAACGCCAAGGTCGTCCACGCCGACATCGACCCGGCCGAGATCGGCAAGAACCGCGTCGCCGACGTGCCGATCGTCGGCGACGCCCGCGAGGTCATCGCCGACCTGATCCAGGCGGTGCAGAAGGAGCACGCCGAGGGCCGCCGGGGCGACTACACCGCCTGGTGGAACGACCTCAACCGCTGGCGCGAGACCTACCCGCTCGGCTACGACCTGCCCGAGGACGGCTCGCTGTCCCCGCAGCAGGTCATCGAGCGCATCGGCCGGCTCGCCCCCGAGGGCACGATCTTCGCCGCCGGCGTCGGCCAGCACCAGATGTGGGCCGCGCACTTCATCCAGCACGACCGGCCCGGCGCCTGGCTGAACTCCGGCGGCGCCGGAACCATGGGCTACGCCGTCCCGGCCGCCATGGGCGCCAAGGCCGGCCGGCCCGACAGGACCGTCTGGGCGATCGACGGCGACGGCTGCTTCCAGATGACCAATCAGGAGCTCACCACCTGCGCCCTGAACAACCTCCCGATCAAGGTCGCCATCATCAACAACGGCGCCCTCGGGATGGTCCGCCAGTGGCAGACCCTGTTCTACAACCAGCGGTACTCCAACACGGTGCTGCACTCCGGCCCGGACGACATCAACCCGGACGCCAGGGGCACCCGCGTGCCGGACTTCGTGAAGCTGTCGGAGGCCATGGGCTGCTACGCCCTGCGCTGCGAGTCCCCCGACGACCTGGACAAGGTCATCGAGGAGGCCAACTCCGTCAACGACCGCCCCGTCGTCGTGGACTTCATCGTCCACGAGGACGCGATGGTGTGGCCGATGGTGGCCGCCGGCACCTCCAACGACGAGATCATGGCCGCCCGGGACGTCCGCCCCGACTTCGGTGACAGCGAAGACGACTGACAGAGAGCTGAGTGAGAACCATGTCCAAGCACACCCTCTCGGTCCTCGTCGAGAACACGCCCGGCATCCTCGCCCGGATCGCCGCGCTGTTCTCCCGCCGGGGGTTCAACATCGACTCTCTCGCGGTCGGCGTCACCGAGCACCCCGACATCTCCCGCATCACCATCGTGGTCAGCGTGGACGACCTCCCGCTGGAGCAGGTGACCAAGCAGCTCAACAAGCTCGTCAATGTGTACAAGATCGTCGAGCTGGAGCCCTCGCAGGCCGTGCAGCGGGAGCTCGTCCTGGTGAAGGTGCGCGCCGACAACGAGACGCGCTCCCAGATCATCGAGATCGTCCAGCTCTTCCGCGCCAAGACCGTCGACGTCTGCCCGGAGGCCGTCACGATCGAGGCCACCGGGGCCAGTGACAAGCTGGCCGCCATGCTCAGGATGCTGGAGCCGTTCGGCATCAAGGAGCTGGTCCAGTCCGGCACGATCGCGATCGGACGCGGTGCCCGCTCGATCACCGACCGGTCGCTGCGTGCCCTGGACCGTTCGGCATAAGACCGGTGTGCGGGCGGCCGGGTGACACCGGCCGCCCGGATACCGAGACTCCGAGACTTCCCGTCCCCTCGCCGTCATACGGTGGGACGCACAACCTGTACACCAAGGAGAGAACCCAAAGTGGCCGAGCTGTTCTACGACGCCGACGCCGACCTGTCCATCATCCAGGGCCGCAAGGTCGCGGTCATCGGTTACGGCAGCCAGGGCCACGCCCACGCCCTGTCGCTGCGCGACTCCGGCGTCGACGTGCGTGTCGGTCTGCACGAGGGCTCCAAGTCCAGGGCCAAGGCCGAGGAGCAGGGCCTGCGCGTGGTCACCCCGGCCGAGGCCGCCGCCGAGGCCGACGTCATCATGATCCTGGTCCCGGACCCGATCCAGGCCCAGGTCTACGAGGAGTCCATCGCCCCGAACCTGAAGGACGGCGACGCCCTGTTCTTCGGCCACGGCTTCAACATCCGTTTCGGCTTCATCAAGCCCCCGGCCGGTGTGGACGTCTGCATGGTCGCCCCGAAGGGCCCGGGCCACCTGGTGCGCCGTCAGTACGAGGAGGGCCGCGGCGTTCCCTGCATCGCCGCCGTCGAGCAGGACGCCTCCGGCAACGCCTTCGCGCTGGCCCTGTCGTACGCCAAGGCCATCGGCGGCACCCGCGCCGGTGTCATCAAGACCACCTTCACCGAGGAGACCGAGACCGACCTCTTCGGCGAGCAGGCCGTGCTGTGCGGTGGCACCGCGGCGCTGGTGAAGGCCGGCTTCGAGACCCTGGTCGAGGCGGGCTACCAGCCGGAGATCGCCTACTTCGAGTGCCTGCACGAGCTGAAGCTGATCGTCGACCTCATGTACGAGGGCGGCCTGGAGAAGATGCGCTGGTCGATCTCCGAGACCGCCGAGTGGGGCGACTACGTCACGGGTCCGCGCATCATCACCGACGCCACCAAGGCCGAGATGAAGAAGGTCCTCGCCGAGATCCAGGACGGCTCCTTCGCCCGCACCTGGATGGACGAGTACCACGGCGGTCTGAAGAAGTACAACGAGTACAAGAAGCAGGACTCCGAGCACCTGCTGGAGACCACCGGCAAGGAGCTGCGCAAGCTCATGAGCTGGGTGAACGAGGAGGCGTAGGCCTCGTGGCCGAGGGGCCGGAGCGCTCTGCTCCGGCCCCTTGTGCCGGATCAGGGGTAACGTCGGAGCTGATGGTGGATTCGCGGCGTTGTGCACCCTGTCCAACCACGGACGGGCGACACTTCCACAGCGGCGTCATCACGACGTGTGCGGCGCCATTACACTGCTGCACCAACGCGTCAGGCCCACAGCGTCGTGCGTCTTCCACGCGGCTAGCACCCCTCCTCCGCCTGCGGCCGCCACGGCGGTCGTCCGCATGCTCCCCCATAGCTGCAAGAGCATGGGAGGTGCCCCAGATTTGTGAGGACTCACGTGAGCTCGAAACCTGTCGTACTCATCGCTGAAGAGCTGTCGCCCGCCACCGTCGACGCGCTCGGTCCCGACTTCGAGATCCGGTACTGCAACGGCGCGGACCGGGCCGAGCTGCTGCCCGCCATCGCCGACGTGGACGCGATCCTGATCCGTTCGGCCACCAAGGTCGACGCCGAGGCCATCGCCGCGGCGAACAGGCTCAAGGTCGTCGCCCGGGCCGGAGTCGGCCTGGACAACGTCGACGTCCCCGCCGCCACCAAGGCCGGCGTGATGGTCGTCAACGCCCCGACCTCCAACATCGTGACCGCCGCCGAGCTGGCCTGCGGTCTGATCCTCTCCACCGCCCGCAACATCCCGCAGGCCAACGCCGCGCTGAAGAGCGGCGAGTGGAAGCGCAGCAAGTACACCGGCGTCGAACTCGCCGAGAAGACCCTCGGTGTCGTCGGCCTCGGCCGCATCGGCGCCCTGGTCGCCCAGCGCATGTCCGCCTTCGGCATGAGGATCGTCGCCTACGACCCGTATGTGCAGCCCGCGCGGGCCGCGCAGATGGGCGTCAGGATGCTGAGCCTGGACGAGCTGCTCCAGGTCTCCGACTTCATCACCGTCCACCTGCCCAAGACCCCCGAGACGATCGGCCTGATCGGCGAGGAGGCGCTGCGCAAGGTCAAGCCGAGCGTGCGCATCATCAACGCCGCGCGCGGCGGCATCGTCGACGAGGAGGCGCTGTACTCGGCGCTCAAGGAGGGCCGGGTCGCGGGCGCCGGCCTGGACGTGTACGCCAAGGAGCCGTGCACGGACTCCCCGCTGTTCGAGTTCGACCAGGTGATCTGCACCCCGCACCTGGGCGCGTCGACGGACGAGGCCCAGGAGAAGGCCGGCATCGCGGTCGCCAAGTCGGTGCGCCTCGCCCTCGCCGGCGAGCTGGTCCCGGACGCGGTGAACGTCCAGGGCGGTGTCATCGCCGAGGACGTCAAGCCGGGTCTGCCGCTCGCCGAGCGTCTCGGCCGGATCTTCACCGCGCTGGCCGGTGAGGTCGCGGTCCGGCTCGACGTCGAGGTGTACGGCGAGATCACCCAGCACGATGTGAAGGTGCTGGAGCTCTCCGCGCTCAAGGGCGTCTTCGAGGACGTCGTCGACGAGACGGTGTCCTATGTCAACGCGCCGCTGTTCGCCCAGGAGCGGGGCGTCGAGGTGCGCCTGACCACCAGCTCGGAGGCGACCGACCACCGCAATGTCGTCACCGTGCGCGGCACCCTCGCCAACGGCGAGGAGGTCTCGGTCTCCGGCACCCTCAGCGGCCCCAAGCACGTCCAGAAGATCGTCGCGGTCGGTGAGTACGACGTGGACCTCGCGCTCGCCGACCACATGATCGTCCTGCGCTACGAGGACCGTCCGGGTGTCGTCGGCACCGTGGGCCGCATCCTCGGCGAGGCGGGCATCAACATCGCCGGTATGCAGGTCGCCCGTGCCACGGCCGGCGGGGAGGCGCTCGCCGTGCTGACGGTGGACGACACGGTGTCCGCCGCGGTGCTGAACGAGCTCGCCACGGAGATCGGGGCGACGTCGGCCCGGTCGGTGAACCTGGTCTGACCCCCCTGACGACGGGCCGGGGCTGTGCTCCCGGCCCGCCTCGGTGCCCCGAAGGGCCCCTGTGCCGTGAAGGCGCCGTGAAGAGCACCGTCCTCAGACGCCGGACGGGTCGAGCGTGCTCGGCTCGTCCGGCGTTTCGCATGTCCGCTTCTGGGGCGCGGCCCGCCGCAGCGCGAGGGCCGCCGACACCGCCGCCCCGGCCAGGACCACGGCCCCCGCCGGCGCCGCGCCGCGCCGCGCATTCCGCTGGTGAACGCCTCCCGCGCGGCCTCGGCCAGCCCCGGCACCCGGTGTGCGACGGCCGGTGCGCCGCCCAGCGTCTCCCGGGCCGCGTCCGGTGCCGACGCGGGAATCTCGTGGCGGTGGACCGCGGCGCCGATGGAGCCGAGCACCGCCGTGCCCGTCGCCCCGCCGAACTCGCTCGACGTCTCCATCGAGGAGACGTGAGGCCTCTCAAGGGGGCATGAGGCCTCTCAAGAGGACGTGAGCCGTCGTCCTTTCAGCACCATGTGCAGCAGCAGCCGGTCCTCCCCGTCGTCCAGGTCCAGGCCGGTGAGCTGCTCGATCCGGGACAGGCGGTAGTACAGCGTCTGGCGGTGGATGCCCAGGGCGGCGGCCGCGCGGCCGGCCTGGCCCGCGCAGTCGAGGTAGACCTCGGCGGTGTGGGCGAGTTCCCGGTGCGCGGGGGCGAGCAGCGGACCTGCGGCGGGATCGTGCACCGCGTGCGCGGGCAGCGCGGTCAGCAGGCGGAAGGGGCCGATCGAGGCCCAGGGGGCGACGGGTCCCAGCCGGGGCTCGGCCAGCGCCGCCCGTGCCGAGGCCACCGCCTCGGCCCACGCCTCGCCCAGGCCGGCGAGACCGGTGCGGGGAGTCGCGATCCCGGCGGCCACGGCGGCTCCGCCCCGGTGCGCCGGGGCGCTCTCGCGGGCCCGCTCCAGGAGCCGGGAGGCCGCCGTCGCCGCCGGGGCCAGGACGTCCGGCGCCCGCAGCCGGAGCAGCAGCGCCAGCGCCAGGGCCGGTTCCCCCGCCGTACGGGAGGGGGCATCCCCGTCCCACGGCAGGGTGCACAGGGCCCGCGCACCCGGCACCGTACGGACCGAGGGGACGGCCTCGGGCTCGGCGGAGGGCCACGGGGCGACGCAGACCATCGTGTGCGGGCCCTCGGCACGGCCGCCGAGGACGGTACGGAGCGCGGCGACGGCCATGTCGCGCTCCCAGCCGCGTTCCGCGGTGAGCACCGCCCGCAGCTCACGGGCGAGATCGGCGCCGTGCCGCGCCTCGTCGGCGAGCAGCGTCCCGATCCGGGCCGTCACCCGCATGGCCGCATCCAGCTGCTCCTTCGAGGGACCCGGTGTGGAGTCCAGCAGCCAGACATAGCCGAGGACGACCCCCCGGTGACGCACCGGCAGGCAGATGCGGCCCCGGTGCACACCCGCCTCCGGGGTGCGCGGAATGCGGACCGGGCCGGCGGCACGGGCGATGCCGAAGCTCTCGAACCAGGCCCGCACGGCGGCCGTCGAACGCCGGGTGAGGATCGAGCGGGCGCGCACCGGATCCAGCGCGGACGGGTCGAGCTCGTCCTCGCTGTCGTACGCACCGAAGGCGATCAGCTCGAAGTCACGGCTCTCCAGGGTCGCCGGGGCGCCGAGCAGCTCCGAGATCTCGTCCACCAGCTCCTGGTAGTCACCTCTGAAATCCGACGTCACACGGGCATTCTCCCGCAGAATTTCCGGACCTTCGTACATCTGTCTGAGATCTGGGCCACGGATGCGTGACAGCTGTCGATGGTCCACGATCGGGAGGATCCTTACCTTCACGGTGGTTCTCCGTGCCGTACCCGCGGAAGTCGGGCGACGGCCGTTCAGCAGCTTGTGGAGGTGCCCCGTGCTGGGTCCCGTGATTCTCGCCGCGTCGCGCAGCGACCGGATGCGACGCCTGATCTCGGCGGCCCCGGTGACCAAGCAGGTCGTCGACCGTTTCATCCCCGGTGAGACCGTGGACGACGTCGTCCCGATCATCGAGGACCTGACCGGCAAGGGCCTGGAGCTGACCATGGACGTGGTCGGCGAGGACATCACCACCCCCGAGCAGGCCGCCGCCGCCCGGGACGCGTACCTGGAGCTCATCGACCGGATCAAGGACCTCCGGCTCGGCCCGAAGGTCGAGATGTCCGTGAAGCTGTCGATGTTCGGGCAGGCGCTGGAGAACGGGCACGAGCTGGCCCTGGCCAACGTCCGCCCGGTCGTCGAGGCCGCCGCCGCCATCGACACGACGGTCACGCTGGACGCCGAGGACCACACCACCCTCGACTCGATGTTCGCCGTCCACGAGGAGCTGCGGAAGGACTTCCCGCAGACCGGCTGCGTCATCCAGGCGTACCTCTTCCGCACCGAGGCCGACGCCCGCCGCCTGGCCGCGAACGGCAGCCGGGTGCGCCTGGTGAAGGGCGCCTACAAGGAGCCCCCCACGGTCGCTCATCAGAACAAGCACGAGATCGACAAGGCGTACGTCCGCATCCTGCGCATCCTGATGGAGGGCGCCGGGTACCCGATGATCGGCTCCCACGACCCGCGGATCATCAGCATCGCCCAGGAGCTCGCCCGCAGGGCCCGGCGCAAGCCGGACGAGTACGAGTTCCAGATGCTGTACGGCATCCGCAGCGACGAACACCTGCGGCTGGCCGCCGAGGGCCACCGCATGCGCGTCTACACCGCCTACGGCACCGACTGGTACGGCTACTTCATGCGCCGGCTGGCGGAGAAGCCGTCGAATCTGCGCTTCTTCCTCAGGAGCATGGTCAGCCGTGGCTGAGGCGGCACGGCCGTGCCGCGACCCCCTGCCGGGGGTGCCGGGGACGTCCCCCGGGAAGGCACAGGATGCGCCGGCCGGAGAGGAGACCGGCGACCCCGCGCCTCCGCATCCGCCCGGCGGTCCGCTCGGCGACCGGTTCGACGGTCGGCAAGGGCCGAGCCCCACCACCCGCCCGACACACCGCTCAAGTCAAGGAGTTCCGGAGCTCATGGACGCTGTGACCCAGGTCCCCATCCCCGTCAACGAGCCGGTGCACGGCTACGCCCCCGGCTCGCCCGAGCGCGCCCGGCTGGAGGCCAAGCTCAAGGAGCTGGCCGAGAACCCGATCGACCTGCCCTGCACCATCAACGGCGAGAAGCGCATGGGCGGCGGTGAGGCCTTCGAGGTCGTCCAGCCGCACAACCGCAAGGCCGTCCTCGGCACCTACCGCAACGCCACGAAGGCGGACGCCCAGGACGCCATCGACGCGGCCCTCGCCGCGGCCCCGGCCTGGCGCGCGATGTCCTTCGACGACCGTGCCGCGATCTTCCTGCGGGCCGCCGATCTGCTGTCCGGCCCGTGGCGCGAGACGATCGCCGCCTCCACCATGCTCGGCCAGTCCAAGACCGTGCAGCAGGCCGAGATCGACACCCCCTGCGAGCTGGTCGACTTCTGGCGCTTCAACGTGTACTACGCCCGCCAGATCCTGGCCGAGCAGCCCCCGGCCAACTCCCCGGGCGTGTGGAACCGCCTGGACCACCGCCCGCTGGAGGGCTTCGTCTACGCGATCACGCCGTTCAACTTCTCGGCGATCGCGGCCAACCTGCCCACCGCGCCGGCCCTCATGGGCAATGTGGTGATCTGGAAGCCGTCCCCGACCCAGACCCACGCCGCCGTGCTGCTGATGCGGCTGCTGGAGGAGGCCGGCCTGCCCAAGGGCGTCATCAACCTCCTGACCGGCGACGGCATCGAGGTCTCCGAGGTCGCCCTGAACCACCGCGACCTGGCCGGCATCCACTTCACCGGTTCGACCAAGACCTTCCGGTACCTGTGGAAGACGGTCGGCAACAACATCGAGAAGTACCGCTCCTACCCGCGTCTGGTCGGCGAGACCGGAGGCAAGGACTTCCTGGTGGCCCACCCGTCGGCCGACCGCGCGGTGCTGAAGACCGCCCTGATCCGCGGCGCCTTCGAGTACCAGGGCCAGAAGTGCTCGGCGACCTCCCGGGCGTACATCCCGGCGTCCATCTGGAACTCCGGCTTCAAGGAGGAGTTCACCGCCGAGGTCGACCAGCTGACGATGGGCGACGTCACCGACCTGTCGAACTTCATGGGCGCGGTCATCGACGAGCGTGCCTTCGCCAAGAACAAGGCCGCGATCGACCGGGCCAAGGAGGACCCGGCCTGCACCATCGTCGCGGGCGGCACCTACGACGACTCGGTCGGCTGGTTCGTCCGCCCGACCGTCATCGAGTGCACCGACCCGGAGAACGAGGTCTTCACGACCGAGTACTTCGGCCCGATCCTCGCCGTGTACGTCTACGAGGACGACCGCTACGAGGAGATGCTGACCCAGATGGAGTCGGTCTCCGACTACGCCCTGACCGGCTCGGTCATCGCCAACGACCGTGCCGCCGTGGCGTACACGATGGAGAAGCTGCGCTACGCGGCCGGCAACTTCTACATCAACGACAAGTCGACCGGAGCCGTGGTCGGCCAGCAGCCCTTCGGCGGCGGCCGTGCCTCCGGCACCAACGACAAGGCGGGGGCCCCGCAGAACCTGATGCGCTGGACCCTGACCCGGGCCATCAAGGAGACCATGGTCCCGCCGACGGACTACACCTACCCGCACATGGGCTGAGCACCTGACCCGCACCTGGGCCGATTCTCGCCCGCCCCAGGTCCC
>NZ_MUME01000061.1 GCF_002155915.1 Streptomyces thermovulgaris | reverse complement strand
CGGGTGGGCGGCCCCGAGCGTACCAACACGCCTTCCTGACTGGCTGGTTGCTGCTCGGGGCCACCCACCCGAACAGAAGGGACACGCCCCGAATGGTCACCCTGGACCTGCGCCACGTGGCAAGCCCCGCCGTGCGGGACCTGCTCCACCTGGTCAACCACCCCGACTTCGACCGCGCACACCAGCAGATCGAACGCCTCGGAGGCTGCACCGAACCGGTACGCCTGACCGGCCGCACAACCACCATCGACACCACGACCGGCGAGGTACTGCGCTCCTACACGACCTCCGAGGAGCCCACGGGCAGCCTGCTCACCGCGTGCGGCAACCGCCGCGCCTCCCGCTGCCCGGCCTGCTCCCGCCTCTACGCCGCCGACACCTACCACCTCATCCGCGCCGGCCTCTCCGGCGGCAAGACCGTCCCCGACACCGTCCGCACCCACCCCCGGGTCTTCGTCACCCTCACCCCACCGTCCTTCGGCCCCGTCCACAACCGCACCACCACCCCGAACGGCGATGTCCGGCCCTGCCGCTGCCGGAAGCTCCACGAACCCACGGACGCCCTGCTCGGTACGCCGCTGAACCCCGCGACGTACGACTACGCGGGCGCGGTCCTGTTCAACGCCCACGCCTCCGCCTTGTGGGCCCGCTTCACCACCTACCTGCGCCGCGAGATCGCCGCCCAGCTCGGCATAACCCAGAAGGCTGCTCATGCTGTCCTGCGGGTGTCCTTCGCCAAGGTCGCCGAGTACCAGCAGCGCGGCCTGGTCCACTTCCACGCCGTCATCCGGCTCGACGGCCCGGACGGCACCAGCCAGCCCCCACCGCCGTACGCCACCGTCGCCGTGCTCGCCGACGCCGTACGCGCCGCCGCCGCGCGGGTCCGCATCACTGTCACCTCGGATGCAGTCGGGCAACGCGAACTCGGCTGGGGCGAACAGCTCGACGTGCGCGAGATCGCCGCTTTCGGCACCGATGCCGAACTGACCGATCAGGCGGTCGCCGCGTACGTGGCGAAGTACGCCACCAAGTCCGCCGACGCCTCCGGCACCCTCGACCGCTCCCTGTTCTGCCGCCCCTGCCAGGGACGCGGCGCCACCCTCCTGCCCCACGGAACCCCGCTCCCCTGCACCGCATGCGACGGCACCGGACAGGCCCGGCCCCTGCCCCGCCTCGCCATCACCCGCCACGTGCGGCAGATGATCCGCACCTGCTGGGAACTCGGCAGGCTGCCCGAGTTCGCCCACCTCAAGCTCTGGAAGTGGGCACACATGCTCGGCTTCCGGGGCCACTTCTCCACCAAGTCCCGCTCCTACTCCACCACCCTCGGCGCGCTGCGCGCCGCCCGCCGCGCCTGGCGCACCGAACAGGCCCGCGCCCACGCCGGCCTGCCCGAGCCCCACCCGGACACCACGCTCGTCGTCGGCCACTGGGCCTACCTCGGCACCGGCTACAGCCCCGGCGCCGCGCTCCTCGCAGCCGCCGTCTGGCACCACAGGGAACTGGAACGCCGGTTCATCGCCGAAGGGGGCTGCGGATGAACGAGCAGGAACCCGCCCCGACCCGCCAGGGGCCGAGCACGCCGGAAGAGCTGCTGACCGTGCCCCAGGTCATGGCCCGCCTCCAGCTCGGCCGCTCCGCCGTCTACGACCTCCTCCGCACCCGCCAGCTCGCCTCGATCACCCTCGGCCGCGCCCGCCGCATCCCCACCCACGCCCTCACCGACTTCATCCGCACCCGGCTCGAACAGGAAGCCGCCTGATGACCACACCCCGCGACACCCCCACCTCCCGCCGCACCCGCGCCAACGGCGACGGCACCGTCTACCAGCGCCAGGACAGCCGCTGGGAAGCCGCCGGATACGTCCTCGCCCCTGGCAACACCCGACGCCGCATCCGCGTCTATGGCACGACGCGCAAGGAAGCCCTGGCCAAGCTCACCGAGAAGATCGCCACCAGCAACCGCGGCCTCCCCGTGCCCTCCGCACAGGGCAGTCTGGCCGCGTACCTGACGTACTGGCTGGAGAACGTCGCCGTCCACCATCTCCGCGAGAACACGCACACCCGCTACACCGCCTGCGTGAACCGGTACCTCGTCCCCGGCCTGGGCAAGAAGAAGCTCGCCAAGCTCTCTGCCAAGGACGTCCGCACCTGGCTCAACCAGCTCCGCACCACCTGCCAGTGCTGCACGCGCGGCCTCGATGCGGGCCGTGGTGAGCCCCGTTGCTGCGCCGTCGGAACATGCTGCTCCAAGCGGCTCTCTCCGCTGACCCTGGCCTACATCCACTCCGTGCTCAAGTCCGCACTCGAACACGCCGTGCGCGAGGAGGAGATCCCGCGCAACGTGGCCCGCAACGTCCGCACCGGCACACCTCGCCCCCGACGCTTCGAACCCCTCACCGCCGACGAAGCCCGCCAGTTCCTCACAGCCGCGCGCGGACACCGGCTCCATGCCCTGTTCGAACTGGCGCTCCACACCGGACTCCGCAAAGGCGAACTCTTCGGCCTGCGCTGGGAAGACCTCGACCTCGACACCGGCACCGCCGCCGTCCGCCGCACCTTGCAGCGCACCAGCACGGGCGGACTCACCACGTTGCCCACCAAGACCCGGGCCTCCGAGCGCCGCATCGCCCTCCCCGCCCGCTGCCTCCAGTCGCTGAAGCTCCACCGAGAGCAGCAGCAGCGCGACCGTGACGCGGCAGGGGCCGAGTGGCGGCACAGCGGGCACGTGTTCACCACTGCGCAGGGCACACCGCTCGACCCGACCAACCTCACCCGCGCCTTCACCACGCTCCTCCACAAGGCAGGCCTCCGCCGCATCCGCTTCCACGACCTCCGGCACTCGACCGCGACCCTGCTCCTGGAGCAGGGCGTCGAACTCGTCGTCATCAAGGAACTCCTCGGCCACGCCCACATCGGCGTCACCGCCACCGTCTACGCCCACGTCCGGCTCCGCCTCCAGCGCGACGCCATCGACACCCTCAGCACCGCGCTTGACGGTCCTGTCAGCGACGAGTCGACCCGCGACGACGGCGACGACCCGCCGCTGTGCGGAGCCGCCGTCCACTGACGTTGCCGTCAACTACTGCCGTCACCCACCGCAGAAGCCCCGCCAGGACGCACCTGACGGGGCTTCAACTTTGCTGCTGCTATCCAGCGCGAGGGTTGCGGTATCGGGCAGCGAGGCTACACCTCACCCTCCAGCCAACGATCGAATGGTGCGACCTCCGACAGTTCGGAATTGATCGCCTTCAACCCTCCGGCGAAGTCTTCGGCCAATTTCGAGAGCATCGCGACTAGCCCACTCTGCGCAATGGTCTCGCGCTCTGGATTCGGAACCCAATTGGTCCGCGAATCGCAGTGAATCATCACGAGATCCCCGCTTGGACGGAAGGTCAAAGTCCTCTCGATACCCTGCGAGTAGAGATCCACCTCGACTTCGCGACGGTCGCGCACACCCGCCAGAAGCGACGGGAGCTGCTCCATGAAGGCAGACAAGTCATACGCGACATCGAGCGGCCACTCATCACTCCCGAAGCCGCCAATGTGGAACCTGCTGCCTCCAGCGTCAGAGAGGGCGCTACACGCCTCCATGACCAGGGTTTCGTAACCGTCACCCGCCTCCAGATTCACTGAAGCAGGAGCCACAGCACCAGACGGCACGGCCGGATTGAACGACACAGAGAAGCTCATCTCTCCAGCCTCCTAGTTCGGACCAATGATCGGGAATCCCGTCTTGTACAGCCCATTTGGACTCGGGACGATGGTAGCCGCCCGCGCTTGGACGATACTCCCATCCGGCATAATCACCTGCCCCAACCCGTCCGGAATGCGCACCGACCTGGGCCCGGCTCCTTCGACATGGAGCCCCTTCAAGAACTCCGCAGCGGCGTCATTATCCAGCCACTGACCTTGCTGATTCCCGGTGCTGCGAGCGCGATCGGTCAGAGCCTTCGTATTCTTCGCTCCGGCGCCATGAGTCTTGAATGTATGACCCCACGTTTTCACGCTGTTGGCGGCCCAGTTCACGCATCCATTGCTGTTGTGAACGAGTACCGGAGTCCCGCCCGCCAGCACATAGTACGTGTGGAGGTTGTTGACGGTGAGGTTGTGGACGGTGGCGTGCTGTGTCGTCCAGCGGTTGACCGCGGTGATCTGGACGTGGGTACCGGCGCTGGTTTTGAGCCACTGGCCGGCCTTG
>NZ_MUME01000060.1 GCF_002155915.1 Streptomyces thermovulgaris | reverse complement strand
GTCTCAGGGGACCAGGTCAACAGAGTCAGACGGCCTGTCGCCATGTGCGACCACCCCTCTCACTTCTCGACCGAGCCTCTGCTGCGGATCACACCCATGACGCTGCAACCGTACCGGCCGCCACTGACGATCCGGAGAGGCACCTGAACCGGGACGAGGTCGAGCCGAGTCGCTGGTTGTACAGAGCCGTCTTGCTTGGGACTCGTTGCCGAACAAGTCGTCGGCCCTCCATCTTGATTCAGATGGAGGGCCGACGATCATCGGAACCGCCGCTCTTACGGGCAGATGTGCATCAGTGCCTCAGTCGACGATCGGCAGGTACAGCCGGTGCCCCGCCTCCGCGAACTCCCTGGACTTCTGCATCATCCCCTCGGCGACCTCCTCGGCCGTCGCCCCTTCAGCCACGTCGCCGGCGAACTTCTTTGTGATGCTTTGGCTAATTTTCATCGAGCAGAACTTCGGGCCGCACATCGAGCAGAAGTGGGCCGTCTTGGCGGGTTCCGCCGGGAGGGTCTCGTCGTGGAAGTCCCGTGCCGTGTCCGGGTCGAGGGACAGGTTGAACTGGTCCTCCCACCGGAACTCGAAGCGGGCGTCGGACAGTGCGTCGTCCCACTCCTGCGCGCCCGGATGTCCCTTGGCGAGGTCGGCGGCATGGGCGGCGATCTTGTAGGTGATCACACCGGTCTTGACGTCGTCGCGGTTGGGCAGGCCCAGGTGCTCCTTGGGCGTGACGTAGCAGAGCATGGCCGTGCCCCACCAGGCGATCATCGCGGCGCCGATGGCGGAGGTGATGTGGTCGTAGCCCGGTGCGATGTCGGTCGTCAGCGGGCCGAGGGTGTAGAACGGCGCCTCGTCGCAGATCTCCTGCTGGAGGTCGATGTTCTCCTTGATCTTGTGCATCGGGACGTGTCCCGGGCCCTCGATCATGGTCTGCACGTCGAAGCGCCGTGCGATCCGGGCGAGTTCTCCGAGCGTGCGCAGCTCCGCGAACTGGGCCTCGTCGTTGGCGTCCGCGATGGAGCCGGGCCGGAGGCCGTCGCCCAGGGAGTACGTGACGTCGTAGGCGGCGAGGATCTCGCAGAGCTCCTCGAAGTGCTCGTACAGGAACGACTCCTTGTGGTGCGCGAGGCACCAGGCCGCCATGATCGAGCCGCCGCGCGAGACGATGCCGGTCTTGCGGTTGGCGGTCAACGGGACGTAGGCCAGACGCACCCCGGCGTGGACGGTCATGTAGTCCACGCCCTGCTCGGCCTGCTCGATGACCGTGTCCTTGTAGATCTCCCAGGTCAGTTCCTCGGGCTTGCCGCCCACCTTCTCCAGGGCCTGGTACAGCGGCACCGTGCCGATGGGAACGGGGGAGTTGCGCAGCACCCACTCCCGGGTGGTGTGGATGTTGCGGCCGGTGGAGAGGTCCATGACCGTGTCGGCGCCCCAGCGGGTCGCCCAGGTCATCTTCTCCACCTCCTCCTCGATGGAGGAGGTCACCGCGGAGTTGCCGATGTTGGCGTTGACCTTCACCAGGAACCGCTTGCCGATGATCATCGGCTCGATCTCCGGGTGGTTGACGTTGGCCGGCAGCACGGCCCGGCCCGCCGCGATCTCCTCGCGGACGACCTCGGGGTCGACGTTCTCCCGGATCGCCACGAACTCCATCTCGGGTGTGATCTCCCCGCGGCGCGCGTACGCGAGCTGCGTCACCGCCTGGCCGTTCCGGCCGCGGCGCGGCTGACGCGGCCGTCCGGGGAACACCGCGTCGAGGTTGCGCAGACCGCCGCGCGGTGAGGTGTGCCTGATCCCGTCGTCCTCGGGGCGGATGGGGCGCCCCGGGTACTCCTCGGTGTCTCCGCGAGCGACGATCCAGTTCTCCCGCAGCGGCGGCAGTCCCCTGCGGACGTCGGTGTCGACGAGCGGATCGGTGTACGGGCCCGATGTGTCGTACAGCGTGACCGTCCGTCCGTCGGTGAGGTGCACCCGGCGGACCGGTACCCGCAGATCGGGACGTGAGCCCTCCACGTACGCCTTGTGCCAGCCGATGGTCTTCTGCGTGGAGGCAGGCGTACGTACATCCTTGTCGGTCATGAGACCCAATCTCCCTACGCCGGCATTACCCGGTAACAGGTTCGGCGGTCGACGCAGCGGTTTCCGTCCGCCGGCGTTTCACGGTGAACATCGCACGTTTGCGTGAAACCCCGCGAAGACGGAGGTCAGCGCCCTCTCAGCCCGGTGCTCCGAGCTCCCGCGTGTGCAAAGGCACCTACACGCTAGCGTCATGCAGGGCGCGGTGAACAGTGGGGCCGCCCCGTTCCTTGCGATGATCGAGCGGTGACCACGACACAGCAGTCCCCCCAGCCGCCCCCCGGACCACGGCACGGACACGGGCACGGACCCGGTCCGGGAATCGCCGGAGGGCACGGGCACACGCACAGCCATGGGCCGGCCGCGCCCGTCTCCCGGCATCTGCGCAAGGTCATCGCGGCGGTCCTGATTCCGTTCGCCGCCGCGGTGGTGGCCGGTCTCGTCGTCCTGTGGCCGGGCGGCACCCCGGCGCACCAGCGCACCGGTGTGGGGTTCGACCGGCAGACGCAGCAGGCCACCGTCACCCGGGTGGTGGAGGTGAGCTGTTCGTCGGCGAACGCCTCCCCGGCCGCACCGGGCGGCGCTCCCTCCGCCGCCGGGGGCTCCTCCGCGCCGCGGCAGGCGTCCGGTACCTGCAAGAGGGCCACGGTCCGGGTGGACACCGGCAAGGACAAGGGGCGTACGTTCACCGAGATCGTGCAGCCCGACCAGTCCCGCCAGCTGAACCGGGGCGACAAGGTCGTGGTCGCCTACGAACCCTCCGCGCCGAGGGAGTTGCAGTACTCGGTCACCGATGTCGACCGGCGCCTCCCGATGACGCTGCTGGCCGCCGTCTTCGCCCTCGCCGTGGTGGTCGTCGGACGGCTGCGGGGCGTCATGGCGCTGATCGCGCTGGCCGTCAGCTTCCTGATGCTGAACCTGTTCATCCTGCCGGCGATCCTGCAGGGCTCGAACCCGCTGGCCGTGGCGGTCGTGGGGTCGAGCGCCATCATGCTGATCGCGCTGTACATGTGCCACGGCCTGTCCGCCCGTACCTCGGTGGCGGTGCTGGGCACCCTGATCTCGCTGACGCTGATCGGTGTGCTGGGCTCGCTGTTCATCGGCTGGGCCGCGCTCACCGGCAACACCGACGACAACACCGGGCTGATCCACGGCCTGTATCCGTCGATCGACATGAGCGGTCTGCTGCTGGCCGGTGTCATCATCGGCTCGCTCGGGGTGCTCGACGACGTGACGGTCACCCAGACGTCCGCGGTCTGGGAACTGCACGAGGCCAATCCCACGATGGGCTGGCGCGGACTGTACCGCGCGGGCATCCGCATCGGGCGCGACCACATCGCCTCGGTGGTCAACACCCTGGTCCTCGCGTACGCGGGTGCCGCGCTTCCGCTGCTGCTGCTGTTCTCCATCGCGCAGAGCAGCATGGGGACCGTCGCCACCAGCGAGCTGGTCGCCGAGGAGATCATGCGCACACTGGTGGGATCGATCGGCCTGGTCGCCTCCGTCCCGGTCACCACGGCCCTGGCGGCACTCGTGGTCTCGGCCGACCGCGGCCCACGGGGGCGGACCGCCGCGCCGGCCGCCGTGCCCGCCCCGGCACGCGGGGGAAGGGGCAGGCGCCGCAAGCGGTGATCCGCCGCGGGGGGGGGCGGCGCCCGCCCAGGGAACCGTTCCTGCACCGCTGCGAAGACGTGGTCACGCGGTGCATCACCCGTACGGCCGATGCCGTAACGCTTCAGCCCGTGCTCTGCTCCTCCGCCAGAATGCGGTCCAGGGCCTCGTCGAGATGGGCGTCGAAGTCGGCCAGTGCGCCTTCCTGCCCCAGCGGCACCAGCTTGTCCGTGCGGTCCAGGAACGCCACCAGCGGCGCCGTGGAGGAGCGGAACAGCGCCCGGTCGGAACCGACCTGAAGCCGGATCAGGACCTCGCTGAGCGACCCGGAGTCGACGGGAGCGATGTGCACATCGCCCTCCCCGCACGGCGCGGCCACCCCGTCGACCAGCAGCTCCCGCCCGAACGCCCAGGTCACCGGGGCGTCCCCGGGGAGATGGAAGGTCAGTCGCACGGCATAGGGATCGCAGGTCTCGTATCGCAACTCCACTGGGATGCGGAAGGAGAGTTCCTCGGACACGAGAAAACTCATCATGACCTCTGCCTGTACGGACTCGCTCATCGCTACCCCGTCATCTGCCGTCGACTGGCCGGGAACCCGTCCCGTGAGACGGGTGCATCTTGCTGAACGTACACAGCAGATCACAAGGAGTGATTTTTCAGATACTGATAGAGAGCGCCAGGGAGCCCAGACACCGTCCCACTTCGCGCTGCAACTGCCGTGCGGCGGGCAGCAGCCGGTCGGCCTGGTGCACGGGAAGGGAGAAGCCCATGGTGGCCACCGTGGTGCCCACCGTGATGGGAATCGCCGCGCACACCGTCCCCAGGGCGTACTCCTGCCGCTCGGTCACCGGCTCCATCCGCGGCGTCCGCTCCAGGCGCCGCAGCAGGCTGTGCTCGTCGCGGACCGTGTACGGGGTGAGGGAGAGCACGGGATAGCGGTCGAGATGGTCGCGCCGGGCGTCGTCGTCCAGCTGGGACAGCAGACACCGGCCGATCGCGTGCGCATGTCCGGTGGCGCGGAGGTCGGCCCACTCCTCGACCGCCGGATAGGCCGCGGAGGCCGAGACGCACATGACCTCGATCTCGCCGTCGCGGTACATCGCGTAGTACATCGGCGCGCCGATCGCGTCCCGCCACCGCGCCATCGCCTCGGCGACTGCGCCGCGACGTTTCTGCGCCGCCCCGCTGCTGCTCAGCCGCTCGGCCGCCTCCCCCAGGAAGAACAGGCCCCGGTCGCGGTACAGATAGCCCTCGTGAACGAGGGTGCGCAGCAGGTGGTAGGCGGTGGGAAGGGCCATGCCCGTCTCACGGGCGAGCTGCTTGGCCGGCGTTCCCCGCTCGTGCCGTGCGACGGACTCCAGCAGGCGCATCGCGCGCTGCACGGACCCGATGAGGGTCTGGGACTGCTGCTCCGGAACCGCGGCGCGCGGCTGTGCCGCGGGGCGCGACGAGCGCGGCTGCGCCGGAAGTGCCGTGGAGGGGGACGGTTCCCGGGGTGCGGGAGACGTGCGCCGTTCTGCAGGTGCGGTGTCAACCGTGGCCAAAGGTCACTCCCGTAGCGCGAGGGGGCAGCCGTGCCGGGAGCACGGGTGGGGGTGCGAGCCGCCGCGGGGACCTGCCCCGTGTCGATTTCCGGACCTTATCCGTCTGCCACCGCTCACAGACGGACTGTCCGGGAAACTTCCCTCCCCCGAGGGAACCGGTGATTCCTGTTACCGATCACCGGTGCCTCATGGCTCTCACCAGTCGCTGCGCGAGGTCGAACTCGACATGAACTTCCGGACGATGTAGATCAGTCCGCCGACCAGGGCCACAAAGATCAGCAGCTTGAACAGCAGGCCGATCAGAAAACCGACCACGCTTGCGATCAGGCCGCCGAAGACGACCAGGGCGATGACCGGCACCGCGATCCACTTCACCCACCACGGCAGACCCGCAAAGATCTCTCGCATTGCCCTCGTCCTCGTCTCTCCGCCGGCCGAGGCCGGTCCCGTCACGTCCCGCGCTCCTGGCGCGGGCTCTTCGTTGTCCTGCACTCGATGCTAGGGCGACCATGCGGCCTGGCGGAGTCCGCGCATCCCTTGTCCTCCCCTGACCGTTCCCCTAGGGAATCCAGGACGGCACCTCAGGCCTCCGGCGGAGAGAACACCACAAGAACCCGCAGATCCTCGCTGATGTGGTGGAACTTGTGGGGAACTCCGGCCGGCACGTACACCACGCTGCCGCGCGCCACATGGGTCGTCTCCTGGCCGACCGTGATCAGGGCACGGCCGCTCACGACGAAGTACACCTCGTCCTGGTTGTGCGGCTTCTGCGGGTCGTGCTCGCCGGCATTGAGCGCGTACAGGCCGA
The DNA here is from genome assembly GCF_002155915.1 of Streptomyces thermovulgaris. GTDB lineage: Bacteria > Actinomycetota > Actinomycetes > Streptomycetales > Streptomycetaceae > Streptomyces > Streptomyces thermovulgaris. Next base: position 47,099 of record NZ_MUME01000060.1, on the reverse strand, counting down.
CCGACATGTTCCGCTCCCGCAGGAACTGAAGGTAGGCCCCCTCGTTGGCAACCCGCTCCGCCTCCAGTTCGTCCAGCCGGAATGCCTTCATCGCCCTCGCTCACACCCCTCGCCGGTCCTGTCTGCCACGATCGGACACATGAAGAATTTCATAGTCAAGACGATCGCCAATGCGGGTGCCCTGGCGGTCGCCGTCTGGCTGCTCGACAGGATCACCCTGACCGACGGCGGCACGGTCCGGCAGGCCGGCACCCTGATCGTCGTCGCACTGGTCTTCGGCCTGGTGAACTTCCTGGTCAAGCCCGTGGTGCAGGTGCTGACCCTTCCGCTGTTCCTTCTGACGCTCGGCCTGATCACCCTGGTGGTCAACGCACTGATGCTGCTGCTCACCTCGTGGGTGTGCGGCAAGCTCGGGGTGAGCTTCCACGTCGAGGGCTTCTGGACGGCCGTCCTCGGCGGCCTGATCATCTCGGTCGTCTCCTGGGCGCTGAACGCGGTCCTGCCGGACGGGGACTGAGCGGACGAGAGCCGGCCGGACAAGAACCGGCCGGACAAGGACCGGCCGGACGAGGACCGAGCGGCCGGTGACGGGCCAAACGACGCCGGCGACAGGCCGGACGAAGGAGGACGAAACAGTATGAACGACTCCGTGACGCACGGCCTGGACGATCCCCCGAGGGACCTGTGTTCCCCCGCCGGCGCCGGTGAGGGCACACGCGTGGTGCGGGCCGGGCTGCCCGAGCCGGTCAAGTACGAGCCGGCGTTGCCGGGGCCGGTGTTCGCCGCCCACTTCCATCTGCCGGGCGACCCGACGGGCCCCTACACCTACGGCCGCGACGAGAACCCGACCTGGACCCTGCTGGAGCGCGCCATCGGCGAGCTGGAGGCGCCCGGGCAGGACGGTGCGGAGACCGTGGTGTTCGCCTCCGGCATGGCCGCCGTCTCCTCGGTGCTCTTCTCCCACCTGCGGGCGGGCGACGCGGTGGTGCTGCCCGGTGACGGCTATCAGGCGCTGCCGCTGGTGGCCGAGCAGCTGCGGGCCTACGGCATCGAGGTGCGCACCGCGCCGACCGGCGGGGACGCCCAGCTCGACGTGCTGGACGGGGCACGGCTGCTGTGGATCGAGTCCCCGTCGAACCCGGGACTCGACGTGTGCGACATCCGGCGGCTGGCCGAGGCCGCCCATGCGCAGGGTGCGCTGGTCGCGGTCGACAACACCCTGGCCACCCCGCTCGGGCAGCGGCCGCTGGAGCTCGGCGCGGACTTCTCGGTGGCCAGCGGCACCAAGCAGCTCACCGGGCACGGCGACATCCTGCTGGGATACGTCACCGGCCGCGACGGCGAGGCCATGGCGCCCGTACGCCGCTGGCGCAAGATCGTGGGCGCGATCCCGGGGCCGATGGAGGCCTGGCTCGCACACCGTTCGCTCGCCACTCTGCATCTGCGCGTCGACCGGCAGAACGCCTCCGCCCTGGCGCTCGCCCGGGCGCTGCGCGAACGCCCCGAGGTCACCGGGCTGCGCTATCCGGGGCTGCCGGACGACCCCGCGTACAGGATCGCCTCACAGCAGATGCGGCGCCATGGGTGCGTGGTGTCCTTCACACTGCCCACGCGCGCGCATGCCGAGCGTTTCCTCGACGCGCTCGAGCTCGTGGACAGCGCGACGAGCTTCGGCGGAGTGCGCTCCACGGCCGAGCGGCGGGGGCGCTGGGGCGGGGACGCGGTGCCGGAGGGCTTCATCCGGCTGTCCGTCGGTGCCGAGGACCCCGAGGACCTGGTGGCGGATGTGCTGCGGGCGCTGGAGGAGTCGGCCCGCTGACCGCCGCGTGGACGCCCGGTCCGTCGCCGTCGCACCGCCGGCCACGCGCGACGGGCGGTCCGAGCCTCCCCCCTCGTGGCTCGAACCGCCCTCCGGTTCCCGCGCGTAGAACCGCGCGAACAAGGCTAGTTGACTCAGTGTCAGTGTCCAATCACGGTAGCGACAGAGACCTATCGACATATTTATAGTTGGGCGGGGCCAGGGGGGTTGCACGAAAGGCGCCGAGAGGGGTGGGTATGCCATGGATCTGGCCTTGCTGCGCACGTTTGTGACGGTGCACCGGGCGGGCTCCTTCACCCGGGCCGCTGCGCTGCTCGGCCTCTCCCAGCCGGCTGTGACCTCCCAGATCCGCGCGCTGGAACGGCAGGTGGGCCGTCCCCTGTTCCTGCGCCAGGCCCGCGGTGTGACCCCCACGACCATCGGCGACGAACTCGCCCACAAGGCCGCTCCCCATCTCGACGCCCTGGTGGAGATCACCGAGTTCGGCCTCGACGACGAGTCCTCGTTACGCACCCTGCATCTGGCCGGTCCGCCGGAATTCACCGCGGAGCGGGTACTGCCCGCGCTGACCGGGCTGACCGGCGACGACGGACAGGGCTTCGCCCTGCGCACCTCGTTCGGGACCGCCGAGGAGACCCTGGACGGTCTGTCCGCCGGCCATCACGATCTGGCCATCAGCACGGTCCGGCCGCGGGGCGGACTGCTCACGGCGACTCCGCTGTGCGACGAGGAACATGTCCTGGTCGCCGCCCCCCGCTGGGCCGAGCGGGCCGATTCCGCGGAGTCGCATCACCAGGCCGCACCCCCTCCGGAGAACATCCCCCTGATCGACGTCCACGAGTCGCTTCCCTTCGTCTCCCGCTACTGGGCCTCGGTCTTCGACTCCCGGCCGGCCGCGTCCGGCACGGTGATCGTCCCCGATCTGCGTGCGGTCCTCGCCTGTGTGGCGGCAGGTGCCGGGCTCGCGGTGCTGCCCCGGTATCTGTGCGCGGACGCCCTGGAACGGAAGGAGGTCGTGGCCCTCCACGAACCGGCGGTGCCACCGCTGCGCACCTATTTCGTCGTCGTCCGGACCGGCACACTGGCGATGCCCCATGTCGCCCGTGCCCATGAGTGGCTGCTGCGTGCGGCCGCCGACTGGTCCTGAGGCCACCGGCGAAGCACCCTGCCCCGATCGCGGCGCCGCACCATGTTTCGCAGGCAACCAGTCGGGCCACATTTCCTCCATGACCGTCCGTCCCGTGGTCAAACGCACCGCCCGCGCCGTCCTCCTCGACGGTGACGACCTGATCCTGATCAAGCGCACCAAGCCCGGCGTCGACCCCTACTGGGTCACTCCCGGAGGCGGGGTCGAACCCGGGGACGCGACCGTCGTCGACGCCCTGCACCGTGAGGTCTACGAGGAACTCGGCGCCAAGATCACCGACGTGGTGCCCTGTTTTGTGGACACCGTGGAGCACATCGGCAGGGACGGCGGTGCGACCGGCGTCAAGGTGCAGCACTTCTTCGTCTGCCGGCTGGAGTCCATGGACCCCTCCCTGCGGCACGGTCCCGAAGTGGACGCCCCCACCGGCGAGTACGAGATCGTCCGGGTGCCGTTCACCCGGGTCGGCATCGCCTCCGTCCATCTGGTCCCCCTGTCCCTGCGGCACTATCTGGACGGAAACATCGAAGGCGTACGCGCCATGCACGCACCCGACCTGGGCTGAGAAACCGGGTGTTTCACGTGAAACGGCCCGCAGTCGCCCAGGGCGGACGCCCTGCCGCCGCCCAGGGCCCGCACGGATGACCACCGCATGACCAAAACCACGTCCGCCCGCTCCGAAACGGCTGGACGCCGAGGGGGCTCATCGGACAGCCTGACCTGCGTGTCGACTCCTTCCCCTGCCCTTCTCCCCATCCGCCGTCTGACGCCTCGCGATCTCACCGCCTGCGCCGATCTGTCCGAGAACCGAGGGTGGTCCCGTCAGGAACACAGGTGGAACTTCCTCCTGACCGCCGGGACGGGATACGGCATCGACGATCCGGACGGGGGACTCATCGCCGCCTGTGTCCTCACCCAGTACGGTCCGCAGAGCCGCCCGGACCTGGGCGCCATCGGCATGGTCCTGGTCGCCGAGCGGTATGCCCGCCAGGGCATCGGGCGCCGGCTGATGCGCCATGTCATGGCGACGGCGGGCACCACCCCCCTGACGCTCTATGCGACGCCGAACGGCCGCCCGCTGTACGAGGAGCTGGGCTTCAAGATCATCGGATGGGCGGAGACGGTGGCCGGGCACTTCACACCGGAGCCGGGCGAGCAGTGCTCCTCCTCCGACGGGCGGCTCACCACACGAGCGGCCACCGCCAGTGATCTCACCGGCATCCTCCGGCTCGACGAGGAGGTCTTCGGTGCCGATCGCACCGCCCTGATCACCCGGCTTCCCGCGTTCGCCGACCAGCTGCGGGTCGCCGAGAAGCACGGCCGGCTCATCGGCTACGCCGCGGCCTGGCCCAATACGGGCACCCATGTCGTCGGCCCCCTGATCGCCCAGGACACCGAGACGGCCAAAGCCCTGATCGCCTCCCTCGCCGCCCGCACCGACCGCCCGCTGCGCACGGACATCGACCTGCGCCACGAGGAGCTGCTGGCCTGGCTGAAGTCATGCGGGCTGGCGCCCACGGCCCGCAACGCCGTCATGACCTACGGCATCACAGAGCTGCCCGGGGACGAAAGCCGGCGCTTCGCTCCCCTCACCGTGGCGGCGGGCTGAGGAGACCGCCCCGGGCGCACACGGTGCCCATGTGCCCACGGTGCCCATGGGCCCTCTGTGTCTTCCGGTGCAGGCCCCGACTCTTCCGGTGCAGGCCCCGACCGCCCTTAGGGTGAGGGACATGACAGACCTCGAGATACGGCCGGCCGTCGCCGACGACGTCCCCGCCGTCGTCGCCCTCCTCGCCGACGATCCGCTGGGCGCGCAGCGCGAGTCCCCGGACGACCTCGCGCCCTATCTGGCCGCGCTGGAGCGGCTGAAGGCCGACCCCCACCAGCACCTGATGGTCGCGGTGCGGGAGGGCCGAGTCGTCGGCACGCTCCAGCTCTCGATCATTCCCGGCCTGTCCCGGCGCGGCGCCACCCGCTCGATCATCGAGGCGGTCCGCGTTCACGCCGACGAGCGCGGCAACGGCCTGGGCACACGGCTCATCGAGTGGGCCATCGAGGCCTCACGGCGTCATGGCTGCCGGCTGGTGCAGCTGACCTCGGACCGGACCCGCACCGATGCCCACCGTTTCTACGAGCGGCTGGGCTTCGAGGCCTCGCACCTCGGCTTCAAACTGCATCTGTGACGGCCCAGTCGCCGTCGGTGCCCCGCCATCCGTCCGGATCCACACCGCCGGGCACGGAGGCCTCCGTGTCGTACGGCCGGCGTGTGAACACGAACGACCCGAGATCCAGATGGTCCACCGACCCGTCCGGCCGCCGTACCACCCGCAGCACCTCGCCGGCGTAGTAGCCCTCCAGCCCCGTCCAGGTGCCGTCACCGTTCGCCCGGAACCGGGAGCCCCGCCCCTTGCCGGACAGCGGCTCCAGCGACAGCAGCCCGTCGGCGGTCAGCCGCAGGCCGAAGCCCTGTGTCCCCCAGTACCACGGCCCCGCCAGCTCCAGGACCGACGGGTCGATCTCCCGCATCGGCCGCCAGGGTTCGGGGATCCGCGGCTCCGCTTCGGCGACGATGCGCACGAGGTCGGCGCTCACCGCGACGGGCAGCGGGCCGGAGGTGCAGTTGGCCAGTACGACCGCGGCCACGTCCTCCTCCACGTCGATGACGAGCGAGGCCAGGAAGCCCGGCAGCGACCCGCTGTGTCCCACCAGGAGCCTCTCGCCCCACCGCCGCAGTTCGAGACCCAGCCCGTACGCGTACCCGGAGACCACGTCGCCCTCCTCGGGGGGAGCCGCCGGGGTCCGCATCTCCCGCAGCGAATCGGCGCTCAGAATCCGCTCGTCCCCCCGGGTGAGGAAGGCGGCGAAGCGGGCCAGATCCCCCGTGGTGGACCACAGTTGGCCGGCCGGGGCCATCCGGCCGAGGTCCTCGGCGGGCTCCGGCAGCACCACATCGGCCCAGGGGTGCACCGCCCATCCCTTCGCATACGGCGCCTCGGGCCGCGTGCTCGTGCGGTTCAGCCCCAGGGGCTCGAGCACCTCCCGTCGCAGGACCTCCTCCCAGGAGGCGCCGCGCACCTTCTCGACCAGCGCGCCCAGCAGGGTGTAGCCGGGGTTCGAGTAGTGGAACCGCCGGCCGACCGGATGCCGCAGCGGCTTCTCGCCCAGGACGTCGGAGAGTTCGGGGCGCAGCTCTCCGGGCGTCCTCTCCCACCACGGCGCGGGCGTCTCGGCGGCCAGCCCGCTGGTGTGCGCCAGCAGGTCGGCGATCGTGGCCTCCCCCGCGCCGGTGCCCGGCAGATGCTTCTCCAGCGGGTCCGTCAGGTCCAGCAGACCCTCGTCACGCAGCCGCAGGACCAGCACGCCGGTGAAGGTCTTGGTGATCGAGCCGATCCGGTACTGCGTGTTCTCGTCCGGTTCGTGTCCCTCCTGCGACGTCCGTGCACCGTGCCAGACGGTCCGTCCTGCGCGCACGACCGCGGCGACGAGCGACGGCGCCCGTCCTTCGGCCTGGGCCACGGCGATCCGGTGCGACAGCGCCCGGCGCGTACCGGGAAGCAATGCGTCCTGAAAACTCGTCATGCTCTCAGTCCACCCGGTACGACCGTGCACGTCGAGCGGATTTCACCGGGCACGGCGACGGCCGCGGCGAAGCGCGGGGACTGCGGGGTCCCGCTGCCGTCCGGAGGCCCTGTGACCTGCTGTTCCTCCGTCCGTCCCGGACGGCTGCCGTCGTAGTCGCCCCTCCGTACCGCCTTCGGCGCGGCCGGGACGGGGCTCAGTCGCACAGGGCCTTTTGCAGGCACGCGCCGAAGGCGGCGGGATGAGTGGTCAGACCGATGTGCCCGCCGGGGAAGTACCGGAGCTTTGTGCCGAGGCGCTCGGCCAGGAAAGCGGTCGCGCGATGGGGCAGTTCGCCGCGTGAGTCCTCGCCGCAGGCGAGCACGAGCCGGTCCGACAGCGCCTCGAGCCGCGAAAGGTCCGGTGCATGGGTCATGAAGCCGGGCACGATGCGCCCGACGAAGTACGGCAGGTCGGCCATTGTCCGCTCGGCCCGCGCCGCCGCCCGGGGCGGCAGCCCGGTCCCGGCCTCCGGTGCGGTGGCGCCGCCGTCCTTGCTCAGCCCCGCGGCCAGGACGGCCATCGCCGGCATGAGCCCCTGCGTGCGGAACGTCTCCCTCACGCGCGCGACGAGCGCGCGGTGCTCGGCGGCGTCCGGAAGGACCTCCACCAGCGGCGGTTCGTGCGCCACGACGCGCGCGACACGTTCGGGACGGGTGGTGAGCATGTGCACGGCGACGATCGCGCCCGAGCTGGCGCCGAACACCCGGGCCGGTTCACCGGGCGACAGCCGGTCCAGCAGCCGGAACGCGTCCTCGGCGTGCTCGGCCACGTGCTGCTCGGCCTCGGGGTCGTCCAGTGTGCTGCGGGACATGCCGCGCGGATCGTAGGTCGCGACGGTGTATGCGCCGGCCAGGTCGTCGGCGATGCCGTCGAAGGAGGCCGCGCCGCCCGTTCCTCCGGGGATCAGCAGCAGGAGCGGGCCCCGGCCGCGCACTTCGTAGTGCAGGGTGGCGCCGTTCACGCGCAGAGTGCCGACGGCCGGGTCAGTCATGCCGGGTCTCCTCTCGGGACGGGGGCCAGTGCTCCAGGAGGCTGTGCAGGGCGTCGAGGGTGCGGATCCAGGACTGCTCCGGCGGACGCCCGTGCATGAACCCGCCCGTGGCCTCCAGCGCGACGAACCCGTGGAAGGTGCTGCGCAGCAGCCGGACCGCGTCGGTCAGGTCGGGTTCGGCGAGTCCGTAGCCGCGCAGCATCCCGTAGGTCAGCTCGACCGCGCGCCGTGGTCCGGGCGCCTTGGCGGCCAGCTCGGGGTCGATCCGGACCGCGCTCTGCGTCGCCGCATAGCGGCCCGGGTGCTGGTGCGCGTATTCCCGCCAGGCATGGGCGAAGGCGACAAGGGCGTCCTTGCCCGACCGGCCGGCGATCGCCTCCGCGATGCGGAGGGTCTTCTCGTCCGCCGCCAAAAGCGCGATCCGCCCCCGCAGGTCCTCCAGGTTGCGGACGTGCACATAGAGACTCGCGTCCTTCACACCCAGCCGCCGCGCCACCTGTGACATGGTCACCCGGTCGAATCCGACCTCGTCCGCCAGCTCGGCGCCCGCGACCGTCACCCGCTCCGCCGTCAGCCCGGCCCGCGCCATGCGTCCTCCCCAAGAACCTAGGACCTCTAGGAATATCCTAGAGGTCCTAGGAAGACAAGGGACGACTGACCTCCTTGTCGGCCGACGGCGCTGTGAGCCGCGGCTCTTCCGGGCTGCGGCTTTCCTTCGGGCAGCCCAGGACCGCGTATCTTCCCCATTGCTTGCGCCCCTTGCCGTCCGGCGGCCGGACGGCAGCTGTCCCGCGGTCGTCCGGCTGCGACCTGGACTCCGCTCGCTGTCTCAGAGCGTGTCGGTCAGCCGCACTCCCAGGGGCGTGTCATTTCCCAGGCCCGAGGCGCCGGTGTCCACGGTTTCCTGGAACCAGTCCAGCGACTGGCCGTGCGGGCCGGCGAAGGCCACCGGCTGTTCGTCCAGGGCCAGAGCGAACACCGCTCGGCCCGGCGGTGCAGAGCGCGGAAGCCGGGCCTCGACGGCCGGCACGATGCGGGGTCCCTCGTTCGTGATCCAGTGCCCCGGAATGCTTCGCATCGTCTCAGCGAAGGCACTCCGGGCTTCGCTCGGCAGATAGGCCAGGACTGCGCTGTGGAAGACCACCGGCGTGGCCCCCCGCGGCGCCTGGGAAACCAGGTCCCGGACCGCCTGGTTGAGATCCCCCCGGACAAGGTGCGGGGGCTCGGCCTGCGCGATGCGTGCGGCGTTTCGCAGCCGCTCCAGCCGATCACGCTGCTCGGGCCAGACCAGACACTCCAGCCAGCGCATGTCGTCGGCATCACGGACGTCCAGTGGATTGAGGTCGACGCCGGCCCGCCAGACAACGGTGGGCAGCCGTTCTGGAAACGGCATGGGACCAGAGGTGCGACAGGTCAGGGAGACCGGACTGTCGGACGGTCCCAGGGGAGGCCGGTCGTCGTACCGGTACTGGTAGCGGTCGGGATACAGACACAGGCCGGCCGAGGCACCCGCCTCGATCAGGGCGAGCGGTTGAGGCAGGGAGGCCAGGAGCGGGAGCAGCGCGGCACACCTGCCGGGTTCGTTGGTCTGCGTGCGACGTCGCAGCATGGTCGCGCTCACCTGGTCCCAGTGAGCGATGACCCATGAGCGGAAAGGGCGATAGCCGTCGACAGGCCCTCCGAGGAACCGCACGGAGGCCAGGAGCAGGTTCGGCTGCCTCTTCGGTTCGGGCAACTGGTCGATGAGTGCGATCAGCTCCTCGTCGTCGGCAGCCCGGCCGGCCAGTTCCTCGTAGATCGCGGAGTGTCCGTGGACTTCCCTGGTCGCAAAAGCCCTGTACCGCTGCGCAGTATCCATCTGTGCGTCCCTTCGCCTGCATTGATCTTCACAGGGACGGTCACCGAAGAAGGAGCGAATCCCGGGTTGTCCTGAACCTCACACCTCGTTGCCGGCATCCGCGACCGCTCTGCCACGACCGGTGGGTCCCATGGGGCGTCCCCGTTCGGCGCGTTCGAGGAGACGAGGACGGGGGCCAGGGCTCGCGCATGGGTTCCTTGAAAAGGACACGGGACTCGGGAACCCACAAGGGCGTCGCTCAGGTCTGCGCCATGTCCACGAACCGCGAGTAGTGCCCCTGGAAGGCGACCGTGATCGTCGCGGTCGGGCCGTTGCGGTGCTTGGCGACGATCAGGTCGGCCTCACCGGCGCGGGGCGACTCCTTCTCGTAGGCGTCCTCGCGGTGCAGCAGGATGACCATGTCGGCGTCCTGCTCGATGGAGCCCGACTCACGCAGGTCGGAGACCATCGGCTTCTTGTCCGTGCGCTGCTCGGGGCCACGGTTGAGCTGGGAGAGCGCGATGACCGGGATCTCCAGTTCCTTGGCCAGCAGCTTGAGGTTCCGGGACATCTCCGAGACCTCCTGCTGCCGGCTCTCGGGCCGCCTGGAGCTGCCGGACTGCATCAGCTGCAGATAGTCGATGACGACCAGCCTGAGGTCGTGACGCTGCTTCAGACGCCGGCACTTGGCGCGGATCTCCATCATCGACAGGTTCGGGGAGTCGTCGATGAAGAGCGGGGCGGCCGAGACGTCCGGCATCCGGCGGGCCAGACGCGTCCAGTCCTCGTCGGTCATCGTGCCCGAGCGCATGTGGTGCAGGGCGACGCGGGCCTCGGCGGACAGCAGACGCATCGCGATCTCATTGCGTCCCATCTCCAGCGAGAAGATGACGCTGGGCAGGTTGTGCTTGATCGCCGCCGTCCGCGCGAAGTCCAGCGCGAGCGTCGACTTGCCCATCGCGGGACGCGCGGCGATGACGATCATCTGCCCCGGGTGCAGGCCGTTCGTCAGCGCGTCGAAGTCGGTGAAGCCGGTGGGCACACCGGTCATCTCGCCGCTGCGCGAGCCGATCGCCTCGATCTCGTCGAGCGCGCCCTCCATGATGTCGCCCAGCGGCAGGTAGTCCTCGCTGGTGCGCTGCTCGGTGACCGCGTAGACCTCGGCCTGGGCACGGTTGACGATCTCGTCGACGTCGTCGTCGGCCGCGTATCCCATCTGCGTGATGCGGGTACCGGCCTCGACGAGACGGCGCAGGATCGCACGCTCGTGGACGATCTCCGCGTAGTACGCGGCGTTCGCCGCCGTCGGCACGGTCTGCACCAGTGTGTGGAGGTAGGAGGCACCGCCCACCTTGTTGATCTCGCCGCGCCTGGTGAGCTCGGCGGCGATGGTGATGGGGTCGGCGGGCTCGCCCCTGGCGTAGACGTCGAGGATCGCCTCGTAGATCGTCTCGTGCGCCGGTTTGTAGAAGTCGCGGCCCTTGAGGATCTCCACGACGTCGGCGATGGCCTCCTTGGACAGAAGCATTCCGCCGAGGACCGACTGCTCGGCGTTCAGATCCTGGGGAGGCAGTCGCTCGAAGGAGGGGTTCCTGTCGTCCCAGGCACCGCGCTCCTGGCCGCGCTCGTGCTGTTCCTCGCGGTCAGGGCCCAGATCGAGACGACGGGAAGCAGGCACACGGTCACTGGGCCCTCTGTCGGCCCACGGGTCGTCCAGGGGCTCGGACATGCTCACCGAGCGACCTCCTCCCGTCCGCCGAGCGGACCTCGCCATGCCCCTGTGCGCAGGGGACGGCACCGACACATGAGAAACCCGTCTCCGCTTCGGACATGTCGGCTTTACGGCAGTTGGGAAGGCCGAAAAACAGAGCGGGCGCCGGTCCACGGTAGGCCCCCGGGAGGCATCAGCCAATCTGGTTATCCACAGGCCGTGTGGATAAGAGCCCCGATGCTGTGGAGAACTCCTCCAAACCTGTGCACGACCCGGTGGACAGGGCTGTGAACAAGCCCTCGAAACTCCCCGAAGAGCGGCTCTGACCTGCGGTTTTCCCATCCACCGGCTGTGCAGGAGAAAAACTTTCCCAGTCGGCCCAAGATCGCTTGGGGCGGTGCGTACAAGCGAGTGCCATGCACACAGAGGTAAGAGGCAGTACCCCATCGCATCTCTTACCTGTGGACGATTAGATTGGTGCCCATGACACAGGCCCCCGCACGCCGTACGGCCTCCCTGCGCCGGCACGACCGAGAGATCGTCGCACTGGCCGTTCCGGCCTTCGGCGCACTGGTCGCCGAGCCCCTCTTCGTGATGACCGACAGTGCGATCGTCGGCCACCTCGGCACAGCCCAGCTCGCCGGACTCGGCGTCGCCTCGGCCCTTCTGACGACCGCCGTCAGTGTCTTCGTCTTCCTGGCCTATGCGACCACCGCGGCCGTCGCCCGCCGCGTCGGCGCGGGTGATCTCCAGGCAGCCATCCGTCAGGGCATGGACGGCATCTGGCTGGCACTGCTGCTCGGCATGGCGGTGATCACGGTCGTCCTGCCCACCGCGCCCGCCCTGGTGGAGCTCTTCGGTGCCTCGCGGACCGCGGCCCCGTATGCAACCACCTATCTGCGCATCTCCTCGCTGGGCATTCCGGCCATGCTCGTCGTCCTGGCCGCCACCGGTGTTCTGCGCGGACTGCAGGACACCCGGACGCCGCTGTATGTCTCGGTCACCGGCTTTGTCGCCAACGCGCTTCTGAACGCGGGTCTTGTCTACGGCGCCGGACTCGGCATCGCGGGCTCGGCCTGGGGCACGGTCATGGCCCAGTGCGGCATGGCGGCCGTCTACCTTGCCGTGGTCGTCCGCGGAGCCCGCAGGCACAAGGCCTCCCTCCGCCCCGACGCGGCCGGTATCAGGGCGTCCGCGCAGGCCGGCGTCCCTCTGCTCATCCGCACCCTTTCCCTGCGCGCGATCCTGATGATCGCCACAGCGGTGGCGGCCCGCCTCGGTGACGCGGACATCGCCGCTCACCAGATCATCCTGTCCCTGTGGAGCCTGCTCGCCTTCGCTCTCGACGCCATCGCCATCGCCGGACAGGCCATCATCGGCCGCTATCTGGGAGCCGCGGACGTCGAGGGCGCCAAGGGTGCCTGCCGGCGCATGGTGCAGTGGGGGACGGCCGTCGGCTTCTGCCTCGGCATCCTCGTGGTGCTGAGCCGCCCGCTCTTTCTCTCCCTCTTCACCAGTGACATCGCCGTCAAGGACACCGCGCTGCCCGCACTGCTCGTGGTGGCGCTCTCCCAACCGATCTGCGGCATCGTCTATGTCCTGGACGGTGTGCTGATGGGGGCCGGCGACGGGCCGTATCTCGCCGGAGCCATGCTGATCACTTTGGCCGTCTTCACTCCGGCGGCACTGCTCGTTCCCGTCCTCGGGGGCGGGCTCACTCTGCTCTGGGCGGCCATGGCGCTGATGATGACCGTGCGCATGCTGACCCTGTGGCTGCGCTCCCGCTCGGGCCGCTGGATCGTCACGGGAGCGACACGCTGACCGTTTCACGTGAAACGCCGCTTCTCGCACTGCGGCATACCGGTCACACAGAGGGGCCGCACCCTCCACGGGTGCGGCCCCTCTGCCGGGTGGTCACGCCATGCGCAACGATCAGGCCGCGACGACCTCGATGTTGACCTTGGCGGAAACCTCGGGGTGCAGACGCACGGCCGTCTCGTGGGAGCCCAGGGTCTTGATCGGGGCACCCAGCTCGATGCGACGCTTGTCGACCTCGGGACCACCGGCCTCCTTGATCGCCGAGGCGATGTCGGCCGGGGTGACGGAACCGAAGAGACGGCCGGAGGCGCCGGAGCGGACCGCCAGGCGGACCTTCACGCCCTCGAGCTGGGCCTTGATCTGGTTGGCCTGCTCGATGGTCTGGATCTCACGGATCTTGCGGGCGCGACGGATCTGCTCGACGTCCTTCTCGCCGCCCTTGGTCCAGCGGATGGCAAGCTTCCGCGGGATCAGGTAGTTGCGGGCGTAACCGTCCTTGACCTCGACGATGTCACCCGCGGCGCCGAGGCCGGAGACCTCGTGGGTGAGGATGATCTTCATAAATGGCTCACCCTTCCCTTAGCGCGCGGTGGAGGTGTAGGGCAGCAGCGCCATTTCACGGCTGTTCTTGACGGCCGTGGCGACGTCACGCTGGTGCTGCGTGCAGTTGCCGGTCACGCGACGGGCACGAATCTTGCCGCGGTCGGAAATGAACTTCCGCAGCATGTTCGTGTCCTTGTAGTCCACGTACGTGATCTTGTCCTTGCAGAAGGCGCAGACCTTCTTCTTAGGCTTGCGCACAGGCGGCTTCGCCATGGTGTTTCTCCTGTGTGATCAAGAAGTGTGGGTGCGGCCCGCCCTGGGTCCGGGGACCTAGAAGGGGGGCTCGTCCGAGTAGCCGCCGCCACCGCCGGAGCCGCCGCCCCAGCCGCCGCCCTGACCGCCACCGGCAGGAGCACCGGTCGCCCACGGGTCGTCGGCGGGGGCACCGCCCGGCTGGCCGCCGGGGCCACCGCCCCAGCCGCCGCCCTGACCACCGCCGTAACCTCCCTGGCCACCGCGGCCGGTGGTCTTGGTGACCTTGGCCGTGGCGTTGCGCAGGCTGGCGCCGACCTCGTCGACGTCCAACTCGTAGACCGTGCGCTTGATGCCCTGGTTGTCCTCGTAGGACCGCTGCTTCAGCCGGCCCTGCACGATGACGCGCATGCCTCGCTGAAGCGACTCGGCGACGTTCTCCGCCGCCTGACGCCAGACCGAGCAGGTGAGGAAGAGGCTCTCGCCGTCCTTCCACTCGTTCGTCTGACGGTCGAAGATCCGGGGCGTGGACGCGACACGGAACTTCGCGACCGCCGCACCGGAGGGGGTGAAGCGCAGCTCGGGGTCGTCGACAAGGTTGCCGACGACCGTGATGACGGTCTCGCCTGCCATGGAGAACCTCTCGGCGGGTGTGCTGCTGGCTGCTTGTGCTGCTACTCGAATCCCGAGGCCGGCTGAGCGGAGGGGCTCAGTGGGTCTCGGGGCGGAGGACCTTGGTCCGGAGGACCGACTCGTTCAGGTTCATCTGGCGGTCGAGCTCCTTGACGACCGCAGGCTCCGCCTGCAGGTCGATGACCGAGTAGATGCCCTCGGGCTTCTTCTTGATCTCGTACGCGAGACGACGACGACCCCAGGTGTCGACCTTCTCGACCTTCCCGCCGCCGTTGCGGACGACGGAAAGGAAGCTCTCGATCAGCGGGGCGACAGCGCGCTCCTCGAGATCGGGGTCGAGGATGACCATCACCTCGTAGTGACGCATGTGGAACCCACCTCCTCTGGACTCAACGGCCACGGTCGTTCCGTGGCAGGAGGGCTGTGATGCGTACGCCACAGTGCCTGCATTACATCAGTCGCCACTGACAATCGGGGCCGACCGACGAACTCTCCGGGTTCACCATGCCGTCACCGGGGCAGACACTGTGCAGAGCGTACAGACTACCCGCACACGCGCTTCCGGTTGAAATCAGGTCGCAGAACCCGTCAACCTGGACATCACCGGACATCGCGGGTGTGCATGGCGCTACAATGCGCCCCTTTCGCAGGAGGTGCCCCATGGCACAGACGATGCGACCGAACACCGCCGCAGGCGGCGGCCTCCTCGCCACGGACGGCAAGCCCCACCCGCTCCAGGACACCCTGCTCGCGGTGACCCTGGTGCTGGGCCTGCTGGCCTTCATCACCGGGCTCCTCTTCCACGATCTGCACATGCTGAGCTCCTGGGCCGGCCTGGTGGGCATCCTCGCCGGTGCGTACGGCCAGTGGATCTCCGAGACCACACGCGCGCGCTTCGGGCTGGTCATCGGCCTGGGCGCCTCCGCGGTCGGCTTCTACCTCGGTCTGGCGCACGGCGGTCTCTTCGGCTGATCCCGGCGTTCCGGCCGCCCCCTGCGGGCGTCGTCCGCAGGACCGCGGAAGCGCCGCCCGCACCGCCCCGTGCGGCGCTGCGGCGGACGACGGACCAGGGCGAAGGTGGTGTGCGGCCAGTCTGCGCGCTCCCCGGGCGCAGTAGGCTTCGGCGCGAGAGCCGGAGCCCCTGAATCCATGGGGACACACCAGCCCGAGGAGCGCCCCGAATGAGCCTGACCCTGAGGACCATCAGTCGAGAGCAGCATCTGGCCTACATCCAGAGCCTGCCCGCGGCGAGTCACATGCAGGTTCCGGCCTGGGCGGATGTCAAGACGGAGTGGCGTTCGGAGAATCTGGGGTGGTTCGACGACCGCACCGGCGAGCTGGTCGGTGTGGGTCTCGTCCTGTACCGCCAGCTGCCCAAGATCAAGCGGTATCTCGCCTACCTGCCCGAAGGCCCGGTCATCAACTGGTTCGCACCCAACCTCGACGACTGGATCCAGCCGATGCTGGCGCACCTGAAGCAGCAGGGCGCCTTCTCGGTGAAGATGGGCCCACCGGTGATCATCCGCCGCTGGAACGCGGACACCATCAAGAAGGGCATCCAGAACCCGGACGTCAAGCGTCTGCGCGATCTGCAGGCCGACTTCATCGAGCCCCGTGCCTTCGAGGTCGCCGACAAGCTGCGCCGCATGGGCTGGCAGCAGGGCGAGGACGGAGGCGCCGGCTTCGGTGACGTCCAGCCCCGCTACGTCTTCCAGGTGCCGCTGGCCAACCGGTCCCTGGAGGAGGTCCACAAGAACTTCAACCAGCTGTGGCGCCGCAACATCAAGAAGGCCGAGAAGGCCGGTGTCGAGGTCGTCCAGGGCGGCTACGAGGACCTCGAGGAATGGCAGCGGCTGTACGAGATCACCGCGGTGCGCGACAACTTCCGGCCCCGCCCGCTGTCGTACTTCCAGCGCATGTGGACGGTCCTGAACGCCGAGGACCCCAACCGCATGCGGCTGTACTTCGCCCGGCACAACGGGGTGAACCTGGCCGCGGCGACCATGCTGATCGTCGGCGAGCACGTCTGGTACTCCTACGGTGCCTCCGACAACATCGGCCGGGAGGTCCGCCCCTCCAACGCGATGCAGTGGCGGATGCTGCGCGACGCCTACGCACTCGGCGCCACGGTCTACGACCTGCGCGGCATCTCCGACTCGCTGGACGAGACCGACCATCTCTTCGGCCTGATCCAGTTCAAGGTCGGCACCGGCGGACAGGCCGCCGAGTACCTCGGCGAGTGGGACTTCCCGCTGAACAAGCTGCTCCACAAGGCGCTCGACATCTACATGTCGCGGCGCTGACCTGGCACTCTTCGCCTCGGCACCGTCGACGACCTCCCTGTTTCCGTTCCCTGTTTCCGAATAGACCGCAGCCACGAGAAAGGTTTCGGGTCCGGCCATGGCGCTCACGCTCTACGTCGACACCGCGCGCTGGCGGGCGCATCACAAGCACGTGCAGGAGCAGTTCCCGGGCCTCGTCCCGGTCTGCAAGGGCAACGGCTACGGCTTCGGGCACGAACGCCTGGCGGAGGAAGCCACCCGGCTGGGCGCGGACCTCGTCGCCGTCGGCACGACGTACGAGGCCGCGCGCCTCAAGGACTTCTTCAGCGGCGATCTGCTGGTGCTCACGCCGTACCGCCGCGGCGAGGAGCCGGTGCCGCTGCCCGACCGGGTGATCCGCTCGGTGTCCTCGGTGGACGGGGTGTACGGCCTGGTCGGGGCCCGGGTCGTCATCGAGGTGATGTCCTCGATGAAGCGGCACGGGGTCAAGGAGAAGGACCTGCCGGAGCTGCACGCCGCCATCGAGAACGTCCGGCTGGAGGGCTTCGCCATCCATCTGCCGCTGGACCGCACCGACGGCACCAGCGCGGTGGAGGAGGTCATCGACTGGATGAACCGGCTGCGCGCGGCCCGGCTGCCGTTGCACACGATGTTCGTCAGCCACCTGAAGGCGGACGAACTCGCCCAGCTGCAGCAGCAGTTCCCGCAGACCCGTTTCCGCGCCCGGATCGGCACACGGCTGTGGCTGGGGGACCACGAGGCCACCGAGTACCGCGGCTCGGTCCTGGACGTCACACCGGTCTCCAAGGGGGAACGCTTCGGCTACCGCCAGCAGAAGGCCCCCTCGGACGGCTTCCTGGCGGTCGTGGCGGGCGGCACGTCGCACGGAGTGGGTCTGGAGGCCCCCAAGGCGATGCACGGCGTCATGCCGCGGGCCAAGGGCGTCGCCCGTGCCGGCCTCGCCACGGTGAACCGGAACCTCTCGCCGTTCGTCTGGGGCGGCAAGCAGCGCTGGTTCGCGGAACCGCCCCACATGCAGGTGTCGATCCTGTTCATCCCGGCGGACGCCCCGGAGCCCAAGGTCGGCGACGAGATGGTGGCGCATCTGCGGCACACCACCACGCAGTACGACCGGCTCGTGGACCGCTGACGCCTTTTCTCCCCATCCGCCTTTTCCCCCGTCCTTCTTTCCGCGAAAGGCCGTACACGGCAGTGACCGTGTACGGCCTTTCGCATGCCCGGCCTTCGCAGACCTGGTGGGCGGGCCCTGTCCGCTCAGGGCGCGTCGTCCCGGGGCACGGCCCCGCTCCGGTCGCCCCACCCCGCCTTCGGTGCGCCGGTGCGGGCCGCGGGATACGGCGAGGACAGGCGGGTGCCGAGAGTGAAGGCGTCCTCGGCGCCGTCGAGGACACCGCCCGAGGGGTCGTCGACGCCGGCGCGGCGCACCACGTCCTTCTCCGGCACGAGGATGTCGCGCACCACGACCACGCACAGATACAGCGTGCCCAGCAGATGCACGGCGATCGCCCCGTGGTAGCCGTCGGTCGGCAGGCCCTTGTGGGCGTCTCCGCTGGTCGTGTAGGCGAGGTACATCCAGATCCCGAGGAAGTACACCACCTCGCAGGCCTGCCAGATCAAAAAGTCCCGCCACCGGGGGCGGGCCAGCGCCGCCAGCGGGACCAGCCACAGCACGTACTGCGGCGAGTAGACCTTGTTGGTCAGGATGAAGACCGCCACGATCAGAAAGGCGAGCTGGGCGAAGCGTGGACGGCGCGGGGCGGACAGCGTCAGCACCGCGATGCCGAGAGCGCACAGCAGCACCAGCAGGGTGGCCGCGGTGTTGACGAATGCGACGCTGGGCGGATTGCTGGTGTTCTGGCTCCAGATCAGCCAGAAGGAGCCGAAGTCGACGCCCCGCTCCCGGCTGAACTTGTAGAACTGCCACCAGCCGTCCGTGGCGAAGGCCATCACCGGCAGATTCACCACCAGCCAGGCGATCACCGCGCCGGTCAGGGCCCTGCCGAAGTCACGCCATTTCCCGGCACGCCAGCACAGCAGGAACAGCGGGCCGAGCAGGAGGACGGGGTAGAGCTTGGCGGCCGTGGCGAGCCCCAGCAGAACGCCGGAGGCGAGCGAGCGCCTCCGGGACCACATCAGCATCGCGGCGGCCGTCAGGGAGACCGCCAGCAGGTCCCAGTTGATGGTGGCGGTCAGCACGAAGGCCGGGGCCAGTGCGACCAGCAGAGCGTCCCAGGGCCGCCGGGCGTGCGTACGGGCCACGCAGACGACGATGACGGCCGCGCACACCATCAGCATCCCGGCGTTGACCATCCAGTACCACTGCTCCTGGTACTGGATGGTGCCGCTGCTCGGGGTCAGCCAGGCGGCCACCTCCATGAACAGCCCGGTCAGCACGGGGTACTCCAGGTACGGCATGTCGCCGGGGAGCCTGTCGAAGTAGGGCACGAGGCCGTCGGCGAAGCCGCGCCCCTGGTACAGGTGCGGGATGTCCGAGTAGCAGGCCTTGGTGTACTGCGAGCTCGCACCGAAGAACCAGGCGCCGTGGTAGCAGGGCGCTTTCTGGACCAGGCCGAGAGCGAACATGCCGATCGCGACGAGCGCGACGACTCGCACCGGGGTCCACCAGGACGTCCCGAGCAGGGCGCGCCGTCCGAGCGGACCGCCGATCAGCTCACTGCCGGCCGTGGCGACCTCGTCCTCCTGAGTGGGCCGCACCGGGGCGGGCTCGTGCACGCTCGCTTGCGTGGATTCAGCACTGGGCATGGGGCACATCCTGCCGTACACGTCCGGGAAGAGGCGGAGGGCCGCCGCACCCGGTGGGTGCGACGGCCCTCGTTTCACGTGGAACACGCTCGCCGGGGGGCGAAGCGGCTAATTGCCCTGGCCTCCGAAGAAGCCTCCGTTGCCATTGCCCCGGTTGCTTCCGCCGAAGCCGTTGTCGTTGCCCCCGGAGTCGTCGCCGTCCGTGGGCGACGGGCTGACACCGCCGTTCGCGCCGCCGTTGCCCGTCTGACCGCCGTTGTCGCTGCAGCCGAAGAAACCGCAGCGCGTCGGGGTCTGCGTGGGCGACGGGAGGGTCGGAGTCTCCGAAATCGTGGGCGAGGAGGTCGGGGTCTCCTCCACCTCTTCCTCTTCCTCCTGCTCCTCCTCGGTCTGGGTGGCCGAAGGAGTCGGCGTGGAGGTGGGCTTGGCGTTGACGACCTCGCCGATGGGCTCGGGCTCGGGGAAGGGGATCGCCGGCTCGTTCTTGAGCGCCTCCAGCATGTAGTCGTGCCAGATCTCGGCCGGGAACGAGGCACCGTGGATCTTGGCCTGGCCACCCGTTCCGAACATCTCCAGGAACTGGCGCGACTTGTTGTTGGCGTCGTCGTCGAGCCGGAACATGCTGATCGCCGTCGACAGCTGCGGGGTGTAGCCGACGAACCAGGCCGACTTGTTGCCGTCCGTGGTACCGGTCTTGCCGGCCACCTCACGGCCCGGCAGCTGGGCGTTGGTGCCCGTTCCCTCCTCGACCACGGTCTTCAGGACGTCGGTGACGTTGTCGGCGACCTTCTTGGTGAAAGCCTGCTTGGTCTGGCCCTGGTGCTTGAAGATCACCCCGTCCTTGTTCTCGACCCGGGTGACGGAGAACGGCTCGTTCTGCTTCCCGCTGGCGGCGAAGGTGGCGTACGCACCCGCCATGCGGATGGCGCTGGGGTGGGAGATGCCGATGGAGAAGGACGGGTAGTTGGAGCCGGTCAGGCTGTCCTCCCTCAGGCCGGCGTTGATGGCGGCCTGCTTGACCTTGTCCAGGCCCACGTCCATGCCCAGCTGCACAAAGGCGGAGTTCACCGACTCGCGCATCGCCTCCCGAAGGTCGATCAGGTAGTCGGGCGGCGTGCCGTAGGACACATTGCCGTCATTGACCTGGTGCCACTCCTCGCCCTTCTCGTTCCTCCAGATCCGCCCGTCGTACTCCTTGATCTTGAGCTTGTTCTTGCCGCTGAAACGGCTCTTGGGCGAGACCTGGGTGCGCTCGTCCTGCGCCTGCGAGGGGCCGAGGCTCGGGTTGCGGATGCCGTCCTGCATGGCCGCGGCCAGCACGAACGGCTTGAACGTCGAGCCCACCTGGGCACCCGTGGCGTCGGCGTTGTTCGTGAAGTGCTTCGTCGCGTCCTGACCGCCGTAGACCGCCACGATCGCCCCCGTCTTCGGGTCCACCGAGGCCCCGCCGAACTGGACGTGGGTGTCGGTCTTCGGACGCTTCTTGGGGTCGATGTTCTCCTTGTAGACCTTCTTGACGGCCTCCTCCAGCTGCTCGACCTTCTTCCGGTCGAAGGTGGTGTGGATCTGGTAGCCGCCCTGCTGCAGCTGGTCGGCGGTGATCTCCGTGTTGTTGATGACGTACGCCTTGGCGAGGTCGACCAGGTAGCCGATCTGACCGCTCAGCTGCGTGTTCGACCTCGGGTTCTTCAGCTCGGGGAGGTCCTTGTACTTGGCCCGTACCGAAGCGTCCAGATAGCCGTACTCGACCATCTTGTCGAGCGTGTCCTGCATCTGGCGCCGGGCCCGCCTCGTGTTCTCCTCGGGCGTGGCCGCCGGGTCGATCGAGGTCGCGCCCGCGGGGTCGTAGTAGGTCGCGCCCTTGAGCATCGCGGCCAGGAAGGCGCACTCGCCCGGGTTCAGCTCCTTGGCTTCCTTGTCGAAGTACGCGCGCGCGGCGGCCTGGATACCGTACGCCCCGCGACCGTAGTACGCGGAGTTCAGGTAGCCGGCCATGATGTCGTCCTTGCGCACGGTGGCCCCGACCTTGATCGCGACGAAGATCTCCTTGAACTTGCGGGAGAGCGTCTGCGACTGGTCGTTGAGCATCGCGTTCTTGACGTACTGCTGGGTGATGGTGGAACCACCCTGCGTCTGGCCGCCCCTCGCCATGTTGAACATGGCCCGCGCGATGCCCTTGGGGTCGATGCCGCTGTCGGTCCAGAAGGTCTTGTTCTCCTGGGAGACGACGGCGTGCTGCATCTCCTTGGGGATGGAATCGAGGTTGACGATCTGGCGGTTGATCTCACCGCCCGTCCGCACCATCTCCTTGCCGTCCGCCCAGTAGTACACGTTGTTCTGGGCGGTCGCGGTCTTTGCGACGTCCGGCACGGACACCGTGGCGTACCCGATCCCCGCGAGCGCCACCAGGCTTCCCATGAAGCCGATGCACAGCCCCGTCACGAGCTTCCAGGACGGCACCCAGCGGCGCCATCCGTCCTTGTCCGCGCGCGGGTAGTCGATGAACCGGTTCTTGCCGGGCGGTGCCGCCCGGCCTCGGCGGCCGCTTCTCTGCGCGGCCCGCCGGGCTTCGGCGCGGCCGCCGTACGGGCGTTCTCCACCTCCTGCGTACGGCCCTGCTCCGTGCGCACCGGGTCCGTAGGAGCCGGCAGGAGATCCAGTGGCGCCCCGCGATGCCGCACGGCGGCCGGAGGACGAACCGGACTGGCCGCGTCGAGCCGCGGCACGTCCTCCTCCCTGCGGCTGCGGCGGTTTGCGACGGTGCTCGCTCATCGAACGACTACTCCTCGGGCAGGCGCACCCTCGCGCGCCTGGAAACGGCGGCTGGTTTCCGGTCCCCCCGAAGTACGGATGCGGTCGGTCGCTCATTCACCCGTACTGCACCCGGGACGATGACGTCCCTAAGCGTCACACGGTTCCCGGCTGTATCCATGGCGCACAGACTACGCACCGCCACAACCCGTTGAGTTCTGAAGTTCACCTCAAACCAGGCAACTTGACTTCAACGAGGCGGTGATGTGATTCCGCTCACCCGCTTCCCCCCTGGTTCCCTCTTGTCGCACCTGAAGCACCGTTCTATCGTCATGATGTATCGAGTCGATACATCGGCGCGAAATAGAGACCGTCACGGCGCCCGGAGCGGCATCCGCCGCACCGGGTCGCGGCAGAGAGGAGGCGACGATGGGCCGGCGTTCCGGGATCCTGGAGTTCGCCGTACTCGGGCTGCTGCGCGAATCTCCGATGCACGGCTATGAGCTGCGCAAACGACTCAATACGTCACTGGGTGTGTTCCGGGCGTTCAGTTACGGGTCGCTCTACCCCTGCCTCAAGACGCTGGTCGCCAACGGCTGGTTGACCGAGGAACCGGGAAGCGCGCCGGAGGACGCCGTCTCCGCCGCGCTCTCGGGACGCCGCGCCAAGATCGTCTACCGGCTGACGGCCGAGGGGAAGGAGCGCTTCGAGGAGCTGCTCTCCCAGACGGGTCCCGACGCGTACGAAGACGAGCACTTCGCCGCGCGCTTCGCCTTCTTCGGGCAGACCTCGCGCGATGTGCGCATGCGTGTGCTCGAGGGCCGTCGCAGTCGGCTGGAGGAGCGTCTGGAGAAGATGCGCGCCTCCCTGGCGCGCACCCGGGAACGCCTCGACGACTACACACTCGAGCTCCAGCGCCACGGGATGGAGTCCGTGGAGCGCGAAGTGCGCTGGCTGAACGAGCTCATCGAAAGCGAGCGGGCCGGGCGGGACCTCAAGGGTTCCGGCTCCGGGGGGCCCGACTCGCAGGACACCACCACTGGAGCGACGGGCGTCCTGCCCCGGTCCGGGCAACAGCCCCGGCCGGATACGCCCGACGACACCGCCACGTGAGGTCCCGTCGGGGCTTCACCGATCACACACAGGGAGCAACCGCCAATGGGTTCGGTTCGCGTAGCCATCGTCGGCGTGGGCAACTGCGCCGCATCGCTGGTACAGGGCGTGGAGTACTACAAGGACGCCGATCCGGCGTCCAAGGTCCCCGGCCTCATGCATGTGCAGTTCGGCGACTACCACGTGCGTGACATCGAGTTCGTCGCCGCCTTCGACGTCGACGCGAAGAAGGTCGGCCTGGACCTCGCGGACGCCATCGGCGCCTCCGAGAACAACACCATCAAGATCTGCGACGTGCCCTCCACCGGTGTGACGGTCCAGCGCGGCCACACCCTCGACGGCCTCGGCAAGTACTACCGCGCCACCATCGAGGAGTCCGCCGAGGAGCCGGTCGACGTCGTCCAGGTCCTCAAGGACAAGCAGGTCGACGTGCTCGTCTGCTACCTGCCCGTGGGGTCCGAGGAAGCGACGAAGTTCTACGCCCAGTGCGCCATCGACGCCAAGGTCGCCTTCGTCAACGCCCTGCCGGTCTTCATCGCCGGCACCAAGGAGTGGGCGGACAAGTTCACCGAGGCGGGTGTGCCGATCGTCGGTGACGACATCAAGTCGCAGGTCGGCGCCACCATCACCCACCGCGTCCTGACGAAGCTGTTCGAGGACCGGGGCGTCATCCTGGACCGCACGATGCAGCTGAACGTCGGCGGCAACATGGACTTCAAGAACATGCTCGAGCGTGAGCGTCTGGAGTCCAAGAAGATCTCCAAGACCCAGGCCGTCACCTCCCAGATCCCCGACCGGGACCTCGGCGAGCACAACGTCCACATCGGCCCGTCCGACTATGTGGCCTGGCTCGACGACCGCAAGTGGGCCTATGTCCGCCTCGAGGGCCGCGCCTTCGGTGACGTCCCGCTGAGCCTGGAGTACAAGCTCGAGGTCTGGGACTCCCCGAACTCCGCGGGTGTCATCATCGACGCCCTGCGTGCCGCGAAGATCGCCAAGGACCGGGGCATCGGCGGTCCGATCCTGTCCGCCTCCTCCTACTTCATGAAGTCCCCGCCGGTGCAGTACTCCGACGACGAGGCCCGCGAGAACGTGGAGAAGTTCATTCGCGGCGAGGTCGAGCGCTGACCGGTCGTTTCTGAAACCGCTCCTGCCAGGGCTGCCGGACCCCCGGGTGCACCGTGCGTGCTTTCCGGGGGTCCGGCATGTCCGCCATATGTGAGGCTGAGCGCCATGGCTGTCGTCCGCGACCTGCGTGTCCTTTTGCGGGTGAGGAACTTCAGACGCCTGCTCGCCGTGCGGCTGCTCTCCCAGAGCGCGGACGGCGTCTACCAGGTCGCGCTCGCCGCGTATGTCGTCTTCTCCCCGGAGAGGCAGACCTCGGCCGCCGCGATCGCCTCCGCGATGGCGGTGCTGCTGCTGCCGTACTCCCTGGTCGGCCCGTTCGCCGGGGTCCTGCTGGACCGCTGGCGGCGCCGGCAGGTCTTCCTCTACGGCAATCTGACCCGTGCGGCCATGGCAGCCGCCACCGCGGTGCTGATGGTCGCCGCCGTGCCGGACTGGCTGTTCTATGTCTCCGCGCTGTGCGTCACCGCCGTCAACCGCTTCGTCCTGGCCGGGCTGTCCGCCGCGCTGCCCCGTGTGGTCGACGCCGAGCGGCTGGTGATGGCCAATTCCCTGTCGCCCACGGCCGGTTCCCTGGCCGCGTTCGCGGGCGGGGGCCTCGCCTTCCTCGTACGGCTGCTGGGCGCGGACTCCGACGCCGCCGTGGTGCTGCTGGGGGCCCTCCTCTATCTGTGCTCGGCGCTCACCTCGCTTCTCATGGCCCCGGATCTGCTCGGCCCCGACCGGAGCCGGGCCCGCCCCCGATTGGGCGTGGCGCTGACCGGCACCGCCCGCGGTCTGGTGGCGGGCCTGCGGCATCTTGCCGCTCCGCCCCGCCGGAAAGCCGCCTGGGCACTGACCTCGATGACGCTGATGCGGTTCTGCTATGGCGCGCTGGCGGTCATGGTGCTGATGCTCTGCCGCTATGCCTTGACCTCGAACACGGAGGACGGGCTGCGTCTGCTCGGGCTGGCACTGGGACTCTCCGGCGCCGGGTTCTTCGCGGCGGCCGTTGTGACGCCCTGGATGGCGGGGTGGCTCGGCCCCATCCGCTGGATCACCGTGTGCGCCGGCAGTGCGGCGGTTCTCGAACTCGCCCTCGGTCTGCCGTTCGCCACCGGCCCTCTGCTGGTCGCGGCATTCGTTCTGGGGCTGACCACCCAGGGCGCGAAAATCGCCACGGACACCGTGGTGCAGTCCACGGTCGACGACGGCTTCCGTGGCCGGATCTTCTCCGTGTACGACGTGCTGTTCAATGTCGCCTTCGTGGGCGCCGCGGGCGTTGCCGCACTGATGCTGCCGCCGGACGGCCGCTCGACCGCGTTGCTGATCATGGTCGCCGTCCTCCACGCGGCGGTCGCGGCTGCCATGGCCGGCTCCGAACGCCGGCAGATGTCACCTCACCGGCCCTGCGACACCCCTTGAGGCCCCTCAGGAAAACCCCGAGGGAAAAGGGTGGTGTTTCACGTGAAACACCACCCTTCGGCCTTCTCCCCTGCGCCATGTTTCACGTGAAACATGGCCCTGCCGCAGGGGTCAGCCCGCCTGGTCCTGCTCCGCCCACCACTCCTTGAGAGCGGCCACCGCCGCATCGTGCTCCATGGGCCCGTTCTCCAGACGGAGCTCCAGCATGTGCTTGTACGCCTTGCCGACCAGCGGACCGGGCTTGATGCCGAGAATCTCCATGATCTGGTTGCCGTCGAGGTCCGGACGGATCGCATCCAGCTCCTCCTGCTGCTGGAGCTGGGCGATGCGTGCCTCCAGGCTGTCGTACGCCCTGGACAGTGCGGCCGCCTTGCGCTTGTTGCGGGTGGTGCAGTCCGAGCGGGTCAGCTTGTGGAGCCGGTCGAGCAGCGGGCCGGCGTCACGGACGTAGCGGCGGACCGCGGAGTCCGTCCATTCCCCGGTGCCGTAGCCATGGAAGCGCAGATGGAGCTCGACCAGCCGGGAGACGTCCTTCACCAGCTCATTGGAGTACTTCAGCGCCGTCATGCGCTTCCGGGCCATCTTGGCGCCGACCACCTCGTGGTGGTGGAAGGAGACCCGTCCGTCCTTCTCGAAACGGCGGGTGCGCGGCTTGCCGATGTCATGCAGCAGGGCGGCCAGCCGGAGGGTCAGATCGGGGCCCTCGTCCTCCAGCGCCATCGCCCGTTCCAGAACGGTCAGCGTGTGGTCGTAGACGTCCTTGTGCCGGTGGTGCTCGTCGCTCTCCAGACGCAGAGCCGGCAGCTCGGGCAGGACACGCTCGGCGAGGCCGGTGTCGACGAGCAGGGTCAGCCCCTGGCGCGGGTGGTCCGAGAGGATCAGCTTGTTCAGCTCGTCCCGGATCCGTTCGGCCGAGACGATCTCGATCCGCGCGGACATCTCCTTCATCGCCGCGACGACCTCGGGGGCGACCTCGAAGTCGAGCTGGGCGGCGAAACGCGCGGCCCGCATCATGCGCAGCGGGTCGTCGGAGAAGGACTCCTGGGGCGTGGCCGGTGTACGCAGCACACGGGCCTCGAGGTCCGCAAGGCCGCCGTGCGGGTCGATGAACGTCTTCTCCGGCAGTGCCAGCGCCATCGCATTGACGGTGAAGTCACGCCGGACGAGGTCCTCCTCGATGGAGTCGCCGTACGACACCGCGGGCTTGCGCGAGGACCGGTCGTAGGCCTCCGACCGGTAGGTGGTCACCTCGATCTGGAAGCACCGCTCGGTGTCCTCGACACGGACCTGCTTCTGCGCCCCGACCGTGCCGAAGGCGATCCCGACGTCCCATACGGCGTCGGCCCACGGCCGCATGATCTTCAGTACGTCCTCGGGACGGGCGTCGGTGGTGAAGTCCAGGTCGTTGCCGAGCCGGCCGAGCAGCGCGTCCCGGACCGAGCCGCCGACCAGGGCGAGGGAGAACCCGGCTTGCTGGAAGCGGCGCGCGAGATCGTCGACGACGGGGGCCACCCGCAGCAGCTCGCTCACCGCGCGCTGCTGCACCTGGTTCAGAGCGGAGGAAGTGTCTTCGTTGGCGTTCGGCACAACAGAAAAGGGTACGTGGCCTGGGCGGCCGACCGCGCCGTCATTGTTTTCCCCGGGCTCCCGGGACTCCCGGGGGACATCCGCGGGCGCGTGGGGACGGCATCTCCCGGAGCGCGGCGACAGATCTCTTGTTACCCGCCCAAGACGAGCCCTTGTGACGTAACGAACGGCATCCCCGGATACCCGCATATCCAGGACAGCCGTCGACGCTCCATGATCGTCGGGGTGCCTCCGCGGCACTTCCCCTCGGCGCGCATCGTTACCATGCCTGGACGCACATTCCGACGACCACTGACGACGAGGACGGGCGAGCGCGTGGCCGAGGCGGCAGACTTCCAGGGAATCAGTCCCTCACCTGCCCGCCGCCTGCTGCGACGGGCCGGGGTATTGCTCGCCGGGGTGCCTCTGCTGGCCGGACTGCTCCAGCTGCCCGTCACGACGGCCGCACATGCCGCCCCCCGGGACTCCTTCCAGGCCGCGCCGGGTTCGCGCACGGTCTCCGTCTCCCTGGACTCCCTCAGTCCCAGCGTGCCCTCGAAGGGGGACACGCTGACTGTCTCGGGCACCGTGACGAACAACGGCAGACAGACGATCACCGACGCCCATGTGGGCCTGCGCGTGGGTCCGGAACTGGACACCCGCTCGGCGATCGACGCCGTGGCCCGGCGCACCACGTTCGATCCGGGTGCCGACGGCTCCGAGATCGGCGGCAAGTACGTCCAGAAGTTCGCCGAACTCGCCCCGGGCATCGCCCAGCCCTTCACCCTCTCCGTGCCGGTGAACAAGCTGAAGCTGGGCGGGGACGGGGTCTATCAGCTCTCCGTCTCGCTGTCCGGCCGGACCTCCGCACGGCCCTGGAAGCAGGTCCTGGGCATCGAGCACACCTTCCTGCCGTGGCAGCCGGACGATGCGGACAAGAAGACGAAGACGACCTATCTGTGGCCGCTCGTCTCCGATGTCCACATGACCGCCGAGACAGGACCCGGTGCCCAGCAGACACCGGTCTTCCTCAACGACGACCTGGCCAAGGACATCGCTCCCGGCGGCCGTCTGGAGCGGATGCTGTCGCTGGGCAAGGACCTCGACGTCACCTGGGTCGTCGATCCCGACCTGCTGGCGTCCGTGGACGCCATGACCCGCACCTACCGTGTCCGGACCGACAACGGCACCACCGTCCCGGGCACCCATCAGGCGGTCGCCAAGCAGTGGCTCGCCACGCTGCAGCAGGCGGTGGCGGGCAAGGAGGTCGTGGCGCTGCCCTTCGCCGACCCCGATCTGGCGTCCCTCGCCCATGGCGGCACGAGCGTGACCGGCTCGCTCAGCCAGCTCAAGGACGCCACCGATGTCGCCGCCAGCACGGTGGAGACGGTGCTCCATGTGCAACCGAACACGGACTTCGCCTGGCCCGTCGACGGCGCCGTGGACCCCTCGATCGTCAAGGTCGCCACCTCCGCCGGCGCCGACAAGATCATCGCGCGCAGTGACAGCATGCGGGAGGCCGACGGCATGGCCTACACGCCGTCCGCGGCCCGCCCCATCGGCGGCGGCGTCACGGCGGTCGTCGCGGACGAGCGGCTGTCGACGGCCTTCGAGGGCGACATGTCGCGGGCCGGCAGCACCACGCTCGCCGTGCAGCGGTTCCTCGCCCAGAGCCTGGGGATCCACGGGCAGACGACCAAGCAGCGCAGCATCGTCGTGGCCCCGCAGCGCATGCCGACCGCCCACCAGGCCCAGGCCATGGCGCAGGCGCTGACGGCTCTCCAGCAGAGCACCTGGTCCCAGTCGCAGGACCTGTCCGCGGCCGCCAAGGCCGCGCCGGACCCCCGCGCCACCACGAAGGTCCCGTCGGCCGCCTCCTACCCGTCCTCGCTGCGCAAGAAGGAGCTGGGCCGCTCCGCCTTCGCGGCGATCGCCCGGACCCAGAACAAGGTCGACAACTTCAAGGTCATCCTGACCGACGAGTCCCGGGTCGTCACTCCCTTCGGACGCGCCCTGAACCGGGAGATGTCCACGACCTGGCGGGGCCGGGCCGACGAGGCGGAGCACTTCCGAAACGACGTGGAGGGATACCTCGACGATCTCTCCGAGCAGGTCAAGCTGATCGACAAGTCGGAGACGAAGCTCTCCGGCCGCAGCGCCACCATCCCGGTGACCGTGCAGAACAACCTGGTGCAGGGCGTCGACCACCTGGTGCTGCGGCTCACCTCGACCAATCCCACCCGTCTCAAGATCGGCGGCAGGGCCTACGCGGAACAGCCCGTCGAGGTCTCCGGCGGACACAGCCAGTCCGTGAAGTTCACCACATCGGCCAATGCCAACGGGCCGGTGACCGTGGTCGCCCAGCTCTACACGCAAGACGGCCGGGAGTACGGTGCCCCCGTCACCTTCGACGTGAAGGTCACCGAGATCACCGCCACGGTGATGCTGGTCATCGGCGGCGGTGTCCTGCTGCTCGTCCTCGCCGGCTTCCGCATGTACACCCAGCGCAAGCGGGCGGCGGCCCGGGAGGCCGCGCAGGGCGCCGCGGCGGCCGAGGGAGCCGAGAACGCCGAGGCCGCCAAGGCAGCCGGGGACCTCGAGGCCCCCGGGAGCACGGACGCGGACAGTGGCGAGAGCGGCGCCGACGGGACCGGCGGGAGCACGGACGCGCCGGAGGACGACGCCCCAGAGCAGCCGAGTGACCCGACACCGGACACCGCGGCGGAAAGCGCCGCCCAGTCCGGCACGGGTGAGAAAGTGGACCGTTGAGCATGTGGTGGCCCGGAGGGCCCGGGACGATGAGGTGGGGTAATCCATGAACGCGCCGTACGACGGTGACCGCGGCCAGGCCGTGGGCGGCTCGGGCGACCCCGGCGCCCCGCCTCCCCCGCACGGTCAGGTGCCGCCGCCCGCGAACCCGTACCGCGAGGGCGCCCACGGCACGGATCCCCACCGGGCCCAGAACCTCGCCGCCCAGGGCATGGGCGGCGAAAGACCGTACGACCGTGCCGCGCACCCCTCGCCGTCGCCCGCGCCGTCCGGTGCCCACGGTCCTCAGCAGCCGCCCCACGGGCAGCCCCCGCAGGCACCGCACGCCCCCGATCCGCGTGTGTGGGCGCAGACTCCCCCGCCGGGCCCGTCGGGCGCCGCCCCGTATCCGCCGCACGGCGAGGATCCGCGCACCGCGCAGTTCGCCGGTGCGGACCGTCCGGCCGGCCCCATCGGCGGGAACCGTCATGAGCCGGACGCCTTCGCCCATCTCTTCCAGGACCAGCAGCAGGGCGGCTACCAGGACACACGCCAGAGCGGCTACGGCCACCCGGCCCCCGGACCGTACGGCTACGCCCCTCCGCAGTCCGACGGGCGCCCGCTGGGCGAAGCCCCTTCGGTCACCGGCCCCGCCCCGGCCGCCGGCCAGGGAACGACGGGCCCGTACGTCTCCGCGCCGGCTGCCGAGGAGACCGCTGCCCCCAAGGCCGAGCCGGCCCCCGCTCCGGCGAAGAAGGGCGGGAAGGCCTCCGGCCTGCTGAAGTCGAGTGCCGTGATGGCCGCGGGCACGATGGTCTCCCGTCTCACCGGGTTCATCCGCTCGGCACTGATCGTCTCGGCGCTCGGCATCGGTCTTCTCGGCGACACCTTCCAGGTCGCCTACCAGCTGCCGACGATGATCTACATCCTGACCGTCGGCGGCGGGCTCAACTCCGTCTTCGTGCCCCAGCTCGTGCGCGCCATGAAGGAGGACGACGACGGGGGCGAGGCCTACGCCAACCGCCTGCTGACCCTGGTCATGGTGGTGCTGGGGGTGCTCACCGTCCTCGCGATGCTCGCCGCCCCCCTGCTGATCCGCATGCTGTCCGTCCCGGTCGCCAGCGACCCGGCGGCCAACGAGGTCGGCATCACCTTCGTCCGCTATTTCCTGCCCTCGATCTTCTTCATGGGCATCCATGTGGTGATGGGGCAGATCCTCAACGCCCGTGGACGATTCGGCGCGATGATGTGGACCCCGGTCCTGAACAACATCGTCATCATCGTGACGCTCGGCACGTTCATCTGGGTGTACGGCTCCGCCTCCCACTCCGGCATGACGGCCACGAACATCCCGCCGGAGGGCCAGCGGCTGCTCGGCATCGGCGTGCTGCTCGGGATGGTCGTCCAGGCCCTGGCGATGATCCCGTACCTGAAGGAGACCGGGTACCGGCTGCGGCTGCGTTTCGACTGGCGGGGCCACGGTCTCGGCAAGGCCGCGACACTCGCCAAGTGGACCATCCTGTTCGTCCTGGCCAACCAGGCGGGCGCGCTCGTCGTCTCCCAGCTGGCCACCGCCTCGGTCAAGGAGTCCGGCGTCAACGGCACCGGCTTCTCCGCGTATGCCAACGCCCAGCTGATCTGGGGCCTGCCCCAGGCCATCATCACCGTGTCCCTGATGGCCGCCCTGCTGCCGCGGATCTCCCGTTCGGCCGCCGACGACGACAGCGGCGCCGTCCGTGACGACATCTCCCAGGGCCTGCGGACCACCGCCGTCGCCATCGTGCCCATCGCCTTCGGCTTCGTCGCGCTCGGCATCCCGATGTGCACGCTGATGTTCGGCTCCTCGGGCACCGAGGCCGCCACCAACATGGGCTACATGCTGATGGCCTTCGGCCTCGGTCTGATCCCCTACTCCGTGCAGTACGTCGTCCTGCGCGCCTTCTACGCCTACGAGGACACCCGCACCCCCTTCTACAACACGGTCATCGTGGCCGGGGTCAACGCGGCTGCCTCGGCCCTGTGCTACGTCCTGCTCCCGGCCCGCTGGGCCGTCGTCGGCATGGCCGCCGTCTACGGTCTCGCGTATGCGATCGGCGTCGGTGTCGCCTGGCGGCGGCTGCGCAAGCGGCTGGGCGGCGACCTCGACGGCTCACGCGTGGTGCGGACCTACGCCCGGCTGTGCATCGCCTCGGTGCCGGCGACGCTGGTCAGCGGCGCGGCCTGCTACGGCGTCAGCCAGAGCCTGGGCCAGGGGGTCCTGGGATCGATCGCCGCGCTGCTGGCCGGCGGGGCCCTGCTGTTCGGCCTCTTCTTCGTCGCCGCCCGCCGGATGCGCATCGAGGAAGTCAACTCGCTCGTGGGCATGGTCCGCGGGCGCCTGGGACGTTGAGACGGGGGTAGGCGCACAACCATCCTCCGCAGCCGTGTGTCGTGCATAGCGGAGGACTGTGGGCACAATTGGTTTCGGCGTCGGACAGCGCGCGATGGATGGGGAGGCAGGAGCGACGGTGGCGGAACGGAGTACGGCTGCCGTCGACGTGGCAGACAACAGCGGCGAGAAGTCGCTGACCGCCAAGGCGGACCAGTCCACGTCCGACGGGGTGGCCCAGAACCGGAAGCGGGACACGGACAGCGACGAGACACGGGGGAGCGGCACGACCGAACCCTCCGGAAAGAAGGCCTCGCCTCCCGAACTGCACAGCGGTCACAAGCTGGCCAGACGCTACCGCCTCGAGGAGTGCGTCACCCGTCTGGACGGATTCAGCAGCTGGCGTGCGGTGGACGAGAAACTCCGCCGTGCCGTCGGAGTGCACGTCCTGCCCGCGGACCACGCCCGTGCCCGGTCCGTGCTGGCCGCGGCCCGCTCCGCCGCGCTGCTCGGCGACCCTCGTTTCGTGCAGGTCCTCGACGCCGTCGAGGAGAACGACCTCGTCTACGTCGTCCATGAATGGCTGCCCGACGCCACGGAACTGACCACGCTGCTGGCCTCCGGTCCCCTGGAGCCGCACGACGCCTACCAGATGGTCAGCCAGGTCGCCTCCGCGATGGCCGCCGCGCACCGCGAGGGTCTTGCGCATCTGCGGCTGAACCCCAACGCCGTGCTGCGCACCTCCACCGGCCAGTGGCGCATCCGCGGCCTGGCTGTGAACGCCGCGCTGCGCGGCGTCCGCTCCGACACCCCGCAGCGCACCGACACCGAGGCCATCGGCGCCCTGCTGTATGCGTCGCTCACCCAGCGCTGGCCGTACGAGGAGGACGCCTACGGCCTGTCCGGCCTGCCCAAGGACCTCGGTCTCATCCCTCCGGACCAGGTGCGCGCGGGCGTCCATCGCGGTCTGTCCGAACTCGCCATGCGCGCTCTCGCCAACAACGGCGCCACCGCCTCCCGGCACGAGGCACCGTGCACCACTCCGGAGGAACTGGCCAAGGCGATCAGCGAGATGCCGCGCATCCGTCCTCCGGAGCCGGCGTTCACCGCGCCGCCGGAGTACCAGAGCACCTCGTACCAGCAGGGCACATACGGCCGTACGGCACCGCGTCCCGGTGTCGCCCAGCCGATCCCCGCTCCGCCGCCCCCGCTGCAGAGCCGCACCGGCAAGGCCCTGAAGTGGGCCGTCTCGACGCTGCTCATCGCCGCCCTGGGCCTGGGCAGCTGGCAGCTCGCGGACGCCCTGATGAACCGGGGCGGCGATCCCGGCAACGGCACCCAGTCCCAGACGCAGGACGACAACGACAAGAACGAGAAGCCGCAGAAGCCGCCCCAGCCGCTCCAGATCCAGGGGGCGCGGGAGTACGTCGCCCAGGGGCCTGCCCAGGCCGCCGAGGACGTCGGCAAGACCTACGACGGCGACAGCTCCACGTACTGGCGCACCAAGAGCTACCGGGACGGCCCGCGGCTGGCTCCCTACAAGCCGGGAGTGGGCATCGTCTACGACCTCGGCTCGGCCAAGGAGCTCTCCGCGGCGTCGATAGGGCTTCGCTACTCCGGTGACCACACCACGGTCCATCTCTACGCCACCGACTCCCTGACTCCCTCCACCGGGATCGACGGGATGAAGAAGATCGGAACCGCGACCACCACCGGGTCCTCCCTCACGGTGAAGGCGACGAAGCCGGTGAAGACGCAGTACGTACTGCTGTGGATCACGGATGTGCCCAGGGCCCCCCATGACGGCTACAGCAGTGCCGGCTACAAGCAGGGCATCACCGATGTGAAATTCACGGGCTGACGTCTCACCGAAGGGGAGGGGGTCCATGGCGTCCGGCACCGCATACGGCGATGCAAGCGATGAGGACCTCCTGGCCCGCCATGTGAAGGGCGATCCCGACGCCTTCGGTGAACTGGTACGGCGCCACCGCGACCGGCTCTGGGCGGTCGCCCTGCGGACGCTGGGCGACCGCGAGGAGGCCGCCGACGCCGTGCAGGACGCCTTCGTCTCGGCCTATCGCGCCGCCCGCACCTTCCGGGGCCAGTCGGCCGTCACGACCTGGCTGCACCGGATCACGGTGAACGCCTGTCTGGACCGGGCCCGCAAGGCGGCCTCGCGCAGAACCTCGCCGGTGGACGACCCCGAGCGCCTGGAGCAGCTGCTGGAGCCGCACGAGTCGGCCTCGGCGCCCGCCGAGAGAAACGATGTGCAGCGGCAGCTCCTCGAGGCGCTGAGCAGCCTGCCGCCCGACCAGCGGGCCGCACTGGTGCTCGTGGACATGCAGGGGTATCCGGTCGCCGAGGCCGCGCGCATCCTCGATGTGCCGACCGGAACGGTGAAGAGCCGCTGCGCCCGGGGCAGAGCGAGACTTCTGCCGCTCCTCACCCATCTGCGGCCCGGACGTACCGGCGACGGGAAGGAACCGGGTACAGGACGGAACCGGACGCAGGGGACATCCGTCCCACCCCCGGCGGATCCTGAGAGCGTGGGCACGCGGGACACGGGGCCGAGCGATTCAGCTGCTGTGAAGGGCGGAGGTGGACGAGCGTGACAACCACGACGGACGCGGCCGAGCACCCGGATGTCACGGAGATCTCCGACCTCACCGAGGGCCTTCTCCCTCCTTCTCGGGCCACGG
This sequence comes from Streptomyces thermovulgaris, assembly GCF_002155915.1. GTDB lineage: Bacteria > Actinomycetota > Actinomycetes > Streptomycetales > Streptomycetaceae > Streptomyces > Streptomyces thermovulgaris. The sequence goes on along the minus strand of NZ_MUME01000060.1, from coordinate 11,890 downwards.
CCCTGCGACGGCATCTGGACGAGTGCGATCTGTGCGCCGATGTCCATGCCTCGCTGGAGGAGCTCCGTGGTCTGCTCGGCACCCTGCCGGATCCTCCGGGCATGCCCGAGGACATCGCGGCCCGTGTGGACGCCGCCCTCGCCTCAGAAGCCGCCGAAGCCGCCGAATCCTCTGATGCCTCCCGGAGCACCGGAACCACCGAGCCCGGCTCCGCCCCCGGGAACACGCATGTTTCACGTGAAACATCGGCGGCGGACCGCCCTCCGGGACATGCCCCCGCGTCCAGCACCGGACCGGGCCGCAGAACCCGCTCCCGGCGCGGGCGCCGCAGGATCGCCGTCCTGGGCTCCACCGTTGCCGTGGCCGCCCTGGGCGTCGCCTCCGTGGTGATGACCACCCTGTACGACGACAAGGGTTCCGGCACCGCGGCGCACGACCGTGCGAGCGCTTCCACGGACACCTTCTCCGAGGGAACGCTCAAGAACCGGGTCGCCGACCTTCTTCAGGCCCAGAAGGCCTCGGAGGGTTCCCGTGCTCCCCGTGGTCTCAGCATGGAATCCGCTCCGGATGCCGGCACCCCGAAGGTTCTGAAGACCCCCACCGTCACGGTGCCCCTGTGCATCCGGCAGGGCATCGGTGCATCCGGTGCTCCCCTCGCCGCCCAGGCGGGCACCTACAGGGGCAAGGACGCCTATCTCGTCGTGCTGCCCGACCCCTCCGGCGACAGCACCCGCGTCATGGCCTATCTCGTGGACGCACAGTGCGTCCAGCAGCCTTCGGCCGCCCCCACACTTCTGCTGCAGCGTTCCTACGCGCGTTAACCGGCACTCCTGCACGCGCTGTCCAAGCGCATGCGCTTGGTTTCCACACCCGCGCCCGTCCACATGCTGATGCATCCGTGTGCCCGAACCCATCGGGAATGCACGCCCCGTAGGATCCGTTGGATGGGGTGAGAGCTGTGCGAGAGGGCTCCCACCGGCCGTACGACCCAGTCCAGAGACGAGGAATCAACCCGTGAGCGACGTCCGTAACGTGATCATCATCGGCTCCGGGCCCGCCGGCTATACGGCGGCTCTCTACACCGCGCGCGCGTCGCTGAAGCCGCTGGTCTTCGAGGGCGCCGTCACCGCGGGGGGCGCACTGATGAACACCACCGAAGTGGAGAACTTCCCGGGCTTCCGCGACGGCATCATGGGCCCCGAGCTCATGGACAACATGCGGGCGCAGGCCGAGCGCTTCGGGGCCGAGCTCGTTCCGGACGATGTCGTCTCCGTCGACCTGACCGGCGAGATCAAGACCGTCACGGACACGGCGGGCACGGTGCACCGGGCAAAGGCCGTCATCGTCGCCACCGGCTCGCAGCACCGCAAGCTCGGCCTGCCCAACGAGGACGCGTTCACCGGCCGGGGTGTCTCCTGGTGCGCCACCTGTGACGGCTTCTTCTTCAAGGACCAGGACATCGCCGTGGTCGGTGGCGGTGACACCGCCATGGAGGAGGCGACCTTCCTCTCCCGCTTCGCCAAGTCCGTCACCGTCATCCACCGCCGGGACACGCTGCGTGCCTCCAAGGCCATGCAGGAGCGTGCCTTCGCCGATCCGAAGATCACGTTCATCTGGGACAGCGAGGTCGCCGAGATCCAGGGTGACCAGAAGCTCTCCGGTCTGAAGCTGCGCAACGTCAAGACCGGTGAGTTCTCGGACCTCGCAGTGACGGGTCTGTTCATCGCGATCGGCCACGACCCGCGCACCGAGCTCTTCAAGGGCCAGCTTGAGCTGGACGAGGAGGGTTACCTGAAGGTCGACTCGCCGTCCACGCGCACCAACATCCCCGGTGTCTTCGGCGCCGGTGACGTGGTCGACCACACCTACCGCCAGGCGATCACCGCGGCCGGCACCGGCTGCGCCGCTGCCCTGGACGCCGAGCGCTACCTGGCCGCTGTCGCGGACAGCGAGCAGAAGGCCGAGCCCGAGAAGTCCACTGCCTGAGCCCCATCCATTCCAGCCCACGCACGATCAATGAAGGAGCCCGCTGTGGCCGGCACCCTGAAGAACGTGACCGACGACACCTTCGAGCAGGAGGTCCTCAAGAACGACAAGCCCGTTCTGGTGGACTTCTGGGCCGCCTGGTGCGGCCCCTGCCGCCAGATCGCTCCGTCCCTTGAGGCGATCGCCGCCGAGTACGGCGACAAGATCGAGGTCGTCAAGCTCAACATCGACGAGAACCCGAACACGGCCACCAAGTACGGCGTCATGTCCATCCCGACCCTGAACGTCTACCGGAATGGCGAGGTCGCCAAGACCATCGTGGGGGCCAAGCCGAAGGCCGCGATCGTTCGTGAGCTCGAGGAGTTCATCGCCGACTGACGCGACACCCGCTGTTGCGACGGCATGTGTTTCACGTGAAACATGAAGGGGGCCGGCCTCACGAGGCCGGCCCCCTTCATGCAAGACGCCTTCTTCTCTTCCTGGAGGACGGCTCTCCTAGAGCGGCCGCAGTGCCGGTTCCTTGTGCACGGCTCCCAGAAGCCGGTCGAGCGCCATCTCCACGTCCTCCTTCCAGGACACCGTCGACCGCAGCTCCAGCCGCAGCCGCGGGTGAGTGGGATGGTGCCGGACCGTCTTGAACCCCACGGCCAGCAGATAGTCGACCGGGAGCATGCAGGCGGGTTCCTTCCAGTGGGCGTCCCCGAATGCCTCGATGGCCTTGAACCCTCGCCGCAGCAAGTCCTTCGCAACCGTCTGCACCATCACCCGGCCCAGTCCCTGTCCCTGGTAGCCCGGCGCAATGAAGCCGGTCATCAGCTGCACCGCATCCGGCGAGACAGGGCTTGTGGGGAACGCCGTGGAACGAGGGACATAGGCGGGGGGAGCGTAGAGCACAAAGCCCGCAGGTACGTCATCGACATAGACGACCCGGCCGCAGGAACCCCAGTCCAGGAGAACGGAGGAGATCCACGCTTCTTTTTCCAGGGCGGATGTGCCCGCTTTCACCGCGGCTTCGCCGCTGACGGGGTCCAGCTCCCAGAAGACACACTCACGACAGCGCTTGGGAAGGTCCTGAAGGTTGTCCAGCGTGAGCGGTACGAGCCTACGGCCCATGAAAGCTGTTCCTCGCTTCCTTCGCCTTTCCAGCGTGACAAGCGGGCGTCCTTCTCCAGCACGGTGGGGGGGATGTGCATATCCGAACGCATCGTAACCACGATGCGATTGTGCCGATACCGGATGAAAACAAAGAACGGGCCCCGTTCCGGTATACACCGGACAAGGCCCGCTTCTGCCGAACAATCGATCTGGCCCCTCCCCGAACGAGATCTCAGGAGTTCGGCTCCGTCTCCTCCGCACCGCTCTCCTGCAGGCTCTTCTGCAGCACCTGGGCCTCGCCCGGAGCCAGGGTGTCGAGGATGCGCTCCAGATCCTCCATGGAGGCGAACTCGACAGTGATCTTGCCCTTCTTCTGTCCCAGGTCGACCTTCACCCGGGTGTCGAAGCGGTCGGACAGACGAGTGGCGAGCTCCGACAGGGCCGGAGAGAACCGGGCGCCGGCCCGAGGACCCTTGGACCGTGGCGTCGCCTTCGGCCGTGCCCCCATCAGGGTGACGATCTCCTCGACCGCCCGCACCGACAGCCCCTCGGCGACGATCCGGTGAGCCAGCCGGTCCTGCTCCTCGGGGTCCTCCACCGAGAGCAGTGCCCGCGCATGTCCCGCCGAGAGAACCCCGGCAGCGACTCGGCGCTGCACCGCCGGCGACAGCTTCAGCAGCCGCAGGGTGTTGGAGACCTGCGGACGGGAACGGCCGATGCGGTCCGCCAGCTGATCATGCGTACAGTTGAAGTCCTTCAGCAGCTGGTCGTAGGCGGCGGCCTCTTCCAACGGGTTCAGCTGGACCCGGTGCAGGTTCTCCAGCAGGGCGTCCAGAAGAAGCTTCTCGTCGTCCGTGGCCCGCACGATCGCCGGAATCGCCTTGAGTCCCGCCTCACGGCAAGCCCGCCAGCGCCGCTCGCCCATGATGAGCTCATAGCGCGAAGGCCCGAGCTGCCGTACCACGACGGGCTGGAGAAGCCCGACCTCCTTGATGGAGGTGACAAGCTCGGCCAGCGCATCCTCATCGAAGACCTCACGCGGCTGGCGCGGGTTCGGCGTAATGGAGTCGAGGGGGATCTCGGCGAAGTGGGCGCCCACCGGAGCTGCGGGAACCTCGGCTGCGTTGCCCGACTCCTCTGTTTCACGTGAAACAGGCGGCAGCGTGGTCACCCTCGCCGCTGCCACGCCCCGCTCACCGGTCAGCGTAGAAGCAGCCGCAGGTGATGCCGAGGCACCCCCCATCGCTGCCGGGACCGAGGGTTTCTCCGCGGTCGGGGCAGTAGGAATCAAAGCGCCGAGCCCACGGCCCAGCCCCCTCCGTCGCTCACTCACTGAATCCCCTCCACCATATTGGGATCGCTCTGCGCGCCGATGTGCGCATGCGTGGCGTCATAGCTGACACGGACACCTCTCAGCGCGATTTCTCGTGCCGCCTCAAGATAGGAGAGGGCACCGCTCGATCCTGGATCGTAAGTCAGCACCGTCTGCCCATAGCTCGGCGCCTCGGAAATACGGACGGAGCGAGGAATGCTCGTCCGCAGCACCTCGTCACCGAAGTGGTTGCGCACCTCTTCGGCGACCTGGGACGCAAGGCGCGTCCGGCCGTCGTACATGGTGAGCAGGATGGTCGACACATGCAGAGTGGGGTTGAGGTGCCCCCGCACCAGGTCGACATTGCGCAGCAGCTGCCCCAGGCCCTCCAGCGCGTAGTACTCGCACTGGATCGGGATCAGAACCTCCTGGCCGGCCACCAGAGCGTTGACCGTCAGCAGGCCGAGGGAGGGCGGACAGTCGATGAAGATGTAGTCCAGCGGCTGCTCATAGGACTGGATCGCCCGCTGCAGCCGGCTCTCCCGCGCCACCAGGGACACCAGCTCGATCTCCGCGCCGGCGAGATCGATCGTGGCGGGGGCGCAGAAGAGACCCTCGACCTCGGTGACGGGCTGGACGATCTCGGCCAGGGGCCTGCTGTCCACCAGCACGTCGTAGATGGAGGGGACCTCCGCGTGGTGGTCGATGCCCAGTGCGGTGGAGGCATTGCCCTGCGGGTCGAGGTCGATCACCAGGACCCGACTGCCATGCAGAGCCAGTGAAGCGGCAAGGTTGACGGTTGTCGTTGTCTTGCCTACGCCACCCTTCTGGTTGGCGACCACGATGATGCGGGTCTGTTCAGGCCGTGGCAGTCCCGCACCTGCGCGGCCCAGAGTCTCGACCGCCAGCTGGGCAGCACGACCGATGGGAGTGTCGTCCATCGGGGGCGGTGTTTCACGTGAAACATCCTCCCCCGTCGACTCGGTACGGGGACCAGGGACCGGATCGGTCATCGGTCCCGCGATATTGGCGTCGGACCGCAAGGATTCACTCTCCTCGACTTCAGGCTCGCAATGAACAGAGCCTCCCATGCCTTCGGGGGTGTGAACCAGTGAGGCCTGTTGTTCTGTGGAGAAATCCACCTCTGTGGACAACTCCGTTCCCTGCTTGAGTGAGCCCGGCCTGCGGTCGCGCGGGTGGGCCGCAGCGCGGCTGCGATCGATGATGCCGTGCAACAGTGAGCGACGTTTCACGTGAAACACGATGCCCAGCGACCGCAGCCGAACCGCTGCGACACTCCGTTATTGCGCGGGTTTGACAGCTTGCGCAGGGGTACGTCCGGCTAGCGGCGCCGTCGTGTGCGCCCCGTCCGAGCCGCCTTCGCACGCTTGGCCGCAAAGCGCACACCGCCCGGGCTTTCCCCGACCTTGACCCTGACGACGGTGGACCGGGGTTCCACGACTCCCTCCCCCACGCGCAGGATGGAGGTCTCCACCGCGCCGAGCTTGGCCAGAGCCGTGGCCGCGTTCTTCAGCTCCTCCTCGGCCGTGTCCCCCTTGAGGGCGAGCATCTCGCCATAAGGGCGCAGCAGGGGAATGCCCCAGGTGGCCAGACGGTCCAGCGGGGCAACCGCCCGGGCGGTCACCACATGCACCGGCGGGATCTTGCCCATCACTTCCTCGGCCCGCCCGCGGACGACAGTGACATGGTCAAGCCCCAGCAGCTCGACGACCTCGGTGAGAAAGGTGGTCCGCCGCAGCAGCGGCTCCAACAGCGTGATCTTCAGGTCCTCCCGGACCAGAGCCAGGGGAATGCCCGGCAGGCCGGCGCCCGAGCCGACATCGCACACCGTCACCCCCTCGGGCACGACCTCGGAGAGCACCGCACAGTTCAGCAGGTGCCGCTCCCACAGACGGGGTACCTCACGCGGACCGATGAGCCCTCGCTGTACTCCTGCCTCGGCCAGCAACTCGGCGTACCGGACCGCATCCGCGAAGCGATCGCCGAATACGTCACGTGCCTGCTCAGGAGCAGGGGGGAGCTCCGCTGCCTCCGTCACGGGGACCGTCCTTCCGTACCGCATCAGCGCGAACAGCGCCGACCACCAGAACTATCAGGCTGACAAAGTTACGGCCCCGCCTGCAGGCAGACGGGGCCGGTGGAGTGGGGGGACCGTTCAGGCCGGAAACACGACGACGAAGCGCTGCGGCTCCTCGCCCTCGGACTCACTGCGCAGGCCCGCGGCCTTGACCGCATCGTGCACGACCTTGCGTTCGAAGGGAGTCATGGGCTTCAGCTTCACGGGCTCGCCGCTGCTCTTGACCTCGGCCGCGGCCTTGGCGCCCAGCTCGGACAGCTCGGCACGCTTCCTGGCGCGGTAGCCGGCGATGTCCAGCATCAGACGGCTGCGCTCACCGGTCTCCCGGTGCACGGCCAGCCGTGTGAGCTCCTGCAGCGCCTCCAGCACCTCGCCGTCACGGCCGACCAGCTTCTGCAGCTCACGGACGCCGGTGTCGCTGATGACCGAGACAGAGGCGCGGTCGCCCTCGACATCCATGTCGATGTCACCGTCGAGGTCGGCGATGTCCAGCAGACCCTCGAGGTAGTCCGCCGCGATCTCGCCCTCCTGCTCCAGGAGGGTCAGTTCGTCTGCACCCTCGACAGCGGCAGAGGTGGTGCCTTCCGTCACGGGATGGGCTCCTTCTTACTTCTTGGACGGGGACTTGGGCCGCTGCGGACCCTTGCGCTGACCGGACTGGGCCCGGCTGCGGGTGCCGTTGCCCGGCTTCGGGCCGGCCTTCCTGGCCGTCCCGGACGTGGCTGCCTGCGGCGAGTCGGACTTGTTCAGCGAGGGGGACGCCGTGGCGCTGCCGGCCTTGGAGCGACCCGACTGGCGCTGTGCCTTGGTCTGCCGCTTGGGCTGCTGACGGCGCGGGGCGGTGACGGTGGTGGTCGTGCCGTCCTGGGCCTGCGCGGCGGCGGCGCTCTCGCTCTTCACCACGGAGCCGTCGCTCTGAGCCGCCAGGCCCGCCTTGTTCAGACCGTTGATGAACTTGCGCTCGTACTCGTTGCGGTCCCGGCCCTTGGCGACGATCGCCTTGATCATGGCCTTCTCGCGCCGGTTGCGGACCTTGCCGTGGTGCGTGACGTGCTTGAAGAGACGCTCGAGGTAGGCGGCCTGGGCCTTGGAACCCGGGGTCGGGTTGTTGTGGATGATGTACATCTGCTGGCCCATGGTCCACACGTTGGTGGTCAGCCAGTAGACGAGGACACCGACCGGGAAGTTGATGCCGAAGACGGCGAACATGATCGGGAAGATGTACATCAACATCTTCTGCTGCTGCATGAACGGCGTCTTCACCGTCATGTCGACGTTCTTCGTCATCAGCTGGCGCTGCGTGAAGAACTGCGACGCCGACATCAGGACGATCATGACCGCGGTGACGATGCGCACATCCGTCAGCGAGGCGTTGAGCGCCTCGACCTTGGACGGGCTGTCCAGGAACTTCGCGGCCAGCGGGGCACCGAAGATGTGCGCCTTCTGCGCACTGGCCAGTAGCTGCTGGTCGATGAAGCCGATGGTCTTGCCCGAGGCGATGCTGTTCAGCACGTGGTACAGGGCGAAGAAGAACGGCGACTGCGCCAGGATGGGAAGGCACGAGGAGAGCGGGTTGGTGCCCGACTCCTTGTACAGCTTCATCATCTCTTCGGACTGGCGCTGCCGGTCGTTCTTGTAACGCTCCTGGATCTTCTTCATCTCCGGCTGGAGCGTCTGCATCGCGCGCGTCGCCTTGATCTGCTTCACGAACAGCGGGATCAGGCAGATGCGGATGACAATCACCAGGGACACGATGGACAGGCCCCAGGCCCACCCGGTGTCAGGGCCGAAGAGCACCCCGTACACCTTGTGGAACATGACGATGATCCAGGAGACGGGTGTTGTGATAAAGCTGAAGAGGCTGGCAATCGTGTCCACTAATCATGCTCCTTGGGCATGGGACGAGGGCTCTGCGGCCGGGCTCGACGGAGGGATGGGGCCGTCGGTGGCCGTTTCGGCGGCGGAGGGCCCGCCCTTGCGTGCGCGCCATGCGCTGCGCAGCATTTCGTGCCACCGCGGACGCTTGCGCGGCGGCACATGGTCCACACCGCCGAGCGACCACGGATTGCATCTCAGGATCCGCCAGGCAGTGAGTGCTGTTCCCTTGATCGCACCGTGCCGGTCGATGGCCGTGTAGCCGTAGTGGGAACACGACGGGTAGTACTTGCACACCGGCCCGAGCAGCGGGCTGATGGTCCACTGGTACAACTTGATCAATGCCAGCAGCGGGTACTTCACCGCGCGCCCCCTCCCAGCAGTCGTCGAAGGGCGGCATCCAGGTCTCGGGCCAGCTGTGCGTGGTCGGCGTCACCCGCACCGGGCAGCGCTCGCACGACTACCAGGCTACCGGGGGGCAGCAGAGCGATCCGGTCGCGCATCAGATGGCGAAGCCTGCGCTTCACCGTGTTGCGGACGACCGCACCCCCCACGGCCTTGCTCACGACGAAACCCGCACGCGGCGGAGGAGCGCTCTCCCCAGGCGCGTGCGGGTCCGTGGCACCGCTGCGTAGATGGACGACGAGAAGGGGGCGTCCGGCTCGGCGCCCTCGTCGTACCGCGGTCGCGAAGTCCTCGCGCCGCCTCAGCCGGTTCTCGGTGGGCAGCACGACGTCATGACCTGACCGGGATCAGGCGGACAGGCGGGCGCGACCCTTGCTGCGGCGGGACGCGATGATCGCGCGGCCGGCACGGGTGCGCATACGCAGCCGGAAGCCGTGGGTCTTGGCGCGACGACGGTTGTTCGGCTGGAAAGTGCGCTTGCTCACTCGGGGACTCCAGAAAAATCGATGGTGGCGGATGCCGTCCTGGCTGTCACCGTGCGCCCACGAGTAGCTCGCAGTTACGCCCGAGTGCACCGCTTACCGATCACCTTGACGCGATCTGTGCCCATCGGAGGCAGGCGGCAGCAGCCATCGACAACTCGACCTCGTCACGGTACGCGCGGCCGCGTCTTCCGGTCAAACCGGGGGACACGGAGAGACACTGTCCACAGCCTGGGGACAACAACTTGAACCGCACCCGCCACGCTGACTACCGTGGCTGAACTCCCATTCGTTCCCTTGTCCCCCTCACCACCGAAGAGATACCGACCCGTCCCGAACCACACGTTCGTAGGACCCGTGAGAGAGCGTGCCTGTGGCTGACGTACCTGCCGATCTTGCCGCAGTGTGGCCACGAGTCCTGGAACAGCTTCTCGGCGACGGCCGTGGACAGGGCGTCGAGGCCAAGGACGAGCACTGGATCCGGCGCTGCCAGCCGCTCGCGCTGGTCGCCGACACCGCGCTGCTCGCCGTGCCGAACGAGTTCGCCAAGGGCGTCCTCGAAGGGCGCCTCGCCCCGGTCGTCAGCGAGACACTGAGCCGTGAGTGCGGCCGCCCCATCCGTATCGCCATCACCGTCGACAGCTCCGTCGGCGAGTCCCCGGTTCCCGCTCCGCCCGCGCCGCGCTACGAGGAGCCGCGCTACGAGGAGCAGGAGCTGCCCACCGGTCAGGGCGGATACGAGGGCTACGGCCGGCACCGGTCCGACGGCCACCGTTCCGGCCACGCCGACCAGCTGCCGGGCACCGGGAGCGACCAGCTGCCGCCTCCGCGCACCGGTCCCCAGCCGGTCGACGACTCCGACCCGCTGCCGACCGCCCGTCCCGCCTACCCCGGGGAGTACGCCGACTACCAGCGTCCCGAGCCCGGTGCCTGGCCCCGCCGTCCCCAGGACGACTACGGCTGGCAGCAGCAGCGGCTCGGCTTCCCCGAGCGGGACCCGTACGCCTCTCCCTCCGCACAGGACCCCTACGGCCCGCAGGACCCCTACGCGCCGTCGGCGCCGTCCCAGGACTACCGTCCGCAGCCGGTGGACCGCCCGTCGTACGACCCGTCGCGCCCCGACTACGAGCAGCGCGACACCGGGCGCCGCGACCTGCCCGAACCTCCGGTCGGCTCCGGTCAGGCGCACCGCGGCGGTCCCATGGGCCCGAGCCGCCCCGCCAGCGGTGCCTCCGGCCCGCTCACCGCACAGCCCGCTCCGGCGTCCGGCCCCGGTGAGCCGACCGCGCGCCTGAACCCGAAGTACCTCTTCGACACCTTCGTCATCGGCGCCTCCAACCGCTTCGCGCACGCCGCCGCGGTCGCCGTCGCCGAGGCGCCGGCCAAGGCCTACAACCCGTTGTTCATCTACGGGGAGTCCGGGCTCGGCAAGACGCACCTGCTGCACGCGATCGGTCACTACGCGCGCAGCCTGTACCCGGGCACGCGCGTGCGGTACGTCAGCTCGGAGGAGTTCACCAACGAGTTCATCAACTCCATCCGCGACGGCAAGGGCGACAGCTTCCGCAAGCGCTACCGCGAGATGGACATCCTGCTCGTCGACGACATCCAGTTCCTCGCGGACAAGGAGTCGACGCAGGAGGAGTTCTTCCACACCTTCAACACCCTCCACAACGCCAACAAGCAGATCGTGCTCTCCAGCGACCGGCCGCCCAAGCAGCTGGTGACCCTGGAGGACCGGCTGCGCAACCGGTTCGAGTGGGGGCTGATCACCGACGTCCAGCCCCCCGAGCTGGAGACCCGCATCGCCATCCTGCGCAAGAAGGCGGTGCAGGAGCAGCTGAACGCCCCGCCGGAGGTGCTGGAGTTCATCGCCTCCCGGATCTCGCGCAACATCCGCGAGCTGGAGGGCGCGCTGATCCGGGTGACCGCGTTCGCCTCGCTCAACCGGCAGCCGGTGGACCTGGGCCTGACGGAGATCGTCCTCAAGGACCTCATCCCCGGCGGCGAGGACAGCGCCCCGGAGATCACGGCGGCGGCCATCATGGCGGCCACGGCCGACTACTTCGGGCTCACGGTCGAGGACCTGTGCGGCACCTCACGCGGCCGCGCCCTGGTGACCGCCCGGCAGATCGCCATGTATCTGTGCCGGGAGCTGACCGACCTGTCCCTGCCGAAGATCGGCGCGCAGTTCGGCGGGCGCGACCACACCACCGTCATGCACGCCGACCGCAAGATCCGCGCGCTGATGGCCGAGCGGCGCTCCATCTACAACCAGGTCACGGAGCTGACCAACCGCATCAAGAACGGCAGCTGACCGGCCGCGTCGAAAACGGCCGGGAAGCCGCAGGACGCAGCCGAGGGGCGTCCCGGGACACCGGGGCGCCCCTCCGGTCCGCTCCGGCCGGTTCTCAGGACTCCGGAGCTCCGGGGCTCCGGCCCGCGGCGCTCCGGGCCTCCCGGCACGCCCTTCCGGCCCTCCTCCGCACGGACCCCTCCGGGGATCCCTCCGTCTTCTTCCGGACCGCCGGGCACGTCCCTCCTGTTTCCCCGTGCCCTTTCGCCGTCCCGGCCCGAGGCCGGGGCACCGGCGCCGGACGCCGGACCGCGCCGAGCGCCCCCGCGCCGCCCCGCACC
>NZ_MUME01000006.1 GCF_002155915.1 Streptomyces thermovulgaris | reverse complement strand
CGTCGACCCTCTGCTCGCCGTCGGGAAGCACCTTCTTGGCCAGGGGGTAGAGCATCATCTCCTCGAGCGCCGCGTGCTGGGACAGCTCGCGGATCATCAGCTCGACCACGGCGCGCCGCTGGGTCCGGGAGGCCGCGGCCCGGTAGTCACGGAACAGCTGCTCCACCCTGCGGTGGTCGTGCTTCAACAACTCGATGGCGTCCATCGCGCCTTCCTCGTCCGGGGCGGTGACCTGCGGCGGGTCCAGGAGGCGTCCGCCCCGGGGCGGACGCCTCCTGGAAGAGTCAGTGGAGTGAACGGCAGGAGCCGTCCGGGGCAGCCGTGCGCGGGGAGGTCCCGGACGGCCGGCCGGGTGCCGCCGGCCGGCGGCGCCGCGTCACAGCTCGTTCTCCGGCCAGCCCAGCAGACGCGCACCGATCGTGGCGGTCTGGAGCGTGTAGCGGTGCATGGGGTCGGCGGGGTCGGCGCCGGTCAGTTTGCGGATGCGCTCCAGGCGGTAGGTGAAGGCGCGCACGCTGAGGTTGAGGCGGCGCGCGGCCTCGGCGGCCGTGCAGCCGGACTCGAAGTAGGCGGTCAGGGTGTCCAGGAGCGGCTGGGCCCCGCCGCGGGCGGCCTCCAGCGGTCCCAGGGTGTCGCGGACCAGGTCGGCCATGGCCTGCCGGTCGCGGGTCAGGACGGGATAGACCAGGAGGTCCGCGGCGCGCAGGACGGGCTCCTCCATCTCGAGCCGGTCGGCGAGTTCGAGCGCGTTGAGGGCCTCCTCGTAGGAGCGGACCACTCCCCCGGCGCCGGGATGGGTGCGTCCGATGGCGACCCGGCCGCCGTCGGTGGCGGCGTACGCCTGCTTGGCGAAGAACGTCAGGACGTCCTCCTGGTCGCCCGGGGCGATGCACACGAGCCGGCCGTCCTTGGTGGTCAGCAGGATGCGGCGCTCGCCGAACCGGGTGAACAGCGTGGTCTCGACGTGCCGTGTGGCCGGATGGGTGTCGTCGACGGGCCGGGCGCCCTGGGCGACCGCCACCGCGTGCGCGCGTGAGAACAGCAGCCCGTAGCGCTCGGCGCGTTCGGCCAGCCGTCCCAGGTCGCTGCGGCCGTAGAGCAGGTCGTCGATGAACTCGCGGCGGTCGGCCTCCTCCTGACGCATGGCGAGCCTCTGGGCCCGTTCGTGGCCCTCGGCGAACGCGTCGACGGCCTGCTCGACGGCGGCGAGGACCAGGTCGGTCCCGGCGTCCGTCAGCGCGGGGGCGACGGCCCTGGCCTCGGCCAGGTGCCGGAGGACGAGTTTCCGCAGGCTGTGGCCGGCCTCCGCGGCCCGCTCCCCCTGGGTGCGCAGCAGTTCCAGCTCGTCCCGGGTCAGGCGGCGGCCGGTGGCGCAGACCTCGGTCAGGATCCGGGTGTATCGCGCCAGGTACTCGTCGGGGAACTCCGCCCCTGTCACACACCCTCCCCGGATCTTGACGCGTCCTTGACGAAATCCTGACGTACCGCGGACGCGGTTGACAAATGACCGAGCACGCTCCGTGAGGGGAACCGACGGGAATCGGCGGGGATGTAGGCGCGATAAAAATCACGCAAGATGGTGCCAATGCAGACATTTAAGGGAAATCGGCGCTTAGAACCACAACACCAAACTCGCAATCTCATGGAGAGGAGACGGCAGCGATGTCGTATCCGCAACGCTCCGCCACCGGCTCCACCACCGGAACCGGAATGACCTCGCATCCCGAGATGGCCGAGATGCGCGAGCGCCTGGAGCGGACGGCCTCCAGCGGCCGGGCCATGGCCGTCGAGGGGCTCATCGTCCTGGCCGGTCTCTACGTCGCCATTTCGCCCTGGGCCGTGCACTTCGCCACGCAGCGCAACATCACGGTCAACAACCTGATCATCGGCCTCGCCATCGCCCTGATCGGGGCCGGTCTCACCATGGTTCCGGAGCGCACCTACCGCCTCGCGTGGGTCCTCGCCCCGCTCGGCCTCTGGCTGCTGATCTCCCCCTGGGTCGTGACCCAGACCCACAGCGCACGCGCGGGCATCGTCTGGAACAACTGCTGGATGGGCGCCCTGGTGGCCCTGCTGGGTCTCGCCGCCACGGCACTGACGCTCGGGGCCGCCCGCAACGGCCACGCCGCCCACCGGTGATGCCGTCGGCCCACCACTGACACATCCGTCCCGACAGCGGGTCGTACCGCCCCGATGCGGCGGTACGACCCGCTTGTCATGATCGACATCTCGTGTGGTTAGCATATGAGCGCCACTCTGCTCGAAAGATAGAGCCGCCCAGCTCGAAAGATCTCGAAAGATAGATCCGTGACTGTCAACGACGACTCGTTCACCAACTGGAAGAACCGCGAGGAGATCGCGGAGTCGATGATCCCGATGATCGGGAAACTGCACCGGGAGCGGGACGTCACCGTCCTGATTCACAGTCGTTCCCTGGTGAACAAGTCGGTGGTGAGCATCCTCAAGGCCCATCGGTTCGCCCGGCAGATCACCGGCGAGGAGCTGTCCGTCACCGAGACGCTCCCGTTCCTGAAGGCGCTCACCACACTGGATCTCGGACCGTCCCAGATCGACCTCGGGCTGCTCGTCGCGGCGTACCGCGACGACAACCGCGGCCTGTCGGTGGAGGAGTTCACCGCCGAGGCCGTCGCCGGCGCCACCGGCGCCAACAAGATCGAGCGCCGCGAGGGACGCGATGTCGTCCTCTACGGCTTCGGCCGCATCGGGCGGCTCCTGGCCCGGCTGCTCATCGAGAAGGCCGGCTCCGGCAACGGCCTGCGGCTGCGCGCCATCGTCGTGCGCAGAGGCAGCGGCCGGGCCTCCGAGGACCTCGTCAAGCGTGCCTCGCTGCTGCGCCGCGACTCCATCCACGGCCAGTTCCAGGGCACCATCACCGTCGACGAGGAGAACAGCACGATCCTCGCCAACGGCAACAGGATCAAGGTGATCTACGCCGACGACCCGGCGTCGGTGGACTACACGGCGTACGGCATCAAGAACGCCATCCTCATCGACAACACCGGCAAGTGGCGCGACCGCGAGGGCCTGTCCCAGCACCTGCGCCCCGGCATCGACAAGGTCGTCCTGACCGCGCCGGGCAAGGGCGACGTCCCCAACATCGTCCACGGCGTCAACCACGACACCATCAAGCCGGACGAGCGGATCCTGTCCTGCGCCTCCTGCACCACCAACGCGATCGTCCCGCCGCTGAAGGCGATGGACGACGAGTACGGCGTGCTGCGCGGCCACGTGGAGACCGTCCACTCGTTCACCAACGACCAGAACCTGCTGGACAACTACCACAAGGCAGACCGCCGCGGACGCTCCGCGCCGCTCAACATGGTCATCACCGAGACCGGTGCCGCCTCCGCCGTGGCCAAGGCGCTGCCCGACCTCAAGG
This sequence comes from Streptomyces thermovulgaris, assembly GCF_002155915.1. Lineage (GTDB taxonomy): Bacteria > Actinomycetota > Actinomycetes > Streptomycetales > Streptomycetaceae > Streptomyces > Streptomyces thermovulgaris. Next base: position 4,501 of record NZ_MUME01000006.1, on the reverse strand, counting down.
CGAAGATCACCGGCAGCTCGATCCGCGTCCCCGTGCCGGACGTCTCGATCGCCATCCTCAACCTGCAGCTGGCGCGCGAGACCACCCGCGAGGAGGTCCTGGACTACCTCCGCAAGGTGTCGCTGACCTCCCCGCTCAAGCGGCAGATCGACTTCACCAGCGCCCCCGACGCGGTCTCCAGCGACTTCATCGGCTCGCGCCACGCCTCCATCGTGGACGCCGGCGCCACCAAGGTCGACGGCGACAACGCGATCCTCTACCTGTGGTACGACAACGAGTTCGGCTACTCCTGCCAGGTCATCCGGGTCGTGCAGTACATCTCCGGCGTGGAGTACCCGACCTATCCGGCGCCGACGTCCTGAGCCGGGTCACCGCCGAGCCCCCTGGCGGCCGGCCGCTTCCCGCGGCCGGCCGCCGCCCCGTTCCGCTCCCCGGCCGGTTCCGGTCCCACCCCGGCCGGTTCCGGCGGAACACGGCATGTGACACTGCGTGCATGATTCGTCCCGCGACTCCTGCCGATGTCCCCGTCATCCACACCCTGATCCGTGAGCTCGCCGAGTACGAGAAGGCGCTCGACGAGGTCCGGGCCACGCCCGAGCAGCTGGCCGAGGCGCTGTTCGGCGAGCACCCGGCGGTGTTCGCACACCTGGCGGAGGACGCCGACGGCGAGGTGGTGGGCTTCGCCCTGTGGTTCCTCAACTTCTCCACCTGGCGCGGGGTGCACGGCATCTACCTGGAGGACCTCTACGTCCGCCCGGAGGCCCGCGGCAACGGCCACGGCCGGGCGCTGCTGAGGGAACTGGCCCGTCTGTGCGTCGCCCGCGGCTATGCGCGCCTGGAGTGGTCGGTCCTGAACTGGAACGAGCCGGCGATCGGCTTCTACGAGTCCCTGGGCGCCCGCCCGCAGGACGAGTGGACGGTGTACCGGCTCACCGACGAGTCGCTGAAGGCGCTGGCGGCGGAGGCATAGCGGTTCTCCCCGCACGGCACGCGGGCCGTTCCCCCCGCGCCGACGTGGCCCGTTCTCCCCGAGCGGCGGAAGACCGCCGCCGATGGCAGGATGCCCGTAGGAGGTCCTGCCCGTGGACGAGAGCGAGAACATGGGCGTCAGCGGTGCGGCCGACCACACGTATCCGGGCGATCCGTTCGACATCAAGACCTCAGCAGTGGCGATCATCGACGCCGAGGGGCTGATCGCCTACTGGAGCCGGGGAGCCCAGGACCTGCTGGGTTACCCGGCCGATGATGTCGTGCAGCGTCCGGCCCGGCTGCTGTGGCCCGGCCGTGTCCCGACCGCCATGGTTTCCCGGCTGCGCCGGATCGACCGCGCCGGGGACGCGGTGATCGCCGTACGCCACCGTGCGGGCCACACCGTCCGGCTCGCCGTCCGTGTGTGCCCGCTGCTCGCCGCCGGCGGCTCGCGCGACTGGCTCGTCCTCGCCTGCGACGTCGCCGACCGGCACCGGCACGAGTGGTACGAGGCGGTCGTGCAGGGCCTGCTCGAACAGTCCCCCATCGGGGTCGCGGCGCTGGACACCCGGCTGCGGTACCGCTGGGTGAACCGCGCCCTGGCCGGAGTGGAGGGGCATCCGGTGGACACCACGAGCGTCGGCGACGCGGCCGGCGAGGCCGTGCCGGAGACGTCGCCGGTCGTCACCCGGCACGCCCGGCAGACCCTGATCTCCGGACAGTCCCAGGTCACCATCGAGCATGTGTCGCCCCGGCGCGGCCCGCCGCGCTCCCGGCTGCGCTCGTTCTTCCCGCTGCGCGACGGCACGGGACGGACGCTGGGCATCTGCTACGCCGCCCTGGACGTCACCGCCCAGGACCCGTCGCGCGAGCGGCTGCTGCTGCTGAACACGGCCAGTGAGCACATCGGGACCACGCTGGACCTCGACCGGACGGTCCAGGAGCTGGCGGAGGTCGTCGTCCCGCGGATCGCCGACTTCGTGGCCATCGACCTTCTGGACGTGGTGCAGACGGAACAGGGCCCGCCTGCCGCCTCCGTGCTCCGGCCGGCCGTCCTGCGGCACTCGGCCCATCTGTCGATCCAGGAGAACCAGCCCCGGATGCTCGCCGGGATCGGTGAGGCCGTCCAGTACCCCAGCGGGTCCCCGCAGCAGCTCTGCCTGGCCACCGGAAAGGCCGTGCGCCAGTCCGTCGGCCCGTCGACGCCCTGGCTCGCCGACACCCCCCTGCGGTGGACGGGGACGGACGGGTTCGACGCGCACACGCATCTGGTCGTGCCGCTGCGGGCCCGCGGCATCACGATGGGCGTGGTGACCCTGCTGCGCTGGAAGAATCCCGACGCGTTCACCGAGGACGACCAGCTGCTGGTGGAGGACGTGGTGGCGCGGGCCGCCGTGTGCGTCGACAACGCCCGGCGCTTCGCCCGGGAGCACCAGGCGGCGCTCACCCTCCAGACCAGCCTGCTGCCGTCCGCCCTGCCTCCGCTCAGCGCCGTCGAGGTGGCCTACCGCTATCTGCCGGCCGACACCGACTCGGGGGTGGGCGGGGACTGGTTCGACGTCATTCCGCTCTCCGGTGCCCGGGTCGCGCTGGTGGTGGGCGACGTGATCGGCCACGGCCTGCACGCGGCCGCCTCCATGGGGCGGCTGCGGGCCGCCGTGCAGACCCTGGCCGACCTGGACCTGTCCCCGGACGAGCTGCTGGCCCACGTCGACGACCTGGTCGTGCGTCTGTCGGAGGAGGCGGAGGCGTCCGACGAGGGACCGCCGGCGGTCGGCGCGACCTGCGTGTACGTCGTCTACGACCCCGTCTCCGGCACCATGTCCGTGGCCCGGGCCGGGCACCCCAGCCCCGCGATCGCCCATCTGGACGAGCCCGTGGAGTTCCCCGACATCCCCACCGGCCCGCTCCTCGGCATCGGCGGACTGCCGTTCGAGTCGGTGGAGATGCCGGTGGAGGAGGGCAGTGTCATCGCGCTCTACACCGACGGCCTCATCAGTGCCTCGGCCCAGGACGTCGACGTCGGCCTGGAACGGCTCTGCTTCACCCTGGCCCACCCCGACCGGCCGCTGGAGGAGATCTGCGACACCATGGTGCGCATCCTGCTGCCGGACCGGCCGCGCGACGACGTCGCCTTCCTCGTCGCCCGCACGCACATCCTGAGCCGCGACCGCGTGGCGTCCTGGGAGGTGCCCGTCGACCCGTCGGCCGTGCACAAGGTGCGCGACGACGTCAGCCACCAGCTGTCCCTGTGGGGGCTCGAGGAGGCCTCCTTCACCACGGAACTGATCGTCAGCGAACTGGTCACCAACGCCATCCGGCACGCCTGCGGCCCGATCGGCCTGCGTCTCATCCACGAACGCGTCCTGATCTGCGAGGTCTCCGACGGCGGCAGCACCTCTCCGCACCTCAGGCGCGCCCGCACCACGGACGAGGGAGGGCGGGGCCTGTTCCTGGTCGCCCAGCTCGCCCAGCGCTGGGGCACCCGGTACACGGACTCCGGCAAGACGATCTGGACGGAACAGCCCCTGCCCGGCCAGACCTCGCAGCCCCCGCGGTCCTCACCGTCCCTGCCTCCCGTCCCACCGGCCCCATGAGCCACGCTGCCGGAAGAAGGCGCCGCACCCGCCGTTCGCCCCGCGGGGAGACGAGGTGTTAGAACGGAGGGCATGGGCTCCTGTCCCCGCCGGCTCCCGCGGGGCGCGAAACCGCCGGCCGACGACCGGCGGCGGGCCTCCCCGGTCCACCGCCGTCCGAAGGCGCGGAGGGCACGAAGGCCCGAAAGGCGGGGTTCTCCGCCGTTCCGGTGGCTCGGCACGGTCGCCGCACAGATCTTCCTGCTTCAACTGGTCGTCGTCCTGGTGCTGGCCGCGGCGGGAGCCGCGGCCGTGGTGCTGCAGCGGCAGCACGACGGCGAGACCAGGGCCAGGAAGCAGGCACTGGCCGTCGCCGAGACCTTCGCCCTGGCACCCGGTACGGCGCTCGCCCTGGAGTCGCCCGACCCGGCGGTCCTGCTGCGGGTCCAGGCCAGGAAGGCACAGCTGAGCTCCGGCGCAGACTTCCTCTCCGTACTGACCCCCCAGGGACGCCCCGTGACCGATGCGGCACCGGAGTCGGCCGACGTGCCGGCCCGGGAGATCGGCCGGGCGCTGGAGGGCAGGACGTCCACCGGGACCTTCCCCGGCGGGCCGGCCGGCTCCGTGCGTGCGGTGGTGCCCGTCGTCGACGCGGACCGGCGCGTGGTCGGCGTCGTCACCGCGGGCGTCAGGATCCACAGCCCGGGCCGGGCGACGGGCCCGCAGGTTCCGATGGTCCTGGAGGCCGCCGCCCTGGCCGCGGTGCTGGCGGTCGGAGGCACCTTCCTCGTCGGCCGGCGGCTGCGCCGCCAGACCCGCGGTCTGGGTCCGGCCGAGATGGCCCGCATGTACGAGCACCACGACGCGGTGCTGCACGCGGTGCGCGAGGGCGTGCTGATCGTCGACGCCGACGGCCGGGTCCTGCTCGCCAACGACGAGGCCCGCCGGCTGCTGGA
>NZ_MUME01000595.1 GCF_002155915.1 Streptomyces thermovulgaris | reverse complement strand
CCCCGACGCCGTCTTCCTCACCTCGTTGAGGATGGCGTCGGGGGTCGCATGCTCCAGGGTGTCCACGGCTTCGAGCACGAGCTGTCGCTGCGGCGTCAGCCGGTAGCCGCGCTGTCTGAGATCGCTCTTCCAGTCGGTGCTCACCACACCACGAGTCTAGGACCACCCGGGGCAGGTGCCGCTCGAAGTCGGAGCAGGTACTACTTGAAGAAGGCGATCCCGTCGTCGGGCAGGTCGTCCGGAAGCGACTTGGCCCAGCGCTCGACCTCCTCGGGAGTGACGACCTTCTTCAGCTGGGCGGACATGTAGGGGCGCAGCGCGACCTCGGGGGTCTGCTTCTCGCCGACCCACATCAGGTCGCCCTTGACATAGCCGTACAGCCGCTTGCCGCCGCTGTAGGGGCGGGACCCGGCGGTGCGGGCGACCGCGTCGGTGACCAGGTCGATCTGCGGCTTCCCGGCGGCCAGCTCGCCGTACCAGATCTCGACGACGCCGTCGTTGCGGGTCATCGTGACCTCGACCTTGCGGTCGGCGTCGATGCGCCAGAAGCCGGACTCGGACTCCAGCGGTTTGACCTTGTTGCCGTCCTTGTCCAGCACCCAGGTGCGGGAGTGGTACTCCAGGAAGTTCCGGC
>NZ_MUME01000594.1 GCF_002155915.1 Streptomyces thermovulgaris | reverse complement strand
CCCCGACGCCGTCTTCCTCACCTCGTTGAGGATGGCGTCGGGGGTCGCATGCTCCAGGGTGTCCACGGCTTCGAGCACGAGCTGTCGCTGCGGCGTCAGCCGGTAGCCGCGCTGTCTGAGATCGCTCTTCCAGTCGGTGCTCACCACACCACGAGTCTAGGACCACCCGGGGCAGGTGCCGCTCGAAGTCGGAGCAGGTACTACTTGAAGAAGGCGATCCCGTCGTCGGGCAGGTCGTCCGGAAGCGACTTGGCCCAGCGCTCGACCTCCTCGGGAGTGACGACCTTCTTCAGCTGGGCGGACATGTAGGGGCGCAGCGCGACCTCGGGGGTCTGCTTCTCGCCGACCCACATCAGGTCGCCCTTGACATAGCCGTACAGCCGCTTGCCGCCGCTGTAGGGGCGGGACCCGGCGGTGCGGGCGACCGCGTCGGTGACCAGGTCGATCTGCGGCTTCCCGGCGGCCAGCTCGCCGTACCAGATCTCGACGACGCCGTCGTTGCGGGTCATCGTGACCTCGACCTTGCGGTCGGCGTCGATGCGCCAGAAGCCGGACTCGGACTCCAGCGGTTTGACCTTGTTGCCGTCCTTGTCCAGCACCCAGGTGCGGGAGTGGTACTCCAGGAAGTTCCGGCCG
>NZ_MUME01000593.1 GCF_002155915.1 Streptomyces thermovulgaris | reverse complement strand
CGCCACGAGACCCGGGGCGGCGGTGGAGCCGCCCCGGGTCTCGTGGCGGGAGACGGCGGTGACGGCCAGGGTGTGGGCGCCGAGGGCGGCGGCGGACGGCACGGCGTCGCGGATCCGGCCGCCGCTCGCGGCGGCGCCGAGCACGAGGTCCAGGCCGCGGGCCGCGGCCATCGCCGCCGGCCCGGCCCAGCCCCGTTTCAGCCGGAGGTCGTAGGCCCAGACGGTGGCGGCGAGCGGCACGGCGGCGGTGAGCGCGGACCGGCCGGCGCGGGCGGCGAGCGCGAGGCCCAGGGCGGTGAACGCGCCGGCGGCGGTGAGTGCCGCGCCGGGGGCGATCCGCCCGGACGGGAGCGGCCGGTGCGGGCGCTCCGCGGCGTCCTCGGCGCGGTCCGCCCAGTCGTTGAGCGCCATGCCCGCCTGGTAGAGGCACAGGGAGGAGCCGATGGCGAGCAGGGTGCGGGCCCCGGGGGTGCGCCCGGCCGCCGCGGCCCCGGCGAGGGCGTCACCGGGGACGGTGAACAGGGCGGGCAGCCGCAGCAGTTCGGCCCAGTC
>NZ_MUME01000592.1 GCF_002155915.1 Streptomyces thermovulgaris | reverse complement strand
CGGGCGGCGGCGGACGGGGCGGTGCGCGCCGGTCCGGTCAGCCGGCCACGAACGTGTGCGCCGCCTTGTCGTGCCAGCACTGGTGCCAGGGCTTGTCGAACAGGCACCACACCAGTCCCACGAGGCCGATGCCGAGCAGGCCGGGGACGCTGTAGACGAGCCAGCGGCGCAGTGCGGCGCCGAAGGTCGGGTACTCATGGGCCTCGATGTCCCGCACCTCCAGACCGCACAGCTTCTTGCCCAGGGTGCGGCCCCACTTGACCGTGGGCAGGACCTCGTACAGCACGCCGAAGAGCAGCAGCACGGCGAGGACGATGCCCAGATACGTCCCCGTGGTGCCGTCCAGCAGCCAGACGGTGACCGTGCGGCCGGAGAGCTTGGCCGCCTCGATCTTGTCGTTGATGTGGTCGACCGCCTTGGCGCCGAGCGGTACCGCGGCCACCGCGGTCACGCCTCCGACGACGAGCGAGTCGACGATCCGTGCGGCCACCCGCTTGCCGAGGCCGGCCGGGCGGGCCGCCGCCCGCTGCCGCGCCGCC
>NZ_MUME01000591.1 GCF_002155915.1 Streptomyces thermovulgaris | reverse complement strand
GGGTGGGGGGTGTTCCGGGTGAGTGGGGATGGGTCAGGTGGTGAGGACGATCTTGGTTCCGGGGGTGCCGTCGATGACGGCCTGGTAGGCGGCGGAGGCCTGGTCGAGGGGGAAGGTGGTGGTCCTGGGGGGTGTGAGGGCGCCGCTGTCGAAGCCGCGGCGCAGGATGTCCAGGACGTCGGCGGCCTTCGCCAGGGGCAGGTCGAGGGTGTTGACGCCGTGGAGGGTGCGTTCGTTGCGGTAGAAGTCGAGGACGTCGACGGTGGCGGTGGGGGTGAGGGCGCTGGCGATGACGGCGGCGCGGCCGCCGGGGCGCAGCGTGGTGAGGGCGGGGTTGAGCAGGGGGCCGCCGACGGTGTCGAGGACGGCGTCGACGCCGGTGCCGTCGGTGGCGCGCAGGACGGCCCGGGTCAGGTCGTGGGTGGTGGTGTCGATGGTGACGTCGGCGGTGAGGTCGTCGGCCAGGAGCCGGTCGGCGGCGATGACGGTGGCGCCGTGCCAGTGGGCGATGTCGGTGGCGGCGCGGGCGACGGCTCCGGAGGCGCCGGTGACGAGGAGGGTTTCGCCGGCGCGGAGGTTGAGGCGGTCGGCGAGGGCGAGCCAGGCCACGGTGTGGGTGAGTCCGGCGGCGGCTGCCTGGGCGAAGGTGAGGGAGGCGGGTTTGGGGCGGACGGTGTCCTCGGGGACGAGGAGGTAGTCGGCCTGGGCGCCGTCGTGGGTGACGGCCAGTCCTCCGCTGGTGCCCCAGACCTCGAGGCCGCGCAGGTGGTCGGGGCCGTCGGTGACGACGCCGGCGTAGTCGCGGCCCGCGGTGCGGGGCAGGGGAGTTGCGGGGCGGTGGACGGCCGAGGTGACCTTGCCGGCCAGGTTGGCGAGGTCGACGGGGTTGACGGTGGCGGCGCGCACATGGACCAGGACGGTGCCGGGGGTGCGGCGGGGGGTGGGGATGTCCTGGACGGTGAGGGCGTCGGGTCCTCCGTGGGCGGTGATGCGGACCGCGCGCATGGTGGG
>NZ_MUME01000590.1 GCF_002155915.1 Streptomyces thermovulgaris | reverse complement strand
GGTCCGGGCACCCTCCGCATTGGTGATGACGGTGGGCTCACCACCCTCGAGGACCGAGACCACCGAGTTCGTCGTACCGAGGTCGATACCGACCGCACGCGCCATCTGTGTTCTCCCTCCTCGTCCGTGTCTCGTCGGCCAAAGGCCCTGCCCCGCCGACGGGTCGCCAGGGGACCGGTCCCGCGCACAGGGGGTTCGGCGGTTCAAAGAGGGGTGGTGCCGGGTGCGCCGTCACAAAGGCGGAGGTGGCCGCCCGGCCGTGGCCGAGGGCTCCGCCCCAGCACCGTGCACAGGCCCGGCACTTCCCTTCAGATCACCTCCCCGCCCACTGCGAGCTGCGGTTTCGGACCTGACTTGCCTATGTAGCCTGAATAAAACTTGAGTTCTCTCGTGTCAAGTATGTACCGATGGGCGTGGAAACCCCCGACAGACACATTCCACGGGGCGTGCGCATCGATGCAGTACCAGCGGGTACGGGGGGTGGGCAGGCGGGTGCCGAGGGTCGAGGGCACCGCCGGAACGACGCCGGAACGACAAGGACGGAACGGGAGGATGCGATGTCGCCCGTGGCGAGGAGTCCTGCATGGCCGCCCGTCCCCTTCTCCTTCTTCTCCTTCGCCCTCTCCCCCGCGTCCTCTCTCACGGGGCGGCTGATCGAGACGGTCCCGCGGATCCCGGTCCGCGATCTGGCCACCTTGCGCCGGCACTTTCCCGGCCTCGGCCCGGAGGAGATCGCCGACCGCCTGGTCGCCGGTGCCGTGCGGGGCACCGGGGCCGTGGGCGCGGGCGTGGGGTCGGTCGCCGCACTGCCCACGCCTCTGGCCATGCCCGCGGAGCTGGCCGCGGGCATCCTCGGAACGGCGGCCGTCG
>NZ_MUME01000059.1:203-1010 GCF_002155915.1 Streptomyces thermovulgaris | reverse complement strand
CGCCGACCAGGGGGAGCCGCCCCACCGGCCAGGGAGAACAAGGGGGTTATCCCCAGTGCGGCGGACACCCCGACTGGCTAGCCTGAGCCGCATGACCGGAATGGACGGGCGGGACGCCGAACTGAAGACCGAGCTGAAGAAGGAACTCGACGCCTCGTTGCAGGCCCGCAAGGAGCTGGGCGAGGAGTACGAGTCCGCACTGGTCGACTCCTTCCTGGAGAAGGTCGACCAGCGCATCGGCGACGCCGTCGAACGCCGGGTGCGCCGGCAGTTCGCCGAGCAGCAGACGGCGGTGGTCCGGCAGTCCCGCTCGTCGGAGGGCGGCGACTCCTGGGGCGAGCGCTTCGGCTTCGGCATCGCCTCCCTGGTGCTGGCCATTCCGCTGTCCGGGATCGGCGGTGCCGTCGGCGACCTGCCCGGTCTCATCGTCGTCTGGCTCGGCATCGTCGGCGTCAACGTCGCCCAGGCCGCCCGTGTTCAGCCCGGTCTGTTCTCCGGCGGACGCCGCTCGGCCCGGGACGACGACTGAGACGACTGAGACGGCTGAGACGACTGGGACGACTGGGGCGCCTGGGGCGACTGAAAGGCGCGGGCCGGGGACGGCATCGGACCGGATGCGAAAGAGCGCGTGGGGAGCGCGCGGAGAAGCGTACGAAGGAAATGCGCACACCTCGGGAAGGGTGCGCCCCCTGGAACGCACCCCTTTTGAAGAAGAGCACCAATCTCTGAATCTGAAGAAGAGCGCCAGGAGCGCCTGAAAAAGAAGAGCGCCCCTGGAAAGGGGCGCGCGGGGACCGCCACTCCCCG
>NZ_MUME01000059.1:0-153 GCF_002155915.1 Streptomyces thermovulgaris | reverse complement strand
CGGTCCCCCACTCTTCCGGGCTCGTGTTAAGCACATGCTGCGGGCATGTGAAACGCTCGTACCGTTCCCGTGACCGGCCGCCCTGCCGTCTACTGCTTCTCGCCCTTGGCCAGGAAGGCGAGCAGGTCCTGACGGCTGACCACACCGGTCGGC
>NZ_MUME01000589.1 GCF_002155915.1 Streptomyces thermovulgaris | reverse complement strand
GCTGGCCGCGGCCCATGCGGCGGGGGTCGTGCACCGGGACGTCAAGCCGGAGAACGTCCTGCTGGACATGGAGGGGCCGCTGGGCCCCGGCGGCTCGCACCGGGCGCTGCTGACGGACTTCGGGGTGGCCAAGCTCATCGACACCCCGAAGCGGACCCGCGCGACGAAGATCATCGGTACGCCGGACTATCTCGCGCCGGAGATCGTGGAGGGGCTGCCGCCGCGGGCCGCCGTGGACATCTACGCGCTGGCCACGGTGCTGTACGAACTGCTGGCGGGCTTCACCCCGTTCGGCGGGGGACATCCGGGCGCGGTGCTGCGCCGGCACGTCACGGAGACGGTGGCGCCGCTGCCGGGCATCCCGGACGAGCTGTGGCAGCTGCTCGTGCAGTGCCTGGCGAAGGCGCCGGCCTCGCGGCTGCGGGCGTCGGAGCTGGCGGCACGGCTGCGGGAGCTGCTGCCGATGCTCGCGGGGATGCCGCCGCTGGACGTGGACGAGCCGGACGTGGACCCGGTGCCGGAGCCCGACGACGAGGCCGGTGCGCAGCCCCTTGCGGAGACGGCCGGGACGCGGGTGCGGCGCCGGGGAGCGGTTCCCCTGGTGCCGGGGGCGAGGCCGGACTCCAACCGGGACACGCACACGTCGATGCGGGTGCCGACGCCGGACGAGCTGGCGGGAGGCGCACGGGGGACCGCACGGGTGCCTCGGGTGGCGGGTGTGCCGCGGCCGGGCTCGGCCCGCCACCGGGCCGCGGCACGGCGCCGCCGGCTGACGCTGGGGGCCGCGGGCGTGCTCCTCGCGGCGATGGTGGGAGCGGGGATGTGGTGGGCGTCCTCGGACGACGAGGTGCCGTCGAGCCCTCCGGCGGACTCGGCGCCGCCGACTCCCTGACCCTCCGGCGGCACCCTCCGGCGGCCCTCGGGCGGCCTTCCGGCGGCCTTGCGGCGGACCGAGGAGCCGCTGTCCGGGGCCGCGCCCCGGATCCCGGCGGGCCGCGCCCCGCGGCCCTTGGCGGGGCGCCGCCGCCCTTCCGTCCCTCCCTCCGTCCCCTCTGCCGCTTCTCGCCTCTTCTCCTCTTCTTCTCCTCTTCTTTTCATTTCCTTCCGCCCTCTCCGCCGCGCGGAATTCCCCCTCCGCCGCCCCGCAGGAC
>NZ_MUME01000588.1 GCF_002155915.1 Streptomyces thermovulgaris | reverse complement strand
CGGCCGGCCCCGTGGCTGCGCTCAGGCGGCCGAGGCGGACTTCGGGTGTTCGACCCGGCAGACCAGGGCGTCCTTGTCGACGTCCGCCACGATCGTGTCACCGGGGGAGGCCGAGTCGCTCAGCAGCAGGGAGGCGATGCGGTTGTCCAGCTCGGTCTGGATGGTGCGGCGCAACGGGCGGGCACCGAACTCCGGCTGGTGGCCGTGGGCGATCAGCAGCTTCTTCGCGGCGTCGGTGACCTTCAGCTCCAGCCCCTGGGCGCGCACCCGGCGGCGGCTGCCCTCCAGCAGCATCTCCAGGATCCGGCCGAGGTCCTCCTCGCTCAGGCGGTGGAAGATGATGATGTCGTCGATGCGGTTGAGGAACTCCGGCAGGAACCGCGCGCGCAGGTCCTCCATCAGCTGGTCCTTGATGGCGGAGACGTCGCCCTGGTGGGCCAGGATCCGCTGGGCGCCGATGTTGGAGGTCATGATGACCACGGTGTTGCGGAAGTCGACGGTGCGGCCCTGGGCGTCGGTGAGCCGTCCGTCGTCGAGGACCTGGAGCAGGGTGTTGAAGACGTCCGGATGGGCCTTCTCCACCTCGTCGAACAGCAGCACGCTGTAGGGCTGCCGCCGCACCTTCTCGGTGAGCTGGCCGGCCTCCTCGTGTCCGACATAGCCGGGCGGGGCGCCGACGAGCCGGGAGACGGTGTGCTTCTCCTGGAACTCGCTCATGTCGAAGCGGACCATGC
>NZ_MUME01000587.1:334-581 GCF_002155915.1 Streptomyces thermovulgaris | reverse complement strand
CGGCGGCACAGGCTGACGCCGTCGAGGCCGGGGAGCATCACGTCCAGCAGCGCGATGTCGGGCTGCTGGGCCCGGAACGCCTCCAGCCCCGACAGCCCGTCGGGCATGGCCGTGACCCTGAAGCAGTTCCGCTCCAGGGAGAGCTGTGTGGCCTCACGAATGACGTCGTCGTCCTCGACGAACAGGACGTGGGTCTGCTCTGCCATCCCGTGCTCTCAGTTCTCGTGTGCTTCTGTCGTGCGGTGCG
>NZ_MUME01000587.1:0-315 GCF_002155915.1 Streptomyces thermovulgaris | reverse complement strand
CCGGCGGCCTCGTCGTAGGTGCGGTGCGTGCGGTACTCCTCGGTGAACCGGTCCCCGGAGGACCAGCGGTAGGTGATCACGTCCTCGCCGGACGGGCTCGAGAGCCGGTCGTCCTTCGTGTACACCTGCCTGGTCACCACCAGGGCGCCGCAGTCGATCTCGGCGTGGACCGGGGGCTCCTCGGCCTTGAAGACGTTCTCGTACCCGCCGCCCTGCTCGCGGTAGACATAGGCGCCCAGGCCCACCGCGTCCTCGCAGCTCAGCACGTTGACGACGATGTCGTCGGCGGTGCTTCCGGTCAGATCGCCGTATGCC
>NZ_MUME01000586.1 GCF_002155915.1 Streptomyces thermovulgaris | reverse complement strand
CCCCTCCCGCCCATGGTTCACGCTCACTCGGGCGGGTGAACATCTCCGGCTCGGCTGGCTTTTCGGCCCCTCGCTCCCCCTACGCTCAGCGCAAACGACCGCGCATATGCATCGGCCCCCGGCCGGGAGTCACGATCCCGAACGAGGGCCTGACCACCAAGGAAGAAGGGGCTTCCCGATGGATGCTCAAAACCCTAACGTGCTCTCGCACGCCCAGTCAGCCGTTGCCGCGAACGACGCGCACGAGACCCGCTTTCAGGCGTACCGGCACCGCCGCCCGCACAGCTACGGCGTCATCCACGACAACACCCGCCACACCAGCCGCTTCACGGTGATCGGCAACCACCTCACCCAGCACCCGGAGCTGTCGCTCCTCGCGATCGGGCTGGCCTGCCACATCCAGTCGTTGCCCACCGGTGCGCCCGTCGACATCAAGTCCCTCGCCGCCCGTTTCCCGGAGGGTTCCACCCGGATCGCCGCCGCCCTGCGCGAACTGGAAACCCACGGCTATCTGCGCCGCGAACGCGAACGCACCCCCAACGGCCGGCTCGTCACCCGCACCATCTCCTGCAACCAGCCCAGGGCCGCCCGCTGCCGCACCTCCACGCCCCCACCTGCGTCCACGTGTCCACCCGCGCCACCACCCGCGCCCGCTGCCGTCCCCGCCGGCGACAAGGCGGCCTCACCGGAACACACCCCGCGCGGGAAAGCCCGCGAGCCCCGCAAGAAG
>NZ_MUME01000585.1 GCF_002155915.1 Streptomyces thermovulgaris | reverse complement strand
TGACGGCCGGGGCGGTCATCAGCTCCCCGGCGGTCACGGCCTCCGCCTTGGCCTCGTCCGCCGGGCGTCCCGTCCGGCCGGGCCGTTGCGGCTCGTCGGCGCGGAACTCCTCCTTGCGCAGCAGGTCGGCCTCCGAGACGACGCCGATCACCCGGCCGCTGTCGTCCAGCACGGGCATCGCGCTGACGCCCCACCGTTTCATCGTCCGCACGATCTCCTTGAACGACGCACCACTGGCCAGGGCGACGACGGTGCGGGTCATCACGTCACCGACGGTGTACGGGGAATCCTTCATGGCGCCCTCCGGTGGGTCCGGTCGAAGGCTCGGAAGAGTCGGAGGAGTCGGAGGAGTCTGAAGAGCCGAAAGGCTCGGAAGGGCCGCACGGGCCGGAGGAAGGAGCCGGAGGGGTGGGGAAAGCGGGAGGAGGAGGGCGAGGGAGGCGGAGGCGGAAGGAGAGTCACAGCAGGGTGGTGTCGAGATCGAGGCCGTAGATGCTGCGGCCGCCGACCAG
>NZ_MUME01000584.1 GCF_002155915.1 Streptomyces thermovulgaris | reverse complement strand
CCCCCAGGACCGCCCGGTGACCGCCAGCGCGAGCAGCGCCACCGCCCATGCGGCCACCGCCGCGAAGTACGCGTCGGCCGAGGTGCCCATCCACACGGCGGCCGGAGCCAGGACGAGGAAGGGCGCCGCCTTTCGCGCGAGCCCCTCGCCGGCCAGGGCACGGACCGCGACCAGCACGGCCGCGCAGGCCGTCGCCCCGACGGCGATGCACCACACCCCGGCCCAGCCCCCGCCCCGCAGTCCGATCCGGTCGAGCAGGACGAAGGTGAGCGTGGCCGCCGGCGGATGACCGGCGACATGGGCGGGCCAGTGGTCGGGGGAGCCGAGCAGGATGTGCCCGGTGAAGCCCCGCAGCGCCGCCGGGATGTCGTGGAAGCGGTCGACGGCCCGGAGGTACTCGTGGGGGGTGGTGAGCCGGACGGCGATGCCCCGGTGCCAGCCGTCGACCAGGGCGAGGGAGCAGATCCACGCCATGGCCGTGCCCCACGACAGAGGAACCAGGGCCCGCCAGGGGAGACGGACCGCGAGGGAGGGCCCGTACGCCACCACGGCGACCGCCACCAGGACGGCCGCCGGAGTGCCGGGACCGAGATGGGGCTCCCAGGACGCCAGCAGCGGAGGCCAGTCGGCGAACAGCGTACGGCTGGTCCTCTGGACGCGGTGGCCGACCAGCGCGGCCGTGACCACGAGCAGCATGGCGGCCCCGGCCGCGCACAGGTCGCGCCTCAACTCCTGGCCCGGCCCGCGGGACATGCCGGAGCGCGCGGCGCCGGGCCCGGAGGGGGACGGGGTGCCGGGGG
>NZ_MUME01000583.1 GCF_002155915.1 Streptomyces thermovulgaris | reverse complement strand
AGCGTGGGGTGATGGGCAGTGGGTCGTCCGTCACCGTCGCGCGCCAGGCGCCGTTGAAGGTCAGTCTGATGGTCATTCGAGTCCTTGTCGGCCGCTGTCGAAGAATTGATGCCACGGGAGAACGGGTCTCTTCGTCCCTTGTGCATCGTCCGCCCACCCCTTCATGCACCGGGGCCCGCAGGGCACGTTGATGCCTCGCCTCGTCCGGTTCTTCAACGGTACGGCGGTGTTTTGGACCAGACGGTACCGGCTGCCCGTGTTGACTCTCGTCCTTCCAGCAGATCGCTGACATAGTTGCGGAGCTGAGGAGGGAGGTCGTCGAGGACGATCTCACGCAGAGGTGAGATGTGGTCAAGGCCGACGTGGCCGGTGGAGGTGAGTTCGACGATGGCGTGCAACTCGGCTTCCAGAGCGGAGTTTTCCCTTTCGATGGCCGCGGTTGCCGCCAGTAGTGTCGCCAGAGCCGATGCCTGGGCAGGTGTATATGCCTTCACGCAGTCGCACGCTTCGTCGGCCGCCCGTTCTCGTGCCTGTGCATCGACGTCCAGGATCATTCGCACAATGCTGATGAAGTCGTGAGACTTCAATGTGAACCCCCGTTCACCACTGGCCTCAATGTCCGTAAAACTCCACGAGCGAGGAGATCATCTCCAGCAGT
>NZ_MUME01000582.1 GCF_002155915.1 Streptomyces thermovulgaris | reverse complement strand
CACGGCGTCCGAGCGGGGCGCCCCGCCCCCGGCCGCCCCGCTCGGACGCCGTGCCTCCCTCACCGGCGACCGCCGTGGCCAGCGCCGACGCCACCGCGGCCAGGGCCGTGCCCGTCGGAGCCGTGACCAGCACGTCGCGGCTCGCGGGGCGGCCCTGAGCCGTCGGCGGGCCCAGCGGATCTACGACGGTCAGCCGGATCTGCATCGCCGTCAGCGGTCCCTTCTGCACGGACGCCCGCGACCGGCGGGGGACCGAGCCGCCCCGCGGTCCCCCACCGCGGACCTCCCCACCACCGCACGAGCACGTCTGTCAGTTCTGGAAGGCATCCTCGCACCTGTTGCCGACAGTCTGTCCGCTGTCCATCGGCAAGTGATCTTGATTGGTCGGCTCTGTCCCCAAAAATGCCCGAGCAGTGCCCGGTGCATGTCTGCTCGGCGCCCGCTCGGGACCGGTCGCGTCCGCATGTGGCAACCAACCGATCGAGCCGAGCGTCTTTTCACCGGACTCCACCGGACTCCACCGGACTCGGTGCGGACTCGGCGCGGACGGGACACGGACTGGGCGCGGCCGGGTGCGGACTTCGTCCGGCCCCCGTCCGGAGTCGGTTCGGAGCCCGTCCGCAGTCCGTCCGGGGTCCGTCCGGGGTCCGGGACGCCGTCGCACGCCCCGGACTCCGCCGGACGTCCCCGGACGGGGCGGCGCCGTGTGCGCAGGCCGCGGCGGAAGGAGCCCCCGGACCGGCGGGCGGGAGCCCCCGGCCCCGGCGGCACGACCCGCCCGGCATCGCACGGGGCGGCACTAGAGTGGGGCGGAAACACCCGCAGGACGTCCCCCGAGGGGCGCGGGAACCAGGCAAGCAAGCAACAGGGAGCGCAACGTGCGGCCGGTAGGCAGCAAGTACCTCCTGGAGGAGCCGCTCGGACGCGGCGCCACCGGGACTGTCTGGCGGGCCCGCCAGCGTGAGACGGCGGGTGCCGAGGCGGCCGTGCCCGGCCAGCCGGGCGAGACCGTCGCGATCAAGGTCCTCAAGGAGGAGCTGGCCGGCGACCCCGATGTCGTGATGCGGTTCCTGCGGGAGCGGTCCGTGCTGCTCCGGCTGACCCACCCGAACATCGTGCGGGTGCGCGACCTGGTGGTCGAGGGCGATCTGCTGGCGCTGGTCATGGACCTCATCGACGGCCCCGACCTGCACCGCTACCTGCGCGAGAACGGCCCCTTCACCCCCGTGGCCGCCGCGCTGCTCACCGCACAGATCGCCGACGCGCTCGCCGCCAGCCACGCCGACGGGGTGGTCCACCGCGATCTGAAGCCGGCCAACGTCCTGCTCAAGCAGGACGGCGACCAGCTGCACCCGATGCTGACCGACTTCGGCATCGCCCGGCTGGCCGACTCGCCCGGTCTGACCCGCCCCCACGAGTTCGTCGGCACCCCCGCGTACGTCGCGCCCGAGTCGGCCGAGGGCCGCCCGCAGACCTCCGCCGTCGACGTCTACGGCGCCGGCATCATGCTGTACGAGCTGGTCACCGGCCGTCCGCCGTTCTCCGGCGAGTCGACGCTGGAGGTGCTGCACCAGCATCTGAGCGCCGAGCCGCGCCGCCCCTCCACGCTGCCCGGCCCGCTGTGGACGGTCATCGAGCGCTGCCTGAGCAAGAACCCGGACCTGCGGCCCAGCGCCGAGAACCTCGCACGCGCCCTGCGGGTCGTCGCCGAGGGCATCGGGGTGCACGCGAACGCCGCGCAGATCGCCGCCGCGGAGAACGTCGCGGCGCTGCTGGCGCCCGACCCGGCACCCGCGCCCGTGCCCGCGCCGGACGTGCCCGGCGCCGCCGACGCCACCCAGGTNNGCGGCCGACCCGACCGCCGTGCTGCCCCAGCACGGCGCCGCCGATCCCACGCGGGTGATGCCGCCGGTGCCCGAGGGACAGCCGGACGGCGGTCCGCAGGGCGGGCAGCCCGAGCAGCCGCACCCCTGGCAGACCCAGCTGCGCGCGGCCCGCGACCGCAACGAGCAGACGCAGATCCAGTACCTGGACCCGAGCGAGGACCCGCTGCGCCGGCGCCCCCAGCGTCAGGTGGCCCGGCCGCAGCAGCCCCGTCCGCAGCCCCGGCCCCAGGCCCGGCCGGTGCAGCGC
>NZ_MUME01000581.1 GCF_002155915.1 Streptomyces thermovulgaris | reverse complement strand
GCTGCCTGTCCCTGCCGTCCGCCCGCGGGCCGGGCGGCCGGACGGCAGGGACAGGCAGCGGGAAGGACGGGGAAGGACAGCGAGGACGACGGCGGGGAGGAACAGACGGGGAACGGACGGCGGGACCGGATGGTGAGACGGACGGCGGAACGACTCACTCCTCTCGGTGAGGGGTGGCATACTGAGCCCATGCTCACGCAGTCGACCTTCTTCTTTACCTATGGCATCCGGCCCGCCGGCTGCCATGGTCGTGCTGCTTGAGCCACCGCCAAGCGACTTCCCAGGCGCCCCGGGCCGACAAGGTCCGGGGCGCCTGGCGTTTCCCGGTCCTTGCCGCTCCGGGGCACCGCCACCGACCCAGCAAGGAGCCCCGAGATGACCGCCACCGCAACCGAGAGGACCGGAGCCCGGACCGACGAGGCCGCGACCGTGATCGCCGACGCCCGGGAGCGCATCGACGCACTGGACGACCGGATCATCGGTCTGATCCAGGAGCGCATGGCCGTCTCCACCGTCATCCAGGAGGCCCGGATCGCCTCCGGCGGCCGGCGGGTGAATCTCGCCCGCGAGATGGAGATCCTCAACCGCTACCGGGAGGCCCTGGGCAAGCCCGGCACGACCCTGGCGATGACCCTGCTGGAGCTGTGCCGCGGCAGGATCTGAGCCCGGCCGGGGCTCCCCGGCCGGGCTCAGATCCT
>NZ_MUME01000580.1:261-842 GCF_002155915.1 Streptomyces thermovulgaris | reverse complement strand
GACCGGCGAGGCCGGCAGGGGAGGCGGAGGCGGCGGGGGAGGCGGGGCTATTGACACGGCTCTGGTCCAGACCTCACCGTGATCCACGGCACACGCGGACATCCGGCAGACGCCGGCAGACCGCCCCGCAGATGCCCCCGGCACCCCACCGGCTTCCGAAGGGACCCCGCATGAGCGACCGCACGCCGGCCGGCCAGTTCTTCGACGCCGCCATCGGCCTGCTGCAACGGGTCCGCGACGAGGAGGCCGAGGCGATCACCGCCGCCGGGACGCTGCTCGCCGACACCGTGACCGCCGGCGGCCGTCTGTTCGCCTTCGGCGCCGGCCACTCCTCCCTCGCCGCCCAGGACGTCGTCTACCGCGCCGGCGGCCTGGCCCTGATGAACCTCCTCGCCGTCCCCGGCACCGTCGGCGTCGACGTCGTGCCCGCGACCCTCGGCTCGGCCCTGGAACGCGTCGACGGCCTCGCCACCGCCGTCCTGGACAGCTCCCCCGTCCGCTCCGGCGACGCCCTGATCGTCGTCTCGCTGTCCGGCCGCAACGCCCTGCCCGTGGAGATGGCCATGAGGGCCCGGGCCCTC
>NZ_MUME01000580.1:0-220 GCF_002155915.1 Streptomyces thermovulgaris | reverse complement strand
GGCCGCCCTCGCCGACCGCGGCGTCGAGCCCCCGCTGCTCCGCTCCGGCAACGTCGACGGCGGGCACGAGTGGAACAGCCGGGTCTTCGAGCAGTACGGGGACCGGATCTTCTACCGGCACTGAGGCGCGCGAAGGCACCCGCGACGCCCGCGCTCCCCCAGCCCCGCATCCCCGCTTCCTCGCACCCCCGCATCCCCCGCGGCACCGCGGCCCCTGGGG
>NZ_MUME01000058.1 GCF_002155915.1 Streptomyces thermovulgaris | reverse complement strand
GGGGCGGTGTTGGCGACGTGCACCCGGATGTGCTGCGGGGTGTACTCGATCCGGCAGGTCGCACGGGCACCGGGGGCATGACGGCGGACGTTGGTGAGCGCTTCCTGGACGATGCGGTACGCGGCCAGCTCCACGGCCGCCGTGGTGTGCGGCCGTGAGCCGGAGAGCAGCAGTTTCACGGACCCGCCGGCGGCACGGTGGGCCTCGAGCAGGGCGGGGAGGTCCTCCAGGGACGGCTGCGGGGAGGCGGCCGTGGCGCCGTCCTCCTGGCGCAGGAGGTCGACGAGGCTGCGCAGCTCCGCGAGGGAGGCGCGGGCGGAGCGGGCGATGGACTGGAAGCCCTCGCGGGCCTCGGCGGACAGGTTCGGGAGAGTGTAGGTGTGCGTCTCCGCCTGTACGGCGATCACGGAGACGGTGTGGGCCACGATGTCGTGCAACTCGCGCGCTATCCGGGCGCGTTCGGCCGCCACGGCCTCCCTGCGCTCCATCTCCAGCAACCGCTGCCGGGCCGCCTCGCGCTCCCGGCGGTACTCCTCGCGGCTGCGGGCGGCGTCCCCCAGCACCACGGTGGCCGTGACGGCGCACGCCAGCACCAGCGATTCGGCGAAGTAGGACAGCGAACCGTCGGCGCCCAGCGCGGGCGTGGCCCCGCCCAGGTCGTAGACGCCCAGAGCGATGTGGCCCAGGTTGACCAGCACCGCTGCGGCGATCCCGCAGGCCGTCAGGACGACCGGGGGCAGCACGCGGTTGCGCGCGGAGGCGTACAGACCGGTCACGCCGGCCAGGCCGGTGGACAGCAGCAGCTCGGGCCGGAGGAGGAAGTTGAGCAGTGCGGCGACCGTCGCACAGACGGCGAGCCGGGGCCGGCGGCGGCGCCAGGCCAGCGGGAGCACCGCGCCGGCCGCCGTGACCAGGACGGCGGGTGCGGTGATGCGGCCCAGGGCGATCTCCACGACCGCCACCGCGGCGATCACGCCCGTGCTGACGGCCGGATACCAGGACCGACGCGGCACGTCCGCCAGGCGCAGGGCGGCAGGAGGACGCTGACGGGGCATACGCCGATTCTCCCGGCGCCGCCCGCCGGACGCGTCACCGTCCGGTTCGATCCCCGGCGCCGGTGTCGTACCACGGGTTGATGCCGAAGACCGCGGCTCGGTGTGACGAGCCGTGCGCCGTTCCTTCCAAGACTGGGGGCACCCGACTCGGAAGGCACGGCGCATGACCACAACTCCGTTATCTCCGTCAACTCCGTTGCCGCACCGTCCGCTTCCCGCGTCCCCGGATCCGCCACGGCCGCGTGGCGGGGCACGGCTCCTCGGCCGGACACGGACCGGGCCGTGGCCGGTGGTGTGGGCCGGGTGCGCGGTGGCGGCCGCGCTCATGGCCGCGGTCACCGACCTGGGGCCGCACCGCCTCTGGGGGCTGTGCGCGACCGGCGGATACGCCGTGGCCGCGGCCCTGGCGGCCGGCGCGCCGCCCCCGCGGCGCCGGGCCGCACCGTTCGTCGCCGTGGCGGGTGCGGTCGTTGTGCCCATGGTGTGGCTGATCGCCCACCGGCAGGGACAGCTCGAGGTCGACGTCGTGCATCGCTCCGGCGCGCTGCTGCTGAGCACCGGCGGCCCGTACCTGCCCGAGCCGGAGCGGATCGAGGACTACCACCCGTATCTGCCGGCCATGGCGCTGTTCGGGCTGCCGCACGCCCTGCTCGGCGACAGCCCCCTGGCCGATGCCCGCTGGTGGTTCGCGCTGGTGTTCTGCCTCGCCCTGGGGGTGGCCGCCCGTACGGTCGCCGGTCGCTGTGCGCCCGGGGGCCTCGCGGTCATGGCCGCCTTTCCGCTGCCGGCCCTGGCGCTGGCCACCGGAGGCGTCGACCTGCCGGTCACGGCGCTGATGTGCCTCGCCCTGGCGACCGCCGCCACGGGCCGCCCCGTGGCGACCGGGCTGGCCGCGGGAGCGGCGGCGGCGATGAAGTGGACGGCCTGGCCCGTGCTGGTGGTCGCGCCGGTCCTCCTCGCCGCGCGCCGGAGCGGCCGGGCCGCGGCGGGCGCCTGCGCGGTGGCCGCCACGGTCCTCGCCGGCCTGATCGTGCCGAGCGTCCTCGTCTCCCCGGGCGCCTTCGTCGAGCAGGTCCTGCTCTACCCCCTGGGAGCGGGCCGGGTCGCCTCGCCGGCCGCGAGTCCGCTGCCCGGGCATCTCATCGCCGCGCTCCTGCCGGGCGGGCGTCCGATTGCCCTTGCACTGCTCGCCCTGGCCGCGGTGGCCGTCGCCCTGTCGCTGGCGGCGAGACCCCCCGGACGCTGCTCGTGGCCGCCGACCGGCTGGCCCTCGCCCTCGTCCTGGCCGTCTGCCTGGCGCCCGCCACCCGCTTCGGCTACCTCCTGATGCCCGTGACCATCGCCGCCTGGTTCCGTCTGCAGTCCCGGTCCCGGGAACCTGTGCCTCGCGCCCGCTCCCGGGGCGCGGGGCCGTGGACCGGCCGGGCCGGGAGCGGGGCGGCCGGGCGGTCGGTGCCGGTTCCTGCGGGGCCGGGGCGCGGTGCCCGCCGGAGCCGTTGCGACGGGTCTCGGGGCGCGAAAGGTGCGTGAGCGCGGGGGTGCGTGAGGACGTGCGTCCCGGTGCCGCCCGCCCCGGCGGCACCGCGTACGGCCCGTGCACCTGCGTGAGCTTCCCGGAGGCGGTCCGGGCTGGCGCAGACTGGGACCGGGCCAGCCGGCCCCGAGACCGTCCGCCCAGGGAGAGTGCGTCCATGCCCCACCCGTACGTCCTGCTGTCCGCCGCCGTCTCCCTCGACGGGTACCTGGACGACACCGGCCCCGAGCGGCTGCTGCTGTCCAGCCCCGCCGACTTCGACCGGGTCGACGAGGTGCGGGCGTCCGTGGACGCGATTCTCGTCGGCGCCGGGACGATCCGGGCCGACAACCCGCGGCTGCTGGTGAACTCGCCGCAGCGGCGGGCGGCCCGGGTGGCCGCCGGGCGGGCGGAGTATCCGCTGAAGGTCGCGGTCAGCGCCTCCGGGGAGCTCGATCCGCAGGCGCGCTTCTGGCACACCGGCGGCGAGAAGGTGCTCTACACGACCGACGAGGGAGCGCGGCGGGCGCGCAAGGCGGGCATCGCCGCCGACGTGGTGCCCCTGGGCGCCGCACTCGACTGGAGCGCGCTGCTCGAGCACCTGCACGACGTGCGCGGGGTGCGCCGGCTCATGGTGGAGGGCGGCGGGACCGTCCACACGCAGCTGCTCCAGCAGGAACTCGCCGACGAGATGCAGCTGGTGCTCGCCCCGCTGTTCGTGGGGGACCCCGGGGCGCCGCGGCTGTTCGGGCCCGGGGCCTACCAGGGCGGGCGGCTGCGGCTGGTGGAGACACGGGCCATCGAGGACGTCGTCCTGATGCGCTACGAGCCGACCGCGCCCGGCACGGCGGACCGGGTCGTGCCGGCGGACCGGCACTGGCTGCGGCTCGCGTGCGAGCTGGCCGCACAGTGCCCGCCGTCGCGGACCGCGTTCAGCGTGGGTGCGGTGGTGGTCGCCGCCGACGGGACCGAACTCGCCCGCGGACACTCGCGGGAGGCCGGCGACCCGGCCGCGCACGCGGAGGAGGCGGCGCTGGCCAAGGTCGACCCGGCGGATCCGCGGCTGGCCGGTGCCACGGTGTACAGCAGCCTGGAGCCGTGCGCCCGCCGCTCCTCCCGGCCGCGTCCGTGCGCCCGGCTGATTCTGGACGCGGGGGTGCGGCGGGTGGTCACCGCCTGGCGGGAACCGGACACGTTCGTCGAGGACGCCGACGGGGCCGGGGTGCTGA
The DNA here is from genome assembly GCF_002155915.1 of Streptomyces thermovulgaris. Classification (GTDB taxonomy): domain Bacteria; phylum Actinomycetota; class Actinomycetes; order Streptomycetales; family Streptomycetaceae; genus Streptomyces; species Streptomyces thermovulgaris. The sequence continues at coordinate 17,190 of NZ_MUME01000058.1, read as the reverse complement.
CGGCCGAAGGCGCGGCGGTCGTCGTGGTGCCGGAGTTCGAGGAGGCGGCCAGGGAGCCGAACCGGCATCTGCTGGGCTGAGCGGGGCCCGGGGGGAGGAGTCGGGCAGGACCGGGAAGAGGGCCCGGGAGAAATGCGTGCGCAAGCTGTCCCGCGCATGTCGTACACTGGGAGTGCACCGACGCGGGGTGGAGCAGCTCGGTAGCTCGCTGGGCTCATAACCCAGAGGTCGCAGGTTCAAATCCTGTCCCCGCTACTGGAGATTCGGGGCCGGAACTCCCTCGAGGGGTTCCGGCCCCGAACGTTTCCCGGGTGTGCAGTAGGACACAGTGGCGCGTGGTTTTCCTGACGTGTGGTCGGCCCACGGGGTCAAGTTGCCCCAATTTCTTCCTTCGTGGGCTGTAAGTTCTGGCCAGGAAGGCTGAATGATCAAGCCGAACGGCTTGGAATCGAGGCCTCGGTTCTATTAACGTCCGATAACGCAGAGCGCGGTCGTCCCAGCCGTCACAAGAGACGGCTCCGTGTGCGCCGAGTCCCGCAAGGGAGCCGGGGAACCAACAACTTGGGGTGAATCGAGCCCAACCGCCGTGGGAGCACGGTCGGTTGACGCGCGTAGGAGACCTTCCCCTCCGAACCCGTCAGCTAACCCGGCAGGCGATGGAAGGAAAGGAGTGCGCCTTCGTGGCGTCCAACCGGCTTGCCCCAGAAGCCCCGTTCGTGCCGGACCGGCACGGCATCGAGACCTTCGGCTACGGCAGCCGGCGTGCCGACGAGGGACCCTGGGAGGAGTGGAACCCCACCGAGGAGTCCCTCCGCCCGGCGCGCGGCCGGCACCGCGTCGCCAAGCAGCGCGGCGGCGGATTCGCCCGCAGCTCCACGGTCCTCGGCGTCGGCGTCATCGCCGCCGTCGGCGCGGGCGGCATGGCCAGCGCCAACACCAACAAGCCGCCGGTGGCCATCTCGGTGCCCGACCTGCCCTCCGTGAGCTCCCTGTTCGAGGAGACCCCCGAGGCTCCCGCGGGATCGGCGACCGCACTCAGCAGCGTGGGGGTGAGCACCGCCGACACCGCGCAGGGCACCGTCGACGCCGGCGAGGTGCTGCGCACCCGCATCATGGAGCAGGCCGAGCAGCAGCAGGCCCAGATCGAGGCCAAGGCCCTCGCACAGGCCGAGGCCGCTGCCGCGAAGAAGGCCGAGGAGGCCGCCGCGAAGGCGCGCAAGGAGGCCGAGGCCAAGGCCGCCGCCGAGAAGAAGAAGGCGGAGGAGGAGGCCGCGAGGAAGGCCGAGGAGGCGCGGCTGGCCGAGCTGGCCAAGCAGTACACGCTGCCGACCTCCTCGTACACGATCACCTCGTCCTACGGCCAGGCCGGCGCCATGTGGTCCTCCGGCTACCACACCGGTGTCGACTTCGCCGCACCCACCGGCACCCTGATCAAGGCGGTCCACAGCGGCACCATCACCGAGGCGGGCTGGGCCGGTTCCTACGGCTACCGCACGATCCTCACCCTCGACGACGGCACCGAGCTGTGGTTCTGCCACCAGTCGTCGATCAACGTCAGCGTCGGGCAGAAGGTCACCACGGGCGACGTCATCGGCCGTGTGGGCGCCACCGGCAACGTCACCGGGCCGCACCTGCACTTCGAGGTCCACCCGAACGGCCAGGCGGACGGGATCGACCCGATCGCGTGGCTGCGCAGCAAGGGCCTCAACCCCTGATTCGTCCGCCCGGCGGACCATCCCCTGAACGACACCGTCGCCCCCGTCCGGCGCATGCCGGGCGGGGGCGACGCATGCGGGACGAGCACCGGCCGACGGCTTCCTTCCGGCAAAGGACGGGAGCGGCACCCGGCAGGGGACGGGACCGACGCGCCGGCACGGACCCCGGTGCGGACCGCCCCGGATCCGCTACGGCCGCGTCCGGTACGGGTTGTACCAGGGAGGCGGTGCCACCGGCCCGTACGGCCCGTACCCGGAGGGCCACACGGGCGGCCACCCGGGTGCCCCGTACACCCCGTGCCCCGCGGGCCGCCCGGGCATCCCGGGCACCGGCCAGGGCGGCACGGCCACCGGCATCGTCATCCTGGCCGCCTGGTTCAGGGCGGGCTGCGCTATCTCCCGCCTGCGCCACAGCTCGTGCAGCAGCTCCCGCTCCCGGAGGACGAAGTCGGCACCGGCCCGCCCCCGGCGGCCCCGGTGCCGCAGATGCGCCAGCGAGGTGGCGTACCTGCCGTACTCGGCGACCGTCCGCGCCGCGGGCCTGCCGAAGTGGCGCCGGGCGTGGTTGCGGGCCAGCCGTCGGGCCCGCATGGAGCCGAGGGCGGGCGGTTCGGCCGGGGTGAGCCAGCCGGCGGCGACGTACACGGGCAGCTCCTCGCGCACGGTTCTCAGCTTCCGCTGCCGGGCCCAGACGACCAGCCAGGTCAGCAGCCCGAACGCGGGCACCATGAAGCCGGCGTAGACCGCGAGGAAGCCGTATGTGCCCAAGGACGCCGAGCCGTTCCACAGCGCGTGCATGCCCATGGCGAGCAGCAGCCCGGTCAGGGGCAGCAGGACGCGCCGCACCCGCTGGTGCTCCCCGGACAGCGCGGCGAAGCCGAAGCCGATGCCGGTGAACACGGTGAACAGCGGATGCGCGAAGGGCGACATGACGATGCGCACGAAGAAGGTCGCCGCGGTCACGGAGGCAAGGCCCCACTCGCCGTTGAGCCGGTCGGTGTCGAAGGCGGTGCCGAGATAGAGGATGTTCTCGGTGAACGCGAAGCCGGTCGCGGTCACCCCGGCGACGACCGCCCCGTCGACGATGCCGGTGACGTCGCGTCTGCGGAAGAGGAAGATCAGCAGCAGGGCGGCGGCCTTCGTGGTCTCCTCCACGACCGGCGCTATCACGGTCGCCCCGAGCGTGTCCACGTCGTCGGGGTCGGCGGTCGTCGTGGCGATCCAGTGGATGGCGAAGCTGTTGGCGACGATCGCCATGAGCGCCGCCGCGCACGCGCCCCAGGCGAAGGCGAACAGCATGTTCCGCCAGGGGCCGGGCTCGACCCGGCCCAGCCAGTGGAAGACGGCCAGCAGCAGCGGCACGGGCAGCACCGAGAGCCCGAGCCCGACGAGGAATCCCTCGGTACCGGTCTCCTGGCGCACCAGGGCGAGGATGACCAGCCCGGAGAGCGCGAGCAGGGCGATCAGGGCGCCGTACCGGACCCACCGGCGCTGCCACCAGTGCGTGTGCTGCGCAGCGGCCTCAGAAGAAGGAGGGACGGAAGGAGGCGCCGGGTACGGGCGGGAGGTGGCCACGGCATCGACCCTAACGAGGTCGCCGACGGGGTCACTGCGACGGTGCGTCGCCGGGTGCGTCCCGGTGCGGTACGCGACGGAAGAGCAGATCGTGCACCACATGGCCCTTGGCCAGGCCCTGCTTCTCGAACCGGGTCAGCGGCCGGAAGTCGGGGCGTGGTGCGAAACCGCCGCCGGGCATGGTGTTCTCGAAGTCCGGGTGCGCGGTCAGCACCTCGAGCATGTGCTCGGCGTACGGCTCCCAGTCCGTCGCGCAGTGCAGAAGCGCCCCGGGCCGCAGCCGGGAGGCGGCCAGCGTCAGGAACTCCGGCTGGATCAGCCGCCGCTTGTGGTGCCGCTTCTTGGGCCAGGGGTCGGGGAAGAAGACGCGCACCCCGTCCAGGGAGTCGGGGGTGAGCATCTCGCGCAGCAGGATGACGGCGTCGCCGTTGGCGACCCGGATGTTGGTGAGGCCGGCCCGGTCGGCGAGGTTCAGCAGACTGCCCTGACCCGGAGTGTGCACGTCGACGGCGAGGATGTTGGTGTCCGGATCCGCGGCCGCCATCTCGGCGGTGGCCTCGCCCATGCCGAAGCCGATCTCCAGCACGACCGGGTTCGTGTTCCCGAACAGCTCGGCCAGGTCGAGCACCCGCTGCCCGTCGATGTCCAGCCCCCACTTGGGCCACAGCCGCTGCAGCGCGTCGGCCTGCCCCGCCGTCACCCGGCTCCGGCGCGGCTGGAAACTCCGGATGCGCCGCTCGAAGCGCGTCCCGGCCGGATTGGCCTTGGGCCCGTCGGGAAAGCGCGGCTCACCCTTGGCCCGGGTGCGCCGGGCGGACGCACCGGGGGCGGGCGAGGGCTGCTCACCAGGGGCGGAAGCCTGGGGGATGTTCAGGGAGTCAGTCACAATAGGAACGATTTTACGGGGAAAGGCGCACCAACCGGCGCGGCCGGAGCACGCGCGGACCGCCGCCGCGGCGGTCCGGCCCCGCCCGCCGGGGCGGTCACCGCACCGACCTCAGCACGGCCAGGGCCCGGCGTGCCACCTCCCGGCCGATCGGCAGCGAGGCCGTCGCCGCGGGCGAGGGCGCGTTCAGCACATGCACGGCCCGGGCTCCCTCCTGGATCAGGAAGTCGTCCACGAGCGTCCCGTCCCGCAGCACCGCCTGCGCCCGCACCCCGGCGGGGGCCGGCACCAGGTCCTCCTCCCGCACCCCGGGCAGCAGCCTGCGCACCGCCCGGGTGAACGCCTTCTTCGACACCGACCGCCGCAGCTCCCCGGCCCCGTACCGCCAGTGCCGCCGCGCGATGTGCCACGACCCGGGCCAGCCCAGCGTCCCCGCCAGCTCCCGGGGCCGTACGACCCCCCAGCCGTACCCCTCGCGCGCGAGCGCCGGCACCGCGTTGGGCCCGATGTGCACACCGCCGTCGATCCCGCGGGTGAGATGCACCCCGAGGAACGGGAACGCCGGGTCCGGCACCGGGTACACCAGTCCCCGCACCAGCTCCGGCCGCGCCAGCTCGTAGTACTCCCCGCGGAACGGCACGATCCGCACCCGCGGCTCGTCGCCGGTCAGCCGCGCCACCTCGTCGCAGTACAGGCCCGCGCAGTTGACCAGCACACGGGCGCGCACGACGTCGCCGTGCCCGGTGCGCACGGCCACGCCCAGCTCCGGTCTCCGGTCCACCCGCACGACCCGCGCCCCGTAGCGGATCTCCGCCTTCGAGGCCTCTGCCAGCTGCCGCGCCATCGCCGTGAAGTCGCAGATCCCCGTCGTCCCGACGTGGATCGCGGCCAGTCCGCGCACCTCGGGCTCGTACTCCTGGATCTGCGCGGGGCCCAGCTCGCGCACCGGAATGCCGTTCTCCCGGCCGCGCTGCACCAGCGCGTGCAGCCGGGGCAGCTCCTCCCGCCCGGTCGCCACGATCAGCTTGCCGGTGACGGCGTGCGCGATGCCGTACTCCGCGCAGAACTCGACCGTCTCGGCGGCGCCCCGCACCGCGTACCGCGCCTTCAGCGAGCCCGGCCGGTAGTAGATCCCGCTGTGGATCACCCCGCTGTTGCGTCCCGTCTGGTGACGGGCCGGGCCCTGCTCCTTCTCCAGCACCGTCACCCGGGTGCCCGGCGCGGCACGCGTGAGGGCGTAGGCCGTCGACAGACCGACGATCCCTCCGCCGATCACCAGCACGTCGCAGTCGTAAGCGATCTCCGCCCGCACCCGCTCCACCTCCTGCACCCCATGGTGCACCGTGCCACCGGCCGGGCCCGCGGGGGCGAGAGGCGAAGCGGTGCCGAAGCGGTGTCCGGTGCGGCTCAGGCCGGTGCCGTCAGCAGGGGCCGCGCCCGCTCGCGCAGCTCCACCACACGGGGCTCGTCGCCGTAGGGCTCCAGCCGGTTCAGGAGGTCCTTGACGTACTCCGTGGTGCGCGCCGACGAGATGCGTCCGGCGACCTCCACCGCCCGCACCCCCTGTTCGCAGGCCGCGTCCAGGTTGCCGGACTCCAGTTCGGCGACCGCCGAGACGACCAGCCGCAGGCCGTGCGAGCGGACGAACTCCTCCGTCGGCTTCGACAGCGCCTGCTCGGTGAAGTGGCGGACCTGGCGGGGCGCCTTCAGGTCGCGGTAGCACTCGGCGGCGTCGGCGGCGAACCGGTCGTAGGTGTAGAAGCCGAGCCAGGACGGGTCGTTGTCGCCGTCGCGGGAGCGCTCCAGCCAGCTCTCGGCCGACTTCAGGGCGGCGCCGGCCGCCTGGGCGTCACCGGCCCGTGCGTGCGCGCGGGCCTCGACGAGCCGGAAGAAGCTCATGGTGCGGGCGGTGGCCAGGCCCCGGTTGCGCTCCAGGGCGGCCTGGGCGAGGTCGACCCCTTCCTCGCCGAAGCCGCGGTAGGTCGCCTGCAGGGACATCGATGCCAGCACATAGCCCCCGAGGGGGACGTCGGCCGCCGCGCGCGCCAGGCGCAGCGCCTGGATGTAGTACCTCTGCGCGGCCTCCTGCTGGCCGGTGTCGAAGGCCATCCACCCGGCGAGCCGGGTGAGTTCGGCGGACGCCCCGAACAGGGCCCGGCCGACCTCGTCGGAGTAGGAACCGAGCAGCAGCGGAGCCGCCTCGACCCGCAGGCACTCCGGCACCATCGACGAACGCCAGTCCCCGCCGCCGTACTTGGAGTCCCAGCGCCTGGCGTCCTCGGCGGCCTCCCGCAGCTTCTGCACATCGCTGTGGCCGACCCTGACCGGTGCGCCGGAGCCCTCCGAGGAGCTCGCCTCGCGCGCCACCGAACTGTCGGCCGGGGTTATCAGCCACCGCGACGTGGGCGTCGCGTACGCGCTCACGGAGAACGACCCGGCGAGCGACTGCCAGACGCTGCCGGAGCCGCCCCGGCGGCTGCCGAGGTCGAGCCGGTACAGCTCCGTCGCCGACTTCACCGCCTGCCCCACGTCCCGGGGGAAGGAGAGCCCCACCTCGGGAGCGGGGTCCACGTCCGCCAGACCGATCTCGTGGAGCGGCACCGGACGGCCGAGCTTCTGACCGATGGCGGCGGCGATCAGGTGCGGCGCCGCACCCTGCGGCACCATTCCCTTCGAGACCCAGCGCGCCACCGAGGTCTTGTCGTAGCGAAGCGTCAACCCGCGTTGGGCGCCGAGGTCGTTGACACGCCGTGCGAGTCCTGCGTTGCTGATTCCCGCGAGGGCGAGAACGGCGCCGAGCTTTTCGTTCGGCCCGCGTTGCTCCCTGGACATGCGCCACCCCTCGACACAGACGGCTGCCGCGCTGGCATAACCACGCGGCATTCGTAAACCCAGCGTAGTTCGCCGCATCCCAAGCGTTAAGGGGCATTCTTCCGGTTGGCGGGATTGTGGCCCGTGCGGAAGGCACGGCTCCTGCACGCAGGGTTGCGGCGTGCTCCCGGTGTGTGGCCGTGCGCCCGCCCGTGCGCTCTTCTCCGGCCACCGCGGGAGCGGTTCGATGGTTCCCGCGTGGGTCGGCCCGCTGTACTGGATCCAGTGGGCTGGGGGACACCGCCGCCTCCATCCCCGCGGGCGGCGGGACGGTCCGGGAGGCGGACTCCGCCTCCCGGACCGTCTGGTGTCTGTGCGTTGCGCACAGTGTGCACGGAGCGTGGGGCACGTCTGTTCCCGTGTCGCCGAATTGGCCGGAAAACATCCCCTCTTCTCCGGATGAATCACCGCTCCTACCACGGCACTTGACGGTGCGCAGGGTGTCGGGGGAGCGCATCCGGGAGCGCATTCGCGTCGCAATGCCCTTGTGGAGCAAGCGCATTCACCGTCGTTCGACAGGTGCGCGGGGGGGGCGCACACAGTGCACGGAGGGTGGCTCCGCATCCCCTCCCGTGCGCCTCCTTCGTGGCAGCATGGAGAACCGGTTCGTGCGGTGCACTGGTTGCCCACAGGGTGTGGAGGCGTCGATGCGGTGGTTGGTGGGATGGAGCAGCGCCGCCGCGGGGACTGCCGGGGCCGGCGGACACCACGGACACGACCGGTACGACGGGTACGGCGAGTACGCCGGGTACGGCGCATACGACGAACAGGCCGTGCAGCCGGTGGGTTCCCAGCTGCTGTGGGGCGGTCCCGACCCGCTGTGGGCGGTCGGCGACTGGCGCCCGGACGAGGTCCGGGTGGTACGGGCCGACGCCCAGACCAGCATCGCGGTGCTCGGCATCTGCGGAGCCTCCGACGAACAGCTGCGGGTCGGCCTGCTCGCCGCGCGCGGCGGCGCGCTGCGGCATCTGACCGCCTGGCCCGGCAGCTACACCGTCGTGGTGCGGGTGGGCCGCCGCATCACCGTGTGCGGCGATCTCGCCGGCGCCCGCCCGGTGTTCCACACCTCCTGGGCCGGCGGCACGGCGTATGCGACGGCCGCGCTGCCGCTGGCCGACCTCGTCGAGGCCAACCTCGACTTCGGATACCTGGCCGCCCTGCTGGCCGCCCCCGAGGTACCGGCCGCGCTGCACGACTCCACGCCCTACGAGGGCGTCCGGCGCATCCCCCCGGGACACGCGCTGATCCTGCGTGCGGGGGCGCGCGAGATCGCCGGGTACGAGCCGGTCGCCTCCCTCGCGGTGGCGGCACCCCCCGCCGACCCGGACAGCGCGGTCGACGCGCTGCGCGAGGCGCTGGTGGAGGCCGTCCGCACCCGGCTGTCCGCACCCCGCCACGTGCCCGACCTCGACCCCGGCCCGGTGCCCGGCATGGGGCCCGCCGAACGCCGCGCGGCCCGCGGGATGCCGGTGCCCGGCATCGGCGCCGACCTGTCCGGGGGACCGGCCTCGGGCACGCTGGCCCTGCTGGCCGCCGGACTGCCCGGCATACCGGGCACCCTCCTGGGCCACGGCACCGAGGCCGGCGAGCGTCTGCTGGCCGTCACCTTCAACGACCTCACGGCCGCCGGACGCGAGGCCGAGCTCGAGCGCGCCGGGACGCTCGCGGCGAGCCCGCGTCTGCACCACGTGGTGGTGACCGGCGGCGAGGACGTCCTGCCCTACGCCGACCTCGACGGCCCGCTGACCGACGAACCGGGGCCGTCCCTGGTCGAGGCGGCGCGGCACCGCGCGCGGCTTGCCTCCGGCAGCGCCGACCACTTCACCGGCTACGGCGCCCGGCAGGTCCTCGACGCCCATCCCGCGCGCCTGGCCGATCTGCTGATGGACCGCAAGCGCCGTCACCTGGTGAGACCCGTCGCCGCGCTCGCCAAGGCCGACGGGTCGATCACGGTCCCCGCACGCGTGTACCGAGCGGCGCGGCGGCTGGCACGGACCCCCTACCGCACGGGACTCGAGCTGCTCGCCGAACGGCTGCTCAGCCGCCGCTTCGACGAACCCCAGGGCGCCGTGGGGGCGTCGCTGGCCGCCCTCACCTGGGCCAGACCCGGCCCTGCGGCCCGGTGGCTGACCGGGGAGGCACTGGCCGAAGTATCGGTTCGTCTGCGCAGGGCGCCGAGCAGTTCCGCGGCGGGACCCGGACAGCGGCCGGGCGACCACCGCGCACGTGCCGCCCTCGCCCGGCAGGCGGCCGACCTGCGCATCCTGGAACAGGCCGCCGAGATCCGCTCCCAGCGCCTGCACATGCCGTTCCTCGACAACCAGGTCGTCCGCGCCTGCCGCGCCCTGCCGGAGGCCCTGCGGGTGCGGCCCGGCGCACGGGCGGCGATCCTGCGCACGGTCCTCCAGGGCGCGGGAGTGGGCGAGCTGCCGCCCGGCTGGGGCGCCCCCTCGCACGCCTCGTCGACGGCCGCCGCCCGCACGGGACTGCGCGTGGCCGCCGACGACCTGGTGGACCTCTTCTCCGCCCCCCTGCTCGCCGACGCCGGCCTGGTGGAGGCCCGGGTGGTCCGCAGGGCCGTGCGCGCGGCGGCCCAGGGCGAACCGCTCCCGCTGGACGGTCTCGCGGACCTCGTGTCCCTGGAACTGTGGCTGCGCCGGCTGCTCTCCCGCCGCGGCACCTGCTGGACCGGCATGCCCACACGCGCCCGCGCGGTGCCGGCGGGCATCGCCCCGCGGCGCGGCGCACTGGCCTCCGGACGCTGAGCGCACCCGGCCCGGCGGCCGGACGAGGCCGGCGGGACGGTGCCACGAACGGCGCCCGCACGGCCGGCCGGGACGCCCGGCCCCCGAGCGGCGGCCCCGCGCCCCGGCGGCCGAGCCCCGGCCCGGCGCACGAGGAGACCTGCGGCTCCCGGCCTTCCCGGCCCGAAGCCGCACCGGCCTCACACCGTCACGCCGGCCGTGAACGCAGCCCCTCCAGCAGAATGTCCAGCAGCCGCGCCGACGCCGCGGCGTGCTGCGCCGGGTTCGGCAGCGCGGGCGCCGCCGTGGCGATGACCAGCAGCACGTCCGACACCGACACGTCCGGCCGCAGCTCGCCCGAGGCACGCGCCCGCTCCACGAGCCGCCCCACGACCTCCAGCAGCTCCGCCGCCCCGGCGTCGTCCTGGGCCGCCGCGCCCTCGGACGCGGCCCCGAACTCCCCGCCATCCGGACGGGACCGCTGCTGCGGCACCCGGCCGTCGGCTTTCCGGCCCGCATCGCCGGGGTGCTCCTCGGCGACCCCCACCCGCAGCACGTGCGGGGGCAGCAGCCGCCCGGCACCGGACGCCACCGAGGTGCGCAGGAAGCGGGAGAGCGCCGACCACGGCTCGTCCTCCTGTCCGAGCGCGGCCCGCGCCTGCTCGGTCAGCCGGGCGATCTCCTCCTCGGCTATGCGCCGCACCAGGACGTCCTTGCTCGGAAAACGCCGGTACACCGTGCCGACCCCGACCCGCGCGCGCCGCGCCACGTCCTCCATCGGCGCGCCGTACCCCAGCTCCCCGAAGACCTCACGTGCCGCCCGCAGCACATGCTCGAGATTGCGCTGCGCGTCCACACGCAGCGGCGTCGTCCGGCCCGACCGGGCCTCCTCCCCGCGCCCGGTGCCCGACGCCGCGGTCGCCGCCCTGCCGGCCGGCCCGGCCGACCTGGCGGACGTGGCGGACGCAGCGGACCCATGAGTGTCCTGAATGTGCATGAATGATCCCCCGGTAATGACGTCTCCCCCCGGAGACTCTCCCCGTCACCGATTCCGGGATGCGCACAACGGAGATCACGCACGACCGGGCCCGCCCCCCGGGATCCGGTGGTACTCCGCGGGCTCGCTCGACCACTCCCCACACCCCGTCCACACGAACATAGTTGAGGGAGAGTCAATTCAGAAGGGGCAGATTCCGCACGGAGCGCCCCCCGATCGGAGCACGAGCCGTATACGCCCGGAATGCCCCCTCTTCGGTTCCCCTTCCACACGGGCTGACCTGTGCTTTTTCTCTCACAGCGGTATTTCGGCCAACCCCGCGCCGCTCCGGCCGGCGGTCACACGATGTGCCGGGCCTGTGGACAAACGACCGCACCCGGTGCGTCATGGGAAGGTGAAGGAACGCGCGCGCATTCTCGTTGTCGGCGGGGGCTACGTCGGGATGTACACGGCCCTGCGTCTGCAACGGACGATGAGACACGAGCTCAGGCGGGGCGAGGCCGAGATCACGGTGGTCACGCCCGCCCCCTACATGACGTATCAGCCCTTCCTGCCCGAAGCCGCCGCCGGCGCGATCTCGCCCCGGCACGTCGTCGTCCCCCTGCGCCGCGTCCTCGGCCGGTGCCGCATCATCGTCGGCGAGGTCACCTCCGTCGACCACGCGCACCGCACCGCGACCCTCACCACCCTCGCCACCGAGGAGACCGGGGGCACCGAGAAGCTGACCTACGACGAACTCGTCCTGGCCCCGGGCTCCGTCTCGCGCACCCTGCCCATCCCCGGCCTCGCCGAGCACGGCATCGGCTTCAGGAGCGTCGAGGAGGCCATCGGCCTGCGCAACCACGTCCTCGAGCAGATGGACATCGCCTCCTCCACCCGCGACCCCGGCATCCGCGACGCCGCCCTCACCTTCGTCTTCGTCGGCGGCGGCTACGCGGGCGTGGAGGCGCTCGGCGAGCTGGAGGACATGGCCCGCTACGCCACGCGCTACTACCACAACGTCGAGCCCGAGGACATGAAGTGGATCCTCGTGGAGGCCTCGGACCGGATCCTGCCCGAGGTCGACGAGAAGCTGAGCCGCTACACCCTCACCCAGCTGCGCCGCCGCAACATCCAGGTCCTGCTCCGCACCCGCCTGGAGTCCTGCGCCGACCGGGTCGCCGTCCTCAGCGACGGGCAGCGCTTCCCCACCCGTACGGTCGTGTGGACCGCCGGTGTCAAACCGCACCCTCTTCTTGCCGCCACCGACCTGCCGCTCAATGGGCACGGGCGTCTGAAATGCACCGCCCGGCTGACCGTCGAGGGCGTCGCACACGCCTGGGCCGCGGGCGACGCCGCGGCCGTGCCCGACGTCACCGCCGCCGCACCGGGCAGCCTGACCCCGCCCACCGCCCAGCACGCCCTCCGCCAGGCCAGGCTCCTGGCCGACAACATCGGCCGCTCCCTGCGCGGCGAGCCCCTGAGGACCTACGCGCACAGGCACGCCGGCGCGGTCGCCTCGCTCGGACTGCACAAGGGCGTCGCACAGATCCACGGGCACAGGCTGAAGGGCCTCCCCGCCTGGCTCATGCACCGCGCCTACCACCTCAGCAGGATGCCCACCTTCAACCGCAAGGCCCGGGTGCTCGCCGAATGGACCCTCGCGGGACTGTTCCAACGGGAGATCGTCTCCCTGGGATCGCTCGAACACCCCCGTGCGGAATTCGAACTCGCGGTCAGGGGAAAACACCCCCTTGACCCGAACACCCACCCGAAAGGGTCGTCCTGACCGAACAGCGGAACTTCTCCGCACGCCCCGGCGTCCCACGGATGACGTGTTCCCGCTGTGACGCACCCCCAGGGCGGTAAGAATGTGCGGCACCGCCGCGCGGCCCCGGAATCCCCGGCCGAGCCCGGAGCCGGCCCGAGACGACGACACAAGGCAAGGATTCGTGAACTTCACGCGCTGGAGCGCCCGGCTCCCCGGCATCCCCGGAACACAGCGTCGCGCCGCAGCGCGGACCGAGCACGCGTCCGTCCCGGCCCGCCGGACGGACGGCTCCGTGCCCGCGGCCCGCGCCGGGCAACCGACCGACGAGCCAGGACCGGTGCCCGCCGTCGACGAACTCCCCGTACGCGAGGTCCTCGACCGCGTCCCGGCCCTCGTCGCCCTCGTCCACGGCCCCGACCACCGCATCGCCTACGTCAACGACGCCTACACGGCGGCCTTCGGCACACGCCCCCTCGGCACACCCGCCCGCGAGGCCCTGCCCGAACTGCGCGAACTGGGCCTGCTCCCGCTGCTCGACCAGGTCCTGCGCAGCGGCAGACCCCGCACCCTGAAGTCCCGCAAGGCCGTCGACGGCCGCTCCTACACATTCACCTGCACACCGGTGACCGCGAACGGCCGCCCCACCGCCGGCACCGGCGTCCTGATCTTCGCCACCGACGTCACCGATCACGCCGAGGCCGCCGAACGGCTGCGCACCAGCGAGCGCCGGCAGCGCGAGACCGCGGTCACCCTCCAGCGCTCCCTCCTGCCCCAGGACCTGGAACAGCCGGACGACCTGCGCATCGCCGCCACCTACCGGCCGGGCGGCACGGAGAGCGCGGTCGGCGGCGACTGGTACGACGTCATCACCCTCGGCGGCGGCCGCACGGCCCTGGTCATCGGCGACGTGATGGGACGCGGAGTGCGGGCAGCCGCGATCATGGGCCAACTCCGCACCGCCGTCCGGGCCTACGCCCGTCTGGACCTTCCCCCGCACGAAGTGCTCCAGCTCCTCGACGGCCTCGCCATGGAGATCGACGCCAACCAGATCGCCACCTGCGTCTACGCCGTCCACGACCCCAACGAGGGCCGGCTGGTGTACGCCTCCGCGGGACACCTGCCGATCCTCGTCCGCGACGAGAACGGCACCGTCCTGCGCGCCGACGACCCCATCGGGCCGCCGCTCGGCACCGGCGGCTGGGTGCACTCCTCCGGCTCGATCCCCCTGGGCCCCGGCGCCACGGCGGTCCTCTACACCGACGGCCTGGTGGAGCGCCGCGGCGAGGACCTCGACGAGGGCATCGCCGCCCTGGAACACGCCCTCGCCGGCGCCACCGGCACCCCCCAGGTGATCTGCGACCGCCTGGTCCGCTCGGCCGGAGTCCAGGCCGACCACGACGACGACGTGGCCGTTCTCGTCCTCCAGCACCCCGTCCGCACCGGCCCGGACGCCGAGCTCTTCCGCAACGCGGCCCTCGAACTGCTCGGCGGAGTGGAAGCGGCCCCCCACGCGCGTGCCTTCGCCTCCGGGGTGCTCACCAGCTGGCGCTTCCCGTCCGACCTGCACGACCTGGGCGTCCTCGCCGCGAGCGAACTGGTCGCCAACTCCCTCCAGCACGGCACCCCGCCCATGCGTCTGCGGCTGCGCCGCACCGACCGCCGCCTCATCGTCGAGGTCACCGACGGCGACGACCACCTTCCCCGCCGCCGGTGCGCCGGCCCCACCGAGGAGTCCGGCCGCGGCATCGCCATCATCGCCGCGATCGCCGCCAACTGGGGTTCCCGCAGAACCCCGGACGGGGGCAAGGCGGTCTGGTGCGAGTTCCTGCTCCCGCAGGACACGGGACGGACGGGGAGCCGATGACGGCGGCCTGAACGGAGAACGGCCACCGGCCGGGCGGGCCGAGCACAGCCCGGCCGGAATCCGGCAGGAACGCGCAGGAACGCGCGGAACTCGACAGGAGCCAGCGGATCACGCCTTGGTGGCCTGAGCCCCCGTCACCGGCCCGCCCCGTGCGACCACCCGGCTCCGCGCGGCCCACGGATGGTCCTGCACCGGCGTCAGCCACCGGCCCAACCGCAGCGCGAGCACGCTGATCGACAGCGAGAACGCCAGGAACGTCACCACGTACGGCCCGGGCAGCGAGGCCGCCAGCGGTCCGCCCACCGCCGGTCCCAGCGCCAGCGCCAGCTGTTTCACCAGGGCGAAAGCCGAGTTGTACTGTCCCGCCAGCCCGTCCGGTGCCAGATCCGCCACCAGCGGTGCGACCGTCGGCGACAGCATCGCCTCACCGAGCCCGAACAGCGCGTACGTCGACACGAACGCGACCGTGGCCACCACATGGCCGGCGTGCCCGAGCCCCGCGTACGCCGCCGCGGCCCACGCGAGCGCCCAGATCAGCCCCACCGCCGCGATCACCCGCGACCGCCTCCGCCGCTCGACGAACTTCAGCACGGCGAACTGCGCCGCCACGATCATGAACGTGTTCGCGGCCAGTGCGGTCCCCAGCGTCGACGTCGAGACCCCGGCGGCCTCCACACCGTAGGCGCTCAGTCCCGACTCGAACTGTCCGTAGCAGGCGAAGAACAGCACAAAGCCCAGCACGCACAGCTGCACCATGGCCCGGTTCCGGAGCAGCTGCCTCCAGCCGCCCCTCGCCGGCTGCCCGGCCCCGGCCGGCGCGTCCCCGGTCCGCGGCGAGCGCGGCATCCGGATCGTCGACATCAGCACGACCAGCAGCAGGAACACCGCTGCTTCGATCGCGAACAGCAGGGTGAAGGAGGAGACCCGGGAGGTGTCGACGAAGTGCCCCCCGATGAGGCCGCCCACGCCCAGTCCCAGGTTCTGCAGGAAGAACTGCATCGCGAACGCCCGCGACCGCGTCTCCAGGGTCGAGCAGTCCACGATCATCGTCGCCAGCGCCGGCTGCATCACGGCCTGTCCGGCGCCGAGTGCCGCCGCCGACAGCAGTACGGCCCCGGCGTCCGCCGCCAGTCCCAGACTCAGTGCGCCCAGCGCGGCCGTGACCAGGGCGGCGAGCAGGACCGGCAACGGACCGTGCCGCACGATCGCCCGGCCGGCGAACGGCAGCACGATCAGCGCGGCCACGGCGAAGACGGCGAGGACGAGCCCCGCCGTCGTGGCCCCCAGCCCCCGGACCTGCGCGACATAGACGTACAGATAGGGGACGGTGAAGCCGAGCCCGAACGCGCTGAGTGCGTTGCCCACATGGATCCGGCGCATCGCCGTGTCCATCGCCCTGGTCACGTTCACCTCTTTCTTCTCTCTGGTCGCTCTTGACGCTCTTGCTCGACCCTTGCGGGTCTTCCTTGCGGACGGTTGAAGCACTCGGCAGTCGAATGTGAACACTTAGAAGCTAAACTTCAATGCTGAAGAGTACATCTCTAAGGACTTCAACACCAAGTCAAGACGTGTCATACTGCGCCCATGGGCGACACCTCCGGCATCGGCGCCGGCACCGAACCGACACTTGAAGAGCAGATCGCCGCCTATCAGCGCGAGTTCCAGGACCTCGACCCCCAGGTCGAGCAGATCGTCTCCGCGCTGTCCCGGCTCAACCGCCGGATGAACGTCGCCTACAGCCGGCAGACCGCCGCACTCGGCATCACCAACGCCGACTGGGAGGTCCTCAAGGCCCTCGTCCTCTCCGGCGCCCCGTACCGCATGGGCCCGAGCGACCTCGCCAAGCGCCTCGGCCTGACCCCGGCGGCGATGACCCATCGCATCGACCGGATGGTCGCCGAGGGCCTGGTCACCCGGAAACGCGACGAGGCCAACCGCGTCCGTGTCATCGTGGAGCTGACCCCCGCCGGCCGTGAGAAGTGGCTCGAGGCCATGCGCCTGGCCACGGTCTTCGAGGGCAACCTCCTGCAGGACCTGTCCCCGGCGGAGCGCACGGCCCTCGGCGAGATGCTGATCAGGCTGCTCCGCCGTGTCGAGGACGCCCAGCCGGACGCCGGCGGACGGCTCAACGACCTGGACGAAAACTTCGGCCAGGGCGCTTGACAGCCCCCTGGTGGATCCGTAAAGTTCCTCAGGTTGCCGCAGAGCTGTAACGGTTCTACGGCAGCACTTTCCGCCGCACAAGCGGCACCCCAACCACGAGCGTGATCTCCCTGCAGGGTTGTTTTTGGCGTGCCCAAAAACAATTCATGCACGGGACTCGCCGATCTCGAATCGGAACACCGAGAGTCCGATTGGGAATCGCCGAGGGAATCCGCTAAAGTCTGGGACGTCGGAGCGGCCCGAGGGCCGTGAAGACAAACCCCGCTGACCGGGGATCAGATCGGCAAGAAGATCTGATAGAGTCGGAAACACCGAAGGGAAGCGCCCGGAGGAAAGCCCGTGAAGGGTGAGTACGAAGGAAGCGTCCGTTCCTTGAGAACTCAACAGCGTGCCAAAAGTCAACGCCAGATATGTTGATGCCCCGACACCGGGCGGGTCTGGTTCGGATCTGTCTGGTGGCGTGGTTCCTTTGAAGAACACAGCGAGGATGCTGTGGACCGGGTGGGGATGATTCCTTCCCATTCTGGTCCGGCTCTCGTGGTGTGTGTGACCGGATATCCGGTTAGGCATTCACGGAGAGTTTGATCCTGGCTCAGGACGAACGCTGGCGGCGTGCTTAACACAT
>NZ_MUME01000579.1 GCF_002155915.1 Streptomyces thermovulgaris | reverse complement strand
GTCGACGAGGAACAGACCGCGGCCCGACTCCGCCGAGAAGTCGTCCGCCTCGCCGACGACCGGGCCCGCCTGGCTGGGGTCGCGCACCGCGCACACCAGCCGCTCGGTCCAGTACAGCAGGTGCAGACGGATGTACGGGCCGGCGTCGTGCGGCGGCGCGGGGTCGTGGCACCCGGCCCGCGGGGCCTTGCCGGCGGGGCGGGGCAGGGCGAGGGGCAGCCCGTGCCGCAGGGCGTTGGTGACCAGTTCGGAGACCACCAGGCAGACCTCGTCGAACCGGTCGCTCAGCTCCCACTGGTCGAGCATGTTCCGGGTGAACCGCCGTGCTTCGCGCACCGCTTCGTAGCGGGTGGGCAGGGCGCAGGAGGCGGCGCTGGACACGGCCGCGGGATCCAGCGACGGAAGGCCCTGCCGTAACGGCTCGAGCATGGTCGATCCATTCGTCCCCATGCGAGGCACTCCCGGGAATTCGCGGTCGATGCGATGCGGCGGTGGCGCGATGCCATCGTTTCGGATGCGCACACCAGATGCAAGGGCAGATGCACGTGCACGTGACCGAATTGGGTCGGCCCATGCCGCTTGTTGGCCATTTTTTCGTTCACCGTTCACCTCTTTCCGGCCCTCTGCCCCTTGCCCCTGCTTCCCTCCTTTTCCCGT
>NZ_MUME01000578.1 GCF_002155915.1 Streptomyces thermovulgaris | reverse complement strand
GCGGCCTCCGGCAAGGTGCTCCAGGCCATGGGCGAGGTGATCCCGGAGCTGTGGGGCGGCTCGGCGGACCTGGCCGGCTCGAACAACACGACGATCGACAAGACGTCGTCGTTCCTGCCCGAGGGCAACCCGCTGCCGGAGGCGAACCCGTACGGGCGCACGATCCACTTCGGCATCCGCGAGCACGCGATGGCCGCGACGATGAACGGCATCACGCTGCACGGCAACACCCGTGTCTACGGCGGCACCTTCCTGGTGTTCTCCGACTACATGCGCAACGCGGTGCGCCTGTCCGCGCTGATGCACCTTCCGGTGACGTACGTGTGGACGCACGACTCCATCGGCCTGGGCGAGGACGGTCCGACCCACCAGCCGGTCGAGCACCTGGCGAGCCTGCGGGCCATCCCGGGGCTGAACGTCGTCCGCCCGGCCGACGCCAACGAGACCGCGATCGCCTGGCGCGAGATCATGCGCCGCTGGACCAAGGAGTTCGGCAAGGGCACCCCGCACG
>NZ_MUME01000577.1 GCF_002155915.1 Streptomyces thermovulgaris | reverse complement strand
TCCCTCCCACCATGGCCTCCCCCCACCGGGACGGTGAACTCCGGCGCACCTTCCCGGCGTTCGAGGCCCGGACGGCCGGGGACGGGAGGTTCGCGGAGACCTGGTGGGGCAACGCGTGGATCACCGCCCTGGAGAAGAGCGCGCTGGACGCGGCACGGCTCGCCCGGGGGCGGGCGTACGCGGAGGCGGGGCATGTGGACGCCATCACCGTGACACCGGGACTGGTCCTGGCGTACGTGCGGGGGAGCCGCCCGCGCCCCTACCGGGCGCAGGTGCGGCTGCGGACGCTGGACGACGCCGACTGGGACCGGTTCCTGGACGCCGCCGCCGAGCGCCCGGGGCACATCGCCGCGCTCCTCGACAAGGAGATGCCCCGGTCCCTCGCCGGCTGCGGGGTCCCCCTGCTGCCCGGCCCCGGCGACCTGGAACCCCACTGCAGCTGCCCCGACCGCGGCCACCCCTGCAAGCACGCCGCCGCCCTCTGCTACCAGACCGCACGCCTGCTGGACGCCGACCCCTTCGTCCTGCTGCTGCTCCGCGGGCGCGGTGAGCGCGGACTGCTCGACGCCCTGTCCCGGCGGAACGCCGCCCGGGCGGC
>NZ_MUME01000576.1 GCF_002155915.1 Streptomyces thermovulgaris | reverse complement strand
GCCGGCGGTGTTGGGCAGCACCCGGATGCCCAGCTTCTCGAGGACCGACAGCACGGATCCGCGCACCGACGGGTCCACCCGCCGCATCGCGACGGTGGTCAGCTCCGTGCCGGAGGCGAGCAGGGCCCGCTCCAGCACCTCCAGGCTGGGCGCGCCCCCCGTGCCCATGATCAGCCGGGAGGCGAAGGACGTCCCTCCGAGGACCAGGGGATCGTCGGCCATGGCTCAGCCTCCCTGGACGGCGGTCAGCACTTCGACGCGGTCGCCCTCGGCCAGGGCCGTGGACGGCCACTGCGCGCGCGGGACGACGGTCTCGTTGACGGCGGCGGCCACCCCCGAGGGGGCCGCGGTGAGGGACCGCACGACGGTGTCGAGAGCCGTGCCGGGCGCGACCCGGCGGGGTTCGCCGTTGACGGAGATGGTGACGGAGAGGTTCATACGGGCTGCTCCATGGATGCGGCGGCGCGAAAGCGCCGCGGACTGAAGGGGCGGGCCTCCTCCGGCAGCTCGCCGGTGGTCAGGACGTGCGCCATGGCGTCACCGGTGACCGGCGTGAGCAGCACGCCGTTGCGGTGGTGCCCGGTGGCCAGCAGCAGGCCGTCGAGCGCGGTCGGGCCGAGCAGGGGCGCGTTGTCGGGGGAGCCGGGGCGCAGTCCGGCGCGGGTCTCCGTCAGCGGCAGCTCGGTGATCCCGGGCACCAGCTCGTGCGCGTCGCGCAGCAGCTGGTACA
>NZ_MUME01000575.1 GCF_002155915.1 Streptomyces thermovulgaris | reverse complement strand
CCCCGGCCGTCCCACCGCCGCCCGTCCGGCACCCCCTCCAGAACTGCGACGGCTGCGACCGCGCCTTCCGCGCTCCGGAACCAGGCCGCTGCGCCGACTGCCGAACAGCCGCCGCCGTGCCCTCCTGAACCGCACGGAGTCCCGAAGCCACCCGACAGAGCGCTGAAGCCGTCCGGTCGTCCTGGAAGAACGAGGACTCAAGGACTCGAGGTCCCCTACGACTTGGCGATCTCCTGCCGGAGCTGATGGGTGAAGCGACGCAGAAGGTCCAGCGTCTCCTGGAACTCGGCCCGGCGGTCGTCCCTGCCCTCGGTGGGCCGGGTGCTCCATACCCGACGCGCGAGAGCATCGGCGAGAGCAACGGTGTCGCCGTCACAGAGCAGGTAGAGGGCCGAGCGTGCCTCCTGCATCCGGTTCACCAGCTCGTTGACCTCGGGACCGTCGTCGCCCAGCTGCGTCCCCTTCAGGTGGTCCAGCAACTGAACCACGGCCGTGTTGAAGGCGGTCCCCGCTTTGAGCTTCTGTTCCCGGAGCCACATGCGGTCCTGTCGGCGCGCGGTGAACCACGAACCGAACACCGCCCCTATGAGCCCGATGGCGGCCCCGACACCCCCGGACAGAATGTTCTCCACGGCCAACTCCCCCCGACATACGGCGCCGTCAGGCTACCGAGGCCGCCGGAGGCACCGCGCTCGACGAGCACCCTTACATCTCAGGGGTCCGGTGATCCGAGCGAAGACT
>NZ_MUME01000574.1 GCF_002155915.1 Streptomyces thermovulgaris | reverse complement strand
GCCATCTGCAGAATTTTTTGCCGACCCGTTACTTCACACTTGGACTACTGGCCCGTAACTTGACGAGTGAACAGCATCCCGTGATCCGGATCACAGGGCGTAGTGCCGTCGCGCTTCCCTTGACCCGCAAGGAGATCACTCGATGCTGCCCTTCAAGCGGGCGGTCAGACCCCTCGTCGCCCTGGTCCTGGCCGCCGTGCTCGCCGCCGCCTCAGCCGTCACCGCCCACGCCTCCAGCGCCCCCAGCAGCGGCTGGAACGACTACCGCTGCAAGCCCTCCGCCGCCCACCCCCGCCCCGTCGTCCTCGTCCACGGCACCTTCGGCAACGCCGTGACCAACTGGATCGGGCTCGCTCCGTACCTGAAGGACCGCGGATACTGCGTCTTCTCCCTCAACTACGGTCAGTTGGAGGGCGTCCCGGTCTTCTACGGCCTCGGGCCCATCGACAAGTCGGCGGAGCAGCTGGCCGCCTTCGTCGACGAGGTGCTCGCCGCGACCGGTGCCGCCGAGGTCGACCTCGTCGGCCACTCGCAGGGCGGCATGATGCCCCGCTACTACCTGAAGTTCCTCGGCGGGGCCGCCAAGGTGAACGCCCTGGTCGGCATAGCGCCCAG
>NZ_MUME01000573.1 GCF_002155915.1 Streptomyces thermovulgaris | reverse complement strand
GGGGTGGTGGCCCGGTGACCGGGGTCGGTGTACCGCATAGGCTGTCGACACGCCGCGGTGCGCGCGGTTGACGTAGTGGAGAGAAGTAGGGATACGGGTCGTGGCGGGCCGGTGCTGGATGCCGGTCGCCGTGGGTCGTACAGAGTGCCTCAGGGGGCAACCGCCATGACGACAGGTCGGCTCGGGCTGGGGGTTCCACCCGGCCGCCAGGCTGGGGGACGGACCGCGCCGCCGAATGCGGCCTATGCCGGGCAGGTCGTGCACTTTCCGGATCCGGTCCGGGCTGCCCGTCATCCCAGAGGGGTGTGGGTGGACGAGCGCGGTTTTCCCGACTTCTCGCCGTATGCGCGGGTCGCGGTGGAGATCGCGGAGCCGCCTGCGGGGTTCGGGGTCGACGAGCTGCGGCTGACGGACTATGTGTCGGCGAACGCGGCGATGGCGGCCTCCGGGCACGAGTTGTGGGACACGGTGCCGAATGTGGCGACTCCGCACGGCTGGACGTGGCATCACGTGGCGGGCAGCC
>NZ_MUME01000572.1:225-656 GCF_002155915.1 Streptomyces thermovulgaris | reverse complement strand
GGACAAGGAAGAACCTGCTGAAACCGCTGAATCCGCCGTATCGCCACTAGCGTGATCGCATGCGCGTACTGGTCACCGGCGGTGCCGGGTTCATCGGATCCCAGGTCGTGTCCGTGCTCCGGGAGCGCGGACACGAGCCGCTCGTGTTCGACGTGCGGGAGGATCCCGGCGCCGACGTGCGGGACCCGGAAGCCGTCGAACGCGCCCTGTCCGGGGTGGACGCCGTGTGCCACCAGGCCGCGATGGTCGGGCTCGGCGACGGGATCTCCGACGCGGCGGAGTACGTCTCGCGCAACGACCTGGGCACCGCCGTACTGCTCGCCGCCATGGCGAAGGCCGGCGTCGGGCACCTCGTGCTGGCCGGGTCGATGGCCGTCTACGGGGAGGGGCGGTACACGTGCCCGCGGCACGGGAGCGTACGGCCCGGGCCG
>NZ_MUME01000572.1:0-210 GCF_002155915.1 Streptomyces thermovulgaris | reverse complement strand
CTGGGCCCGCTGCACCGGCGGGTCGGCGGTGTCGCTGCGCTATCACAACGTCTACGGCCCCGGAATGCCGCGGGACACCCCGTACGCCGGTGTCGCCGCCCTCTTCCGCTCGGCGCTCGCCCGGGGCGAGGCACCGCGCGTGTTCGAGGACGGGCGGCAGCTGAGGGACTTCGTGCACGTCCGGGACGTGGCGGCGGCCAACGCGACGGC
>NZ_MUME01000571.1 GCF_002155915.1 Streptomyces thermovulgaris | reverse complement strand
GCTCATCGCGGCAGCTGCCGCCAAGACGGCCAGCCGACACAAGATCAAGCATGCTGTCCTGTGACAGCTACCTTGTTCCAAACCTGCAAGGCGCAGGCCAGCGGCTACCCACGATGCCGTTCAGCATCCGCCACCGCACGAATCCGCTGATACGGCGATCACAGGCACTCCGGAAAAGGTCCTACACCCGGGTCATGCTGGGCAACCGCGTCAGTGGGCGCCGCCCTCGCAGATCCTGCCTACGGAACTCCACAAGCAGGACCGCAGCCAGACGTTGCGAACCTTAACCGTGGCATGCTTGCCGTAATTCCATACCTGGCTGCCCATGCCGCCACCGGCCTTTGCCAGGGCCCTCCGGGCAGGCACCCACCGGGCCCCGTTCCAGTATTCGTACATCACTTACGCCAGCGCGCCGTAGCCGTCACCCGCAGTGTCAAGCGCATAGCCGTAGACCGACGCGTTGCCACTGGAGTTCCAAGAGATCTCGACACAGCTCCGAACGCCCTTCAGTCAGAAAAGGCGTACCGGAAGCCGCCATAGCTCTCCCACGGGCTTTCCCAGCGGCCTGCGGCCGAGGCTTGATGAAAGGCGACGGCGTTCGCC
>NZ_MUME01000570.1 GCF_002155915.1 Streptomyces thermovulgaris | reverse complement strand
GCGAGGGCCACGGCGGTGTCCGGTGGCCGAGGGCGTCCTCCACGCGCAGCAGCAGCCCCGGCGTCTCGCCTCCCACCTTCAGCCCCGCGATGCCCGCCTCGTCCAGCCGGAACGCCACCGTGAACCCGGCGCGCTCGTAGAAACCGACGGCCTCGCCGAGATCCCCCACGGGCAGCAGCACGTTGTCGAAACCGAGCAGCTCGTAGGACTCGTCATCTGACATGTCATCAGGTTAGGCACCGGGGGTGCGCGGTGGGGGAGGCCGAGCGCGTCCGGGCCGCCCGGTCACTCGTTGGGGCGGACCCCGCTGCTCTGCTCCGATCGGGCTTCCTGCAAGATGGCCGTCAGTTTGTCCCTGCCGAAGAGTGGAGAAACCGTGTCCGAGCAGCCGCAACAGCCGTCCCAGGCCCCGGGATACGGCTACCCCAGCCAGCCCGGCGCGTACCCGCCGCCTCCGGGAGGCGCCTACCCGCCTCCGCCCGGCGGATACCCGCCGCCCCCCGGTGC
>NZ_MUME01000057.1 GCF_002155915.1 Streptomyces thermovulgaris | reverse complement strand
GCCCCCCTCTTCGGTGCCCTTCGGACCGTCACCCGCTGTATCGATCCTGCGCCACCCTCATGCCACCCCGCGCCACCACGGCCCGGCCGCTCCACCCGCGACGGCGGGCACGGCCGCTGCGATGTGCTCGGCTGCACGATCGTGTCCCCGGCGACGAGTGGCACTTCCGCATGACCACCACCCATGCTCCCGGGGAAGAGATGCGCCGCCTTGCCCTCGAGATGCGCGCTTTCCTGGAGTCGGAACCACTGGAATGAGTGAACCGCCGGAATGAGCGAGGACGGCTCGTCGGCCGCTCGGGGCCGGTATGGAACACCGAGTTGCCGATGGGGAGTCGAGCAGCAGGCAAGTCCGGGGGCGGCCGTCAGGCCTCGTCCGTCTCGGACAGGACCTCGGCGATCACCCGGGTGGCGAAGTCGCGGTCGTCGGTGAGGCGGTTGATGTGCTCCGCGAGCAGGAAGGCGGTGGCCTCCAGGGGAGTCATCTCGTCCCTGGTCCAGTCCCCGTACTGCTTGCGCCACAGGCTGGGGCTCAGACCGGTGCCCGCGGCGATGACCAGGCCGGCCATGGTGGGAATGGCCTCGGGACGGACGCTTCTGGGCATCATGCGCATCGTGGCCACGAGGTCGGGCACCACGCACTCGATGACGTCCTTGCCGTGGTCCTCGTAGGCCGCCCGCAGCCACTNNTGCTGGTCGGGGTCGGGCTCGGTCCTGCCGTCGTAGACGGCCTTGAGCCGGGAGTCGATCATCATGAGCGCTGCGCTCACATCGCCGACGGGAGCGTGCCGGGGGTCGCAGGTCGATGACACAGGGGCCTCCTCGTCTGACCGCGACGGGCCGCGCGGCGTACCCGTACCTTAGACCGCCGAGAAGGAAGGAATCCGGCAAATCCGTGAAAGGTCCTCCGGACAAAGGACGGACGCGGGACGGACGAAGCGGCGGGCATGAGGCGGGACATGGGCAAAGGGCTGCCCGCCCGTTCCCCGGGGCCGGGCCGGACGCCGGGCCGAAGGCGCTTCTCGCGCACGGGCCGAGGAGCGGCGCACGGCTCAACGCCCCGGTGCCGCAGCTCCTTCGCACTCCCCCGCCTCCGCGGCCGGCCGGTCCTCGCCGGCCGGCTCGAGGCCGTGTGCCGTGTGCGGAACGGGCTCCGGCACCGGCCAGGTGCGGACCAGCGGCTGCGACACGTCCCGCCACCACGGTCGCGAGGGGATCTCGCCGGCGGGCTCGAACGGCCGGCCCGGAACCGGCAGGGCGACCGTCTGGCCGACCGCCTCGGCCGCGGCCAGCGTCCACTCCCCCGGCTCCGCCCAGGGGTGGAAGGAGAGGTTGAACGTCGCCCAGTGGATCGGCAGCATGACCCCGCCCGGCCGGCCCTGCTGCAGGTCGAGGTGGCTCTGGACGCCTTGTGAGGGGTTCATGTGGATGTCCGGCCACGCGCCCGGCAGCGGCGCGGAACCGGCCCGGTCCTCGGGCCACCAGTCGGAGTACGCGCCGATCTGGATCATCGTCGCGTCGAACGGGCCGTGCTCCGCGCCGATGTCCTTGAAGCCGTCGAAGTAGCCGGTGTCGCCGCTGTGGTAGATCCGGTGCTCCTCGCCGGCGACGACCCAGGAGGCCCAGAGGGTGTGCTGGGGGTTGCGCAGGGCGCGCCCGCAGAAGTGGCGGGCCGGGGTGGCGGTGAGGGTGAGGCCGCCGACCCGGGTGGACTCGTGCCAGTCCAGTTCGCGTATGCGGGTGGGGTCGACGCCCCAGCGCTCCAGGTGGGCGCCGACGCCGAGCGGTACCGCGAAGACGGTGTCCGTGCCGGCCAGCGCCTTGATGGTGGGCATGTCCAGGTGGTCGTAGTGGTCGTGGGAGATGACGACGGCGTCGACCGGGCCGAGCGCGGCCAGGGGCAGGGGCACGGGGTGCAGCCGGCGGGGGCCGGCGAAGGGGAAGGGGGAGCAGCGCTCGCCCCACACGGGGTCGAAGAGCACCCGCCGTCCGTCCAGCTCCGCGAGCACGCTGGAGTGGCCCAGCCAGGTCAGCCGCAGCCCGGTGGCCGCGGGGCGGGCCAGGTCGGCGAGTGTGGTGGCGTGCACGGGCACGGTGCCTCGCGGGGTGCGGCGGGCACGCCGCTCCTTGTCGAGCCAGAGCTTCACAAGGCCGGGCACCGAGCCGGAGGAGGGCCGGGTCCGTGCGGGACCTTTGGGGTTCTGGAAGGCGCCGTCCTTGAAGTGGGGGGACCGGCGGATGCGCGCCATGCGCTCCTCGTCGGGGTCCGCTCCGAATGC
Organism: Streptomyces thermovulgaris; assembly: GCF_002155915.1. Lineage (GTDB taxonomy): Bacteria > Actinomycetota > Actinomycetes > Streptomycetales > Streptomycetaceae > Streptomyces > Streptomyces thermovulgaris. The sequence continues at coordinate 11,846 of NZ_MUME01000057.1, read as the reverse complement.
CGCGGGCCGCAGGGTGCGAAGTCCGGAGCCCAGGGGACGGAATCCTGCCAACGATGCCTCCGGTGGAGTCGGTCGGACCGTCCGTCCATTATGAGGGGCTCCTGTGTGAGGGGCTCCTGTGTAAGGAGCTCCTGCATGAGGGGCCCCTGCGGGGTGAAGGACCTCCTCGGCCGGCCGATGTCACATCGGCGCCGCCCCGTCCGTCGTATGCGGTGAGGCACCCGCGCGGTGCCGACGAAAGCCGGTGTACCGACCGATGCATCTGGAGGTGGCCGTCCATGGCCCGCATCTCGCTCAGCCCGCCCCGCACCCGTCTCTTCCGCGGTGTGGAGTGGTACAGCAGGCGCGTCTACGGCAAGGTCCTCGACCCGCTCCGGGCGCTCGCGCACAACTCGCGGGTGTTGTGGAGCTATGTGCGCCTGGAGCAGTCGGTGGCGAAGTGGAACAGGCTCGACCCCGATCTGAAGGCACTCGCCGAGATGACCTCGGCCGCCGCGATCGGCTGCTCGTGGTGCATGGACTTCGGCTACTGGGTCAACCGGGAGCGCGGCATGGCCCCCCGCAAGGTGCAGGACGTTCCCGTGTGGCGGGACAGCGACGCCTATACGCCGCTGGAGCGCGACGTCATGGAGTACGCCGAGGCCATGACGGCCACGCCGCCCACCGTGGACGACGCCCTGGTCGCCCGGCTGCGCGACCGGCTGGGCGAGCCGGCCCTGGTGGAGCTGACGGCGATGGTGGCGCTGGAGAACCTGCGCTCGCGCATCAACTCCTCCCTCGGGCTGACCAGTCAGGGCTTCAAGGACGCGTGCGAGGTGCCGGGGGCCGCATCGGGCGCGAAGGGGGCTGCCGTGCGGAAGTGACCCGTGCGGCCGGGGCGCGTCCCGCCCTGCCGCGGCGATGGTCGTGACAGGGCCGTCGTGCGCGCAGGGCCGTCGTGGGCGTGCTGCGGAAGCCGGTGGCACGGCCTTCCGCGCCCGGCCCGGCACCGGGCGGACGAGGTGCTCGCCCAGGAGCCGGGCCGGGCGCGGAGGACGCCGGGCGCGGCGGCCGTCAGGCCACCGCCTCGATCCGCATCTTGATCTCCTCCGGCGACAGGGTGCCCTTGGGCTTCACATGGTCGCCCGAGGACTCGCCGCGCAGCCGGCGGCCGATCCACGGCACCAGGTACTCGCGTGCCCAGTGCACGTCGTCGCGGCGGATCTCCAGCGTGCCGCGCGGCGGCATCGGGGGCCAGGGCTGTTCCGGGTCGGCCGGCACGTCGATGCCGATGACCTGGCCGGCGCGCAGGGCCACGCGCGTGTGCCCCTCGGGCGAGAGGTGCAGGCGGTCGTCGTCCCAGGCGCGGCGGTCCTGGACGCTCTTCAGCGACCACAGGTCGAGCACCGGGCAGCCGTAGCGGTCGGCGATGGCCCGCACATGCCCGTTGTAGGTGGCGATCTTGCCGCGCAGATGCTTGAGCAGGGGCACGCCCCGGGTGTCGAAGCCGGTGGTCACCATGACGGTGCCCGCGGCGGCGGTGAGCCGGGCGACGGCCTTCTCGAAGCGTTCGGCCACGTCGTCCGGGTCGCCGCCGGGACGGATGAGGTCGTTGCCGCCCGCGCAGAACGAGACCAGGTCGGGAGCGAGTTCAATGGCCTTGGGGACCTGCTCCTCCACGATCTGGTCGAGCAGTTTTCCTCGTACGGCGAGGTTGGTGTAGTGGAAGTCGCCCTCCGGCCGCCGATCGGCGAGCAGTACGGCGAAGCGGTCGGCCCAGCCGACGAACGCACCGTCGGGGCCGGGATCGCCGACGCCCTCGGTGAAGCTGTCCCCCACGGCCACGTACGACCCGATCACTGGTCTGTTGTCGCTCTTCGAATCGTCTGCCATATCAGCCCATGATTCACCTTCGAATGTGACCTACGCGACCGTAGGCAGAGGTTGACGGACGGTGAGATTAGCCACGCACGTCCGCCGGCCGCCGACGGCGCGGGCCGGCCGCCGAAGGTGACGGCCGGCCCCGGGTCGGGGAGGGCGGCGGGCGTCAGCCGAGGGTGGCGCCGCGCGCGCGGAGGTAGGCGACCGGGTCGATGTCCGAGCCGTAGTTCGGCGTGGTGCGGATCTCGAAGTGCAGGTGCGGGCCGGTCACATTGCCGGTGGCGCCGGACAGGCCGATCCGCTGTCCCGTGCTCACGCTCTGACCGACCGAGACGGAGATCGACGACAGGTGGGCGTACTGGGCGTAGTGGCCGTCGTTCAGCCTGATGACGACCTGGTTGCCGTAGGCGCCGCCCCAGCCCGCGGAGACGACCGTGCCGGCACCGACGGCCCTGACCGGGGTGCCGGTCGGAACGGCGAAGTCGACACCGGTGTGGTAGCCGCTGGACCAGCTGCCGCCGGCCACGCGGTAGCCGGTGGAGACCCCCTTGCCGGCCACCGGGAAGGTGAAGCCGGTGGAGACCTTCTGCGGGGCCCGGGGGGCCTGCTTCGTCTTCGGGGCCGAGGACGGCGCGGAGGACTGCCCGGACGGCTTGGAGGTGAGCCTGTAGGAAGGCGCGGCGGACGGCTTGGAGGACGCGAACGGCGAGGAGGAGCCGGACGCCGGGGACGTGGGCGTCGTGGTGGTGCCGGCCGACGCGGCCCTGCCGTCGAGGACGAGCCTCAGACCCGGGTGGATCAGCGACGGGTTGTCGCCGACGGCCCGGCGGTTGTCCGCGTAGAGCTTCTGCCAGCCGCCGCGGATGTTGTGCTCGTCGGCGATCGTCGACAGGCAGTCACCGACCCGGACGGTGTAGGTGCGCACTTCCCTGTCCTCGGCGGCGGTGCTCCGCTCGGTCACCGGCGTGGCCGTGGGCGCGGCCTGCACGGCCTTGTCCGCCGGGGAGTGCGCGGGGGCCGCGTGCGCGCCCGCCGCCGAGACGAGCGGAAGGGCGAAGGCGGCGCCACCGGTTCCGGCGGCGAGGAGGGAGCGTGTGAGACGACGGGTCTTCGGACGACGGTGCTTACCCTTCGCGGGCATGGGGCATTCCTCTCCGGCGCCTGCGAGGTGAGCTGTCGGGTTCGGGCTGGAGCTGCCCGGCCGCGCACCGCGGCTTCACCCCGAGCCAGTTCCGGAAGACCGGAACAGGCAGTGGTTCGTGGGTCCCCCGCTCCTGCCGTGCACGGGTGGGTGTGCGGGTCCCCGGACGGCGGCAGGACTCGGCGTCCGTCCGGATCGGTGAGGACCGTAGGCGACCGGCGCGCACAGGGACAAGCAGATGATCCCTTTTTCCCCGCCTTTCGCATGATCCATCACGGGGGCCGGCGGTCACGCCGCGTGAATTCGATCTTCTGTCCGCCCCTCAAACCGCCGGACGGACAAGGACATTACGCGGACACAACAAGAAACGCACCGTCACCGATATGAGACTTGTCACGCGGGCGGCTTCACCGGGCCCCATTCCAGGGCGAGTTCACCTCAAAGGCGCAATTCAGACAGAAGGGTTAGACACGACAGAGGTGGATGACTGTCGCATCGACGTCGCCCCGCAGTCCGGTGCGCAGCCCGTGGTGCAGCAGCACGGCTCCCCGGTGCACCTCCCCGGTCTCCGGGCAGGCGTACGACGCCGCCGGGTCGAGGCCGCGCAGCCGCAGCGGGGGCGGCGGCTCGCCGTAGTGCTGCGCCGGGAGCCAGGCGAGGACGACGGTCTCGCCCCCGAGGACGTACTGCACCGCGCTCAGCCCGCCCTGCGGGGGCCGCAGCCGGTACAGGTCGCCGCGCTGGACCACGGGCCGGATCCGCTTGTAGAGGGCGATCCAGTCCCGGGCCTCGGCCAGTTCCTCCTCCGTCCACCGGGTGAGGTCGCCGCCCACCCCGAGCACCCCGGCCATGGCGCTCACGAACCGGAAGCGCAGCCCGCAGGCGCGCCCCGACAGGGCGTTCGGGCTGTCGGTGACCCAGGCGGCCATGACCCGTGCGGGGTGGAGGTGGCTGAAGCCGTGCTGGATGGCGAGCCGGTCGAGCGGATCGGTGTTGTCGGAGGTCCACACCTGGTCCGTGCGGGACAGGATGCCGAGGTCGACCCGGCCGCCGCCGCCCGAGCAGGACTCGAAGGCCACCCCCGGGTGCGCGGCCCGCAACCGGTCCAGCAGGGCGTACAGCGCGCGCACATGGTCGACCCACAGACGCTGCGGATACGGGTCCCCGGGCCAGCCCGCGTCGGTGAAGCTGCGGTTGAAGTCCCACTTCACATAGTCGATCGGGGTGCTCGAGAGCAGTCCGTGGAGCTGTTCCCACAGATGCTCCTGGACGTCCTCGCGCGCGAGGTTGAGCACCAGCTGATGGCGGAACTCCGTCCGTCTGCGTCCCGGTTGGTACTGCACCCAGTCGGGGTGCGCGCGGTACAGGTCGCTGTCGGGGTTGACCATCTCCGGCTCGACCCAGATGCCGAATTGCATGCCGAGGCCGTGCACATGGTCGGCGAGCGGCTTCAGGCCGCCGGGGAACCGGTCGGGGTTGGGCCACCAGTCGCCGAGTCCGGCGCGGTCGCCGGTACGGGCGCCGAACCAGCCGTCGTCGACCACGAACAGCTCCACACCGATCTCCGCCGCCCGCCGGGCCAGCTCCCGCTGCCGCTCCTCGGAGATGTCGAACCCCGTGGCTTCCCAGGAGTTGTAGAGCACCGGCCGGTCCCGGTCCGCGTCCGGGACGACGTACCTCCGCTGGTAGGCGTGCCAGGCGCGGCTCGCGCCGCCGTGGCCGCCGCCGCTCCACAGCCCGGCGAAGACGGGGGTGGTGTACGACTCCCCGGGCCGGAGCATCAGCAGCCCCGAGTCGTCGTGCCCCGCGCCCCCGGTGATCTGCACGCGCGCGTGGGGGAGCCGGGCGACGGCGATCCGCCACGATCCGGACCAGCCCAGCGCGCAGCTGTAGACCTCGCCGTGCTCCTCGGTGGCGTCGGTGTCGAGGGCGACCCAGGGCAGGTGCTGGTGCCCGGTGTGGCCGCGGCGGCTGCCGAGGACCTTCTCGCCGCAGGCGAGGTCGGTGCGCACCAGGCGGGACTCGGCGGCCCAGCGGCCGTGCAGCTGGGACAGCCGCCAGCCCTCGCGTTCGGGCAGGGTCCAGGTGGCGGAGTCGGCGCGCAGCAGTTCCACGGCGTCGGGCCCCTGGTTGTCGAGGGTGACCCAGCGTTCGACGACGTCGTCGCGCATGCGGTAGTGCAGGGTGATGCGCAGTCCCGCGTCACGGAACCGTAAGCGCAATTCGTCGCTTTCGCCCCCGCATGTCTCGTATGTCTCGAACGTCCACTCGGTGCCGCGCCGTTCGGCGGTGCGCACGGACAGCGCGGGCCGCACGAAGCGGGGACCGCCCTCGACCGGGTACTCCTCGTGCCCGTCGAGCGGGGACTCGAAGGGGCGGCACTCCGGCAGCGGGCGGGCGGCCAGGGCCTCGGCGTCGGCGAGCCCGATACGGGGACCCCAGTGCAGATGGAGCAGTTCGTCGTGCGCGGTGAGACGGAGGGCATAGCTGCTCGTGGGGCCGGTCAGCAGCCAGGTACGGCCGTCGTCGGCGGTCTGGAGCACAGGTCCCTCCCCGTCGGAGCCGGACGGATCAGCGCAGGCACGGCCATCATCCGGGCGCGGCGGCGCCCGGGCAACGGTTGCGGACGGCTCATTGCCCGGGGAAGCCATGTCGTATGGTCGAAGCCGCGCCCGCTGACGAGCCGTGACGGCGGGTCCGACAGGGAGGAGTTCCCGTGACGCAGCAGGTCCCCTCTACCGAACCCGAGCTGGCCGGAGTGCGCAACTTCCGTGACGTGGGCGGCCTGCCGACCGTGGACGGCCGGCGCGTGCGCCGGGGCGTGCTGTTCCGCAGCGGCCATCTCGCACACGCGACCGAGGAGGACGCGGCGTTCCTCGGCTCCCTGGGCCTGCGCACGATCTTCGACTTCCGCAACGCGGCCGACAAGAAACTGGAAGGGCCGGACATCGAGCTGCCCGGTGTGCGGAATGTGAACCTGCCGCTGAGCGACCCGGCGGACGGCGCGGAGTTCTGGCGGATGGTCCGCGACGGCGACCTCGAGCAGCTGCGCGCCGTCCTGGCCGACGGCAAGGGCGTGAACCGGATGATCGCCTCCTACCGGGCGATCATCACGGAGCGCACCAGGGAGCACTCCCAGGTGCTGCACGCCCTCGCCGAGGACAGCGTCCCGGCGCTGATGCACTGCGCCGCGGGCAAGGACCGCGCGGGTCTGTCGATCGCGGTGACCCTGCTCGCCCTGGGCGTGGAGCAGGACGCGATCGTCGCGGACTACCTGGAGTCGAACGCCCCGCACCGCCGTTACAAGGTGCGCCGCAGCAGCACCTCGGCCTCGGCCTACTCCCCCGAGGTCATGGAGCTGCTCGCCCCCTTGTTCGACGCGCGCGTCGAGTACCTCATGGCGGCCCTGGAGACCATCGAGGAGACCTGGGGCGGCGTCGACCCCTATCTGGAGCGCGGGTTGCGGCTGGCCCCCGAGACCCGGGAGCGGCTGCGCGAGCGGCTCCTGGACTGACCTCGCGCGACCCGGCCGGGGCCGTCACCCGGCGCCGACCTCGAACAGCAGCCAGATGAATCCGGCGACGAGGTGTCCGACGACGGTGTAGACGACCAGCCGGACCCACAGGGCGCGCGGGAACTTCTCCTCCAGGTTGCTCATGTTCTCTCTCCGGTACGGGGCCCCAGGCACAGGGCGGTCGCGGGACTTTGCAGCAGGGTGTGCACGAACAGGAGCTCGACTCCGTCGGGGTCCTCGGCCGCGATGCGGTGCGGGGTCAGGGAGTCGTAGTGCGCGCTGTCGCCCGGGGCGAGCAGATGCGCGCCGTCCCCGAGGCGCAGCCGGAGACGCCCCTTGAGGACGTACAGCCACTCCTCGCCGGGGTGCACCCGCACGATGTCGCCCTGGGAGCCGTGGGGGACGCGGACCCTGAGGGCCTGCATGCCCCGTCCGGGGGCGCCGGCCTGCCAGTACGTCCAGCCGCCGGCCCGTGTCGGCTCCATCTCGTCGGCGCGTACGACCGCGTCCCGGCCGACGGCCGTCTCGCCGAGCAGTTCGGAGACGGTCGTGCCGTAGACGCGGGCGAGCGTGAGCAGCATCGGCAGCGAGGGCTGGCGCCGGCCCGTCTCCAGACGGGAGAGGTGGGCGGGCGACAGCCCGGCGGCGCGGGCCGCCGCCTCCAGGGTCAGGGAGGCGCGGCGGCGCAGCGCGCGCAGCTGCGGCGCGACGGCGGGCAGGTCCTCGACCGGCCCTGCCGAGGGCTGGGACTCGGAGGAGCTCATTCCTCCATTTCAGTGACGGCTTTGTCCGGGAGGCAAATCTTTTGCCTCCCGGGCAAGGAACGGCAGGTGCCGCTCACCGGTGGGCGACCGCCTGCTTGACCAGCGTCTTGCCGAAGTCCCACATCAGCCCGCCCTCGTGGGCGTCGTCCATCACGGCGGTGAAGGCGTCCATGAACCGGTCGACCTCCGCCTCCCCGATGATCAGCGGCGGGATCAGCTTGATCACCTCCAGGTGGTCGCCGGAGACCTGGGTCAGGATACGGTGGCGCTGCAGCAGCGGGACGACCACCATCTGCGCGAACAGTCCCTTGCGGGCCGCCTGGAGCACGCTCCAGCGTCCGCGCAGCCTCAGCGACGTCGGCCGGCCGAACTCGATGCCGATCATCAGGCCCCGGCCGCGTACGTCGGCGAGCAGCTCGTAGCGGTCGACGAGCGCGGCCAGCCGGGACTTCAGCAGCTCGCCGGTGGCCCGGGCGTTCGCGACGATCTGCTCGTTCTCGATCACCGACAGCACCGCCAGTCCCGCCGCCATGGCCTGGGCGTTGGCGCCGAAGCTCGCCGAGTGGACCAGGACGCGGTCGATCGACGAGTAGACCTTCTTGAAGATCCAGTCCTTGCCGAGGGTCGCGCCCACCGGCACATAGCCGCCGGAGAGGGCCTTGGCCACGCACACCAGGTCCGGTTCGACGCCTTCTTCGTGCTGATGGGCGTAGAAGTCCCCGGTGCGGCCGAGGCCGGTCTGCACCTCGTCGGCGATCAGCAGCGCCTTGTGCCGGTGCAGCAGCTGCTGTGCGGCACGCAGATAGCCGGGCGGGGCCTCGTGCACGCCCTTGCCCTGGATCGGTTCGACGATCAGGGCGGCCACGTCCCCCTTGCGCAGCTCCCGTTCGAGTGCGTCGAGGTCGCCGAGGGGGACGGCGGTGTCGGGCAGCAGCGGGGCGAAGCCGTCGCGGAAGCCGTCCTCGCCGTTGACGGACAGGGAGCCGGTGGTCAGGCCGTGGAAGGCGTGCTCGCAGTACAGGATCCGCGGCTTGCCGGTGGCGCGGCGGGCGAACTTCAGCGCGGTCTCCACCGCCTCGGTGCCGCTGTTGCCGAAGAACACCCGGTCCAGGTACGGGCTGTGGGCGAGCAGCCGTTCCGCCAGCAGTCCGGGCAGCGGCGGGCAGTCGAAGCGGGTCAGGTCGGCGAGCCGGGCGTCCAGCACGTCGTGCAGCGCCTTGCGGACGACGGGGTGGTGCCGGCCCAGGCCCATCACGCCGAACCCGGAGAGCATGTCCAGGTAGTCGTTGCCGTCCGCGTCCCAGAAGTACGCGCCCTCGGCCCGCTCGTAGACCTTGTCGAAGCCGATGGTGCGCAGCATGCGCGGCAACTGGTGGTTGAGGTGTCGGGTGTGCAGCTCGTAGCGTTCGGCTCCGCACTCGGACAGGAGTCTGCCGAGGTCGAACTCCGTGGTCATTCGACTTTCTCCTTGACTGCCGTGGCGGCTGCGGCCTGTTCCCGGGCGGCCAGGCTCGCGCCGATCCGTCCGGCGACGTCGACCGGGGTGAGACCGACGTCGGCCAGTACCTCCCCGCGCCTGGCGTGCGCGAGGAACTGCTCGGGGATGCCGAACCGCCGCAGTGGTACGTCGACTTCGGCGTCGCTCAGGGCGAGGGCCACCGCGGCGCCGACACCGGCCGCGCGGCTGTTGTCCTCGACCACGGCCACCAGACGGTGCTTGCCGGCCAGGCCCGGCAGCGCCGGGTCGACGGGCTTGACCCAGCGCGGGTCGACGACGGTGCAGCCGATGCCGCGCGCCTGGAGCAGCTCGGCGGCCTGCAGGCACACCGGGGCCATCACCCCGACGGCGACCAGGAGCACCTCGGGCCGCTCGGCCCGGTGCAGGACGTCCATGCCGCCCACCCGGTCGACCGCCGGGATCTTCGGGCCCACCCGTTCCTTGGGGAAGCGGATCAGCGTCGGCGCGTCGTCCACGGCGACGGCCTCGCGCAGCTGGGCGCGCAGCTGGACGGCGTCGCGGGGCGCGGCGATTCTGAGGCCGGGCACGACCTGGAGCACGGACAGGTCCCACACGCCGTTGTGGGAGGGTCCGTCGGTGCCGGTCACACCGGCCCGGTCCAGGACGAAGGTGACGCCGCACCTGTGCAGGGCCACGTCCATCAGCACCTGGTCGAAGGCGCGGTTGAGGAAGGTGGCGTAGACGGCGACGACCGGGTGCAGCCCGCCGGTCGCAAGGCCCGCCGCGCACACCACCGCGTGCTGCTCGGCGATGCCGACGTCCCACACCCGGTCCGGGAACCGCTCGGCGAATCCGCCCAGTCCCACCGGGTGCAGCATGGCGGCGGTGATCGCCACGACGTCGTCCCGCTCCTCGCCGATCCGTACCATCTCGTCGCCGAACACCGAGGTCCACGACGGGCCGTCGGCCGGGGCGAGCGGCGCGCAGGTGCGCGGGTCCATCGCCCCGACGCTGTGGAAGTGGTCCTCCTCGTGGGCGAGGGCGGGTGCGTAGCCGCGGCCCTTCTCGGTGATGCAGTGGACCAGGACGGGGCCGCGGAAGCGTTTGGCGCGGCGCAGCGCCGACTCCACGGCGCGGATGTCGTGCCCGTCGATGGGGCCGAGGTACTTCAGCCCCAGGTCCTCGAACATGCCCTGCGGGGCGAACGCGTCCTTGAAGCCCTTCTTCGCACCGTGCAGCGCGTCGTAGAGGACGTTGCCGACGACGGGGGTGCGCTGCAGGACGTTCTTGCCCCAGGCCAGCACCTCCTCGTAGCTGTTGGTGGTGCGCAGGGCGGCCAGGTGGCGGGCGAGGCCGCCGATGGTCGGCGCGTAGGAGCGCTCGTTGTCGTTGATGACCATGATCAGCGGCCGGTTCCGGGCGGCGGCGATGTTGTTGAGCGCCTCCCAGGCCATGCCGCCGGTCAGCGCGCCGTCCCCGACGACGGCGACGACGTGCCCCTTCTCCCCCTGCACCTGGCGTGCCTTGGCCAGTCCGTCGGCCCAGCCGAGCGCGGTGGAGGCATGGCTGTTCTCGATGACGTCGTGCTCGGACTCCTCGCGCGAGGGGTAGCCGGACAGCCCTCCCTTGCCGCGCAGCTTGGAGAAGTCCTGGCGGCCCGTCAGCAGTTTGTGCACATAGCTCTGGTGGCCGGTGTCCCACAGGATCCGGTCGGCCGGCGACTCGAAGACCCGGTGCAGTGCGACGGTGAGTTCCACCACCCCCAGGTTGGGCCCGAGGTGACCGCCGGTCCTGCTCACCGCGTCCACCAGGAACGCACGTATCTCGGCGCACAGTTCGCCGAGTTCCGCCTCGGACAGCGCCTTCAGGTCGCGCGGTCCCCCGATCCTCTCCAGAATGGTCACTCCGGTCCCCCTCTCGGTCCGCGCCGCTCTACTGACTCACTGTCACTGTCGGTGCCCCCACGACGGCGGAGCCGCCCGGTGCGTCCTCGCCCCGCTCCATCTCCCGGGCGAGTTTCATGGCCTCCTCGATCAGGGTCTCCACGATCTTCGACTCCGGAACGGTCTTGATCACCTGACCCTTGACGAAGATCTGCCCCTTGCCGTTGCCCGAGGCCACCCCCAGGTCCGCCTCGCGGGCCTCGCCGGGACCGTTGACCACACAGCCCATCACCGCCACCCGCAGCGGCACCTCCAGCCCCGACAGCCCCGCCGTCACCTCGTCGGCCAGCTTGTACACATCCACCTGCGCCCGGCCGCAGGACGGACACGAGACGATCTCCAGACCCCGCTGCCGCAGATTCAGCGCCTCCAGGATCTGGATGCCCACCTTCACCTCCTCCGCCGGCGGCGCCGACAACGACACCCGGATGGTGTCCCCGATCCCCTGCGACAGCAGCGCCCCGAACGCCACCGCCGACTTGATCGTCCCCTGGAAGGCCGGCCCCGCCTCCGTCACCCCCAGATGCAGCGGATAGTCGCACCGCTCCGCCAGCTGCCGGTAGGCCTCGACCATCACCACCGGATCGTTGTGCTTGACCGAGATCTTGATGTCCCGGAAATCGTGCTCCTCGAACAGCGACGCCTCCCACAGCGCCGACTCCACCAGCGCCTCCGGGGTGGCCTTGCCGTACTTCTGCAGCAGCCGCCTGTCCAGCGAACCGGCATTGACCCCGATCCGGATCGGCACGCCCCGGTCCTTCGCCGCCCGCGCGATCTGTTCGACCTGGTCGTCGAACTTCTTGATGTTGCCCGGGTTGACCCGCACCGCCGCGCAGCCGGCCTCGATCGCGGCGAAGACGTACTTGGGCTGGAAGTGGATGTCGGCGATCACCGGGATCTGCGACTTCTTCGCGATCACCGGCAGCGCCTCCGCGTCCTCCTGCGTGGGGCAGGCCACCCGCACGATCTGGCAGCCGGCCGCCGTCAGCTCGGCGATCTGCTGCAGCGTGGCCCCCACGTCCGCGGTCCGGGTCGTGGTCATCGACTGCACCGACACCGGCGCGTCCCCGCCCACCGCCACCGACCCGACCTGAATCCGCCGGCTCTTGCGCCGTTCGGCGAGCCTGGTCGGGACGGACGGCATGCCGAGAGAAATCGCAGTCAT
>NZ_MUME01000569.1:523-723 GCF_002155915.1 Streptomyces thermovulgaris | reverse complement strand
GCCGGGCGCTGTGCCGAGGTGTTGTCCGGATGTGTCGGAGGGGTGGGGCGCCCCTGGGCCTGAATTCCGGGTGCTCCGCCGGAGGGCGGACCGTGTCGCGCGGACACGGGGCCGGCCGGCGCGGACCGGCTTCGCCCTCCCCCGCACCCCTCATGCGGAAGTCCGTTCATGCCCGAGGGGATGCCCGAGTGTGTTTACTT
>NZ_MUME01000569.1:251-431 GCF_002155915.1 Streptomyces thermovulgaris | reverse complement strand
TCCGCCGTGACCTGAAGGTCCTCGACCGGGCCGGTCTGCTGCGCCGGGTGCACGGCGGGGCCATCCCCGTCGGCCGCCTCGACTTCGAGCCGGACCTCGCCGAGCGCGAGTCGACCGCGGCCGAGGAGAAGGACCGCATCGCCAAGGCGGCCCTGGCCGAGCTGCCGGCCGAGGGCACGC
>NZ_MUME01000569.1:0-140 GCF_002155915.1 Streptomyces thermovulgaris | reverse complement strand
CGCCCACGAGGTGGAGGTGCAGCCCGGGGTGGTCCGCGAGGCGGGCCGCGATCGGCAGGGCGTGCGTGACGACGGTGAGCTCGGCGTCCAGGGGAAGGGCGGCGGCCAGGCGGGCCACCGTCGTACCGGCGTCGAGGATG
>NZ_MUME01000568.1 GCF_002155915.1 Streptomyces thermovulgaris | reverse complement strand
CTCGCACTCCCTCCCCACCCCACTTTGTCCTCTCCCTGGAAAAAGTCGGCACGAATCCGTGCTCAACTTCTTCCCACTCCCGGCGGTCGCTGCTACGGTCCAGTTCGAAACCGAGTCGGCCGAATGGCCGAAAAACCGTGCGGACAGGCCGAATTGAGGCGGGGAGGGGTTCGTGAGACGCATGACGGCGCGACCCGCCAACGCACATCAGGCCCGGCTGCTGAAGCTGCTGCGCGACGGGGGCCCCAGCTCCCGGGCACAGCTCGGCGACCGGGTCGAGCTGTCCCGCTCGAAGCTGGCCGTGGAGGTGGACCGGCTCCTGGAGACGGGACTGGTCGTCGCCGACGGACTCGCCGCCTCCCGCGGCGGCCGGCGCTCCCACAATGTGCGCCTCGCCCCCAGCCTGCGCTTCCTGGGCGTGGACATCGGCGCGACCTCGGTCGACGTCGCCGTCACCAACGCCGAACTGGAGGTGCTGGGGCACCTCACCCAGCCGATGGACGTGCGCGAGGGCCCCGTGGCGGTCTTCGAACGGGTCCTCGCCATGGCCGAGAAGCTGCGGGCCTCGGGGCTCGCGGAGGGATTCGACGGCGCCGGCATCGGCGTCCCCGGCCCCGTCCGCTTCCCCGAGGGCGTCCCCGTGGCACCCCCGATCATGCCGGGCTGGGACGGCTTTCCCGTACGGGAGGCGCTCAGCCAGGAACTCGGCTGCCCGGTCATGGTCGACAACGACGTGAACCTCATGGCGATGGGGGAGCAGCACGCGGGCGTCGCCCGCTCCGTGGGCGACTTCCTCTGCATCAAGATCGGCACCGGCATCGGCTGCGGCATCGTCGTCGGCGGCGAGGTCCACCGCGGCACGACGGGCAGCGCGGGCGACATCGGGCACATCCAGGCCGTGCCCGACGGACGCCCGTGCGCCTGCGGCAACCGGGGCTGCCTGGAGGCGCACTTCAGCGGGGCCGCCCTGGCCCGCGACGCGCTGGAGGCGGCCCAGCAGGGCCGTTCCCCCGAACTCGCGGCCCGGCTGGAGGCGAACGGCCGGCTCACCGCCGAGGACGTCGCCGCCGCTGCCGCCGCGGGCGACCCCGCCTCGATCGACCTGATCCGGCAGGGCGGCGCCCGCACCGGTCAGGTCATCGCCGGACTCGTCTCCTTCTTCAACCCCGGCCTGGTGGTGATCGGCGGCGGGGTCACCGGCCTCGGCCACACCCTGCTCGCCGCCATCCGCACCCAGGTGTACCGCCAGTCGCTTCCGCTGGCGACCGGCAATCTCCCCATCGTTCTCGGTGAGCTGGGGCCGAAGGCCGGAGTGATCGGCGCGGCCCGGCTCATCAGCGACCATCTGTTCTCCCCCGCGTAACCCCCCACTCGCACCACCCGCACCACCCGGACCGGCGTACCGGTCACCGGATCATCAGCACGGCCCCTGCTCTGCCCTGCTCACCCTGACACCGGCCCGTGCGCACGGGCC
>NZ_MUME01000567.1:416-538 GCF_002155915.1 Streptomyces thermovulgaris | reverse complement strand
CGCCCGCGCGGGCGCCGGCCGGCTGTGCCGCCGTGTCGTGCCGAGCGTGCGCCACGGCGTCCTGCTGGTCCAGCCCTACGCCACGCACTCCGGCGCGCTCTCCCTGCGCCTGGCGGCCGGGC
>NZ_MUME01000567.1:0-291 GCF_002155915.1 Streptomyces thermovulgaris | reverse complement strand
CGGCCGGCGCCCGCGCGGGCGTGCGCCGTCACCTCGCGGCTCGTGCCGTCGGCGAAGCACACCCGCCCGTGCAGGTCCCAGGTGCCGGAGCCGAGTCCCGCGAGGTCCACGACCGTCTCGGCCGACCACGGGCCGTCGGCGGCGGGCACGAGAGGGACGGTGGCGTGCTGGGCCGTGCGGCCCGTCTCCCGGTGCCGCCACTGGAGCTCCAGGGTCCTGGGGCCGGCGGAGGCCACCGTGCCGTACAGCTCGTGCAGGCGCAGCCGCAGCAGGCCGCCCCCCGCGCGGGGG
>NZ_MUME01000566.1 GCF_002155915.1 Streptomyces thermovulgaris | reverse complement strand
GGTGGTCAGGGTGTGTCCGGCTTCGGTGTGCGCAGGGGGCGGAGGGCTGCTTCGACGCGGACGAGTTCGTCGAGCATGAGGGTGGCTGCCTCGCGCATGACGTCGTTGGGGACGATGGTCTTGCTGTCGTCGAGGAAGTCGTGGACGAAGGGGATGGAGATCGCCTCGTTGAGGGGCACCATCTTGAGGGTGGTGACCACCTGTTTGATCATCTGGGCGGCGCGGGTGCCGGCGGAGACGCCGCCGTAGCTGGCCAGGCCGACGGGCTTGTACTGCCATTCGTTGTACAGGTAGTCGATGGCGTTCTTCAGTTCGGCGTTGTAGCCGTAGTTGTATTCGGGCATGACGAAGACGAAGGCGTCGGCCTCGGCGACCTTCTTGCTCCAGTCACGGGTGTGCTGGTGGACGTACTGGCCCAGCCGTGGGTGGTGGGGTTCGTTCATGAAGGGCAGATCGAGCTCTGCCAGGTCGACGAGTTCGATGTCGTCGAAGCCGTTGTGCGCGCGGGCTTCCGACTCGACCCATCGGGCGACGGGCAGGCCGACGCGTCCTGGCCGGGTGCTGGCGACGATGATCTTCAGGTGTGCCATCTTCCTCNNCCGCCGGGCCGGGTGGCGGTCAGTGCTCGATGGCGCCGGGGCGCAGGGCGATGTGCTTGTACTCGGTGAAGTCCTCGAGAGCGGCGATGCCGTTGAGGCGGCCCTGGCCGCTGTGCTTGTAGCCGCCTTCCTCGAACTCGTCGTAGATGGTGGCCCAGTCGTTGATCCAGACGGTGCCGGCCTCGAGTTCGCGGGCGACGCGCAGGGGCTGGTCGACGTCGCGGCTCCAGACGCTGGCGGCAAGTCCGTAGACGCTGTCGTTGGCGAGCGCGACGGCCTCGGCCTCGGTGTCGAAGACCTGCATGGTCAGGACGGGGCCGAAGACTTCTTCCTGGACGATGGGCAGGGTGGGGTCGTCGACTTCGAGGAGGGTGGGGCGGTAGAAGGCGCCGTTGGCGAGGGGGCCGTCGGTGACGGGGCCGCCGCGGACGATGGGGCGGGCGCCGGCGGCGATGGCGTTCTCGACGAGGGTGTTGACGCGGGTGACGTCGGCCTGGTCGATGAGGGGGCCCATGTCGCTGGCGGGGTCGGCGGCGGGGCCGGGCCTGACGGCGCGCAGGCGCCGGGCGAGCTGGTCGCGGACCTG
>NZ_MUME01000565.1 GCF_002155915.1 Streptomyces thermovulgaris | reverse complement strand
GGGCGCCCGCTACTCCTTCGGGTGCCGGCGCAGCAGATACGTGTCCATGACCCAGCCCTTGCGCTCACGGAGCTCGGCCCGCAGCCGCTCGATGCGCGGCGCGGCCTCGGCGATCGGGCCGGAGACGAGGACCTCGTCCGGGGTGCCGATGCAGGCACCCCAGTAGATGTCGATGTCCTGGTCGGCGTACTGCCGGAACACCTGGTGGGCGTCCAGCATCACCACCACGTCGTCCACCCCCTCGGGGAACCCCTCGGCGAGCCGCCGGCCCGTGGTGATCTGCACCGGCCGGGCGACCCGGTTGAGCCCCGTACGGTGCCGGGCCACCAGCGCGGAGACACTGCTGATGCCGGGCACCACGTCGTACGTGAACTCCACCGTGCCCCGCGCCAGCACCTCCTCGAGAACGCCCAGCGTGCTGTCGTACAGCGCCGGATCCCCCCACACCAGGAACGCGCCGGTCTCGTCCTCGCCCAGCTCCTCGGCGATCAGCCGCTCGTAGATGTCCGCCCGGGCCCTGCGCCAGTCCTCGACGGCGGGGGAGTAGGCCGCGCCGCCCGCCGACCGGTCCCGCTCCGGGTCCCGCGCCCGGACCACGCGGTACGTCCCCTCGGGCACATGGGTGCGCAGCATGTCCCGGCGCAGCTCGACGAGGTCCGCCTTGGCCTCGCCCTTGTCGAGGACGAAGAACACGTCCGTGTCGCGCAGTGCCTTGACCGCCTGCAGAGTGAGCTGGTCGGGGTCGCCCGCGCCGATGCCGATGACATGAATCCTTCGCACGCCCCGAGTCTGCCGTACGGCACCGACGGCCCGGCACCGCGCCCCCGCCCCGACGCCGTCACCCGCCCCGACGTCATGCCTCGCCCCGCAGCCGGGGAGCCCGCTCCGCCGGGTCCACCACGCCCGCCGCCCCGCTCTCCACGGCGTCCGCCAGCTCCCGCGCCCACACCAGAAGCCCCGGGAGGTCCATGCCGTACGGAGTCCGCTCCCCGGTGTCCGCCGCCCACTCCTCCACGGCGCCCGCCCCGCGCCGCAGCAGCCGGGCACCGCCGGTGGCATTGCCGC
>NZ_MUME01000564.1 GCF_002155915.1 Streptomyces thermovulgaris | reverse complement strand
CGACCTGGCCGGCTTCGTGGCGGCCACCTGGCTGCGCGGAGTGCGCTGGATCGCCGTCCCGACCACCGTGCTGGCCATGGTCGACGCGGCCGTCGGCGGCAAGACCGGCATCAACACCGCCGAGGGCAAGAACCTCGTGGGAGCCTTCCACCCGCCCGCGGGCGTCCTGTGCGACCTGGCCGCCCTGGACTCCCTCCCGGTCCACGACTACGTCTCCGGACTCGCCGAGGTCATCAAGGCCGGTTTCATCGCCGACCCGGTGATCCTGGACCTGATCGAGGCCGACCCCGAGGGCGCCCGCACCCCGGCCGGCCCGCACACCGCCGAACTCATCGAGCGCTCCATCCGGGTGAAGGCGGACGTCGTCTCCGCGGACCTCAAGGAGTCGGGCCTCAGGGAGATCCTCAACTACGGGCACACGCTCGGCCACGCCATCGAGAAGAACGAGCGGTACACATGGCGGCACGGCGNNCGACCGTCACCGTACGATCCTGGAGTCGGTGGGCCTTCCGCTGCACTACCGCCACGACCAGTGGCCCAGGCTGCTGGAGACGATGAAGATCGACAAGAAGTCCCGCGGCGATCTGCTGCGCTTCATCGTCCTGGACGGTCTTGCCAAGCCCACCGTCCTGGAGGGCCCCGACCCGGCCATGCTGCTCGCCGCCTAC
>NZ_MUME01000563.1 GCF_002155915.1 Streptomyces thermovulgaris | reverse complement strand
CGAACGCATCGTGTGGTCCACGCTGCTGTGCGCGGTCGCCTTCGCCGTCGCCGTGGTGGCCGGCGGCGGCACCTACGCCGCCGTGCGCTACCTGGACGCCGACCGCACCGGCAGCACCGCGTCCCGGGACAGTGCCGATCCCGCCGCACCGGCCGACGGGCCCACCGGCACCCCTGACGAGGAGCCGGGCACGCTCCCTGCACCGGCGGACAGCCCCGGGGAGCCCGGAGACGGGGACTTCGGGGACGGCACGGCGAGCCCGTCGGCCACGGACGACGCGGCCGGCCCCGACGAAGTGCCGCTCACCTCGCTGGAGCCGGTGACGAAGTCGTACATGCAACAGGGCTCCGCCACGGTCGACACCACGGAGTACGAGGACGCCCTTCTGGCGAGCGGGGGGTATTGCTCCAGCTCCGTGGAGTACAACCTCGCACGGGAGTGGAACACCCTCCGGCTCACCGCGGGGATCACCGATGTCTCCAAGGACGGCTCCCCCCGCAGGCTCACCGTCCGCGGCGACGGGAAGCTCCTGGTCGGCAAGACGCTGAAGCTCGGCCGGGCCGAGTCCGTGTCGGCCGACGTGAGCGGCGTGCTGCGGCTGCGCATCGAGGTCGAGCCCGTCGGCAGCGTCGGCACATGCAGGGGTGTCGTGACCGCACTGGCCGCTCCCGTGCTCACCAGGTGAGGGGACGGCCCGCGACGCGAGGGACCGGACCGCCCCGGCCCGGCCGTGGCCGCGCCCGCCCGGCGGCAGGTGCGGCGGACGGGCCTCCCCGCGCGGCCGGACCCGTCGCTCACGTGGCCCTCGCGGGCACGCAGCCGCCGGCCGCGCCCACCAGGATGCGGGCATGGGTATACGTACGCTCCCTCACCAACCGGCGGTGATCCGGGCGGACATCGGCGAGGCCCCCGCCGAGCCGCCGCCCGCGGTCCCGTCCTTCGCGGCCGACGCGAGCACGGCCCGCGTCCCCGCCGACGTGACGACCGCCGTGCGCCGTGCCGCACGGAACCCCTGCCGCCGGCCGGCCCCCGGAGGGCCCGCGCGCGCAGAGCCGTCCCGCCGGCACCCGTGGACCGGCACGGCCCGCGGCCGTCTCGCGCTCCTCCTCGCGCGTCTGCCCCGGGCGAACCCGGCGCGGCGCGTCACCGTCTTCGTCGTCGCTTTGCCCTCCGCTCCCACCGGCGACCGCCATCCCTGCGAAGACCCCGGCGAGGACTTCCCCGAGGACCCCGCCGAAGACCCTTCCCCGGACCCTTCCTCGCACCGGCCCCGCCGGAACCGGGGCCGGTGCGAGGAAGGG
>NZ_MUME01000562.1 GCF_002155915.1 Streptomyces thermovulgaris | reverse complement strand
CAGCAACACCCCACCCGACCCACTCCGCCCCTCACAGCTTCTTCGCCAGCGCTGTCCGGATTTCCTGGATCATGTACGCCGGACGGTGGAAGACGTCCTCGGCGGTGAAGCGGAGGAGGCTGCGCACTTCGGGGCACTGGAGGATCTGGTTGTAGCGGGCGACGTCCCGGCGGTGGGAGTCGCGGGTGCCGTGGTAGGCGTAGCCCTCGATCTCGACGGCCAGGCCCTTCGCGCGGAAGAAGAAGTCGAGACGTACGCGGCGTCCGGCCGGGGTGATGAGTTCGGCCTGCGACTCGGGGTGGAGGCCGGCGTCGTGCAGACGCAGCCGGGCGATCGTCTCGGCCGGAGAGCCGGCGTGCGGATCGCACAGCCGCAGCCAGGTGCTTGCCCGAGCCGTACCCGGGGAGCCCGCCTTCGCCTTCAGGGATGCCGTGAGGGCAGCGACATCGGTGAGTGGTGGACGGCGGATGCCGTTCACCGTTCGACACCCGAGCGCGGATTCCACGGCGACGACCGCGTCGTCCCTCGGACCGGCCCGGAGAAGATCGGTGAGGGTGCGGCGCACGCCGGTTAGCCGGAGGCCGTGCCGGATCATGGTCACCTCGGAGGGTGCCACGTGCATGCGGCGCACCCGTACGCCTCTTTCACCGCCGTGCAGGGTGCGTCCGGGATCGATGAATTCCAGGGGCGTCCCGGTGCTCCTGCGCAGTGTCTCGATTCCCCAGATCGCTGCCGCCGAGCGGTGGCTGACGATGAGCCGTGGTCTGATGAGCTGCACTGCCCGCAGCCGCGTGATGAGGTCCGGAGAGCTTCCCGGTTCCGCCCAGGCACCGGCATGCAGCGGACCCAGCCCTGCTCCCGGAGCTTCCGTGTCAGGCTGCGCCGGGGCCAGCCTGCCTCAAGGGCGCGCGAGGTGAGCAGGACACCTCCGTCGAGCAGCTCCCGCAGCTGTTTCCGTTCCACCTCGCAAAGATCCCAGGAATCCCCAGGGCGTCACATGCCCTGTGGACAACCGGGCCGGGCGTTTCCGAGGGGCTCCGAGGAGTGTTGGTCCCGACGTGGAGTCTTGGTCCCGACGTGGAATCTTGACGCGGAAATGCTTCGGCCGCAGCAGCTCCCCTCCGCGCTGCTGCGGCCGCCCCGTTATCTTCTTGGCGGT
>NZ_MUME01000561.1 GCF_002155915.1 Streptomyces thermovulgaris | reverse complement strand
ACCACGGGGGAGCCAGGGGGGACCACGGGGGAACCGGGCCGGTCGGTCGCCGAACGGGGGAGCGACCGACCGGCCCGCGCACACCTCCCGCGTCCGTCCCCCGCGTCCGACGCGGAAAGCCCCCGAAGTCCTCTGCTCCGGATGCCCGGAAGTCCCCTACCTCAGATACGCGAGGCCGGGGTGGACGGCGATGTAGCCGTCGACGAGGCGGCGGGCGACGGCCACCGAGTCGACGAGCGGATGCAGTGCGAAGGCCTTCACCGCCGTCTCGCGGGAGCCCGACTCGGCCGCCGCGAGCACCTCGCGCTCGACCGCCTTCACCGCGCAGACCAGCCCGGTGGCGTGACCGGGCAGCGGATCCACCGCGACCGGGTGCGCCCCGCTCGCGTCGACCAGGCAGGGCACCTCGACGACGGCCTCGGAGTCCAGTACGGAAAGGGTGCCGCGGTTGCGGACGTTGAGGATCAGGGTGGTGCGCTCGTCGCGGGCGATGGCCCGCATCAGGGCGAGGGCCACCTTCTCGTAGCCGCCCGAGAGGTCGTCGGCCTCCCGCTCCCCCGCCCCGGCCGCCTCGCGGTTCTCGGC
>NZ_MUME01000560.1 GCF_002155915.1 Streptomyces thermovulgaris | reverse complement strand
GTCGTCACCGCCGCCGTCACCCGAATGCCCTTGCTCCACTCGCGGGGCCCCTGCGGGCGGCCTTGGCTGGACATGTGTCCCGACGACTGCGAAGCGGCCTGTCGGCCGTACTGATCGTCCTCTCGTGCCTGTTCACACCGCTCGGAGCGGTGTCGGCCTGGGCGGCGTACGACCTGGCCGACACCGGCCGTTACGTCACCACGATGGCGCCGCTCGCCGACGACCCGGACGTGCGCGACGCCATCGTGAACACCGTCGGGGACGGGATCATGCGCGAGATCGGCCAGGACCTGGACAGCGGCGTCCTGCACGGCACCGTCGCCCCCTTCGTGCACGACGCGGTGCGGTCGTTCACCCGGACGGAGGCCTTCCGGGCGGCGTGGAACGAGGGCAACCGGGCCGCCCACGACGCCGTCCTGCGGGCCCTGCGCGACGACCGCGGCGGGTCCGGACGCCCGGTGACCGTCGACCTCGCGCCGGTCACCGCCCAGGTCAAGGCACGGCTCGCCGAGGAGCGCGTACCGCTCGCCTCCCGCATCCCCGTCCAGCACACCGAGGTCGACCTGCTTCCGGCCCAGCGGCTGGGCCATCTGCGGAAGGGGTTCCACGTGCTCGAAGTCGCCGGTTTCTGGCTCCCGGTGGGGGCCGTCGTGTTCGCCGTCGCCGGCCTCGCCCTGGCCGTCCGCCGCCGCCGTGCGCTGACCGCCGCCGCGCTCGGCACCGCCCTGGGCGGCGCGCTGCTCGTGCTCGCCCTTTCCATCGGCCGCAGCATGACCCTCGCCGACCTGCCCGCCGAGGTCTCCCAGCCGGCCGCCGGCGCCGTCTACGACGCCCTCACCGCCACATTGCGCACCACCTCCTGGTTCCTGATCGCCCTCGGGCTGACGGTGGCCGCCCTGACCTGGCTCACCCGCCGCCGGCGCTCCTTCCGCCTCGTACGCCGCCGCGCGCCGGAGCCCCCGCCCACCACCCCGC
>NZ_MUME01000056.1 GCF_002155915.1 Streptomyces thermovulgaris | reverse complement strand
GAGGGCCACAGCCTGGCCGCGCTGGAACGGCTGGCGGCGGTGGTGCGGGGTGCCGAGCCCCCGGCCGCGGCGGATGTGCGGGAAAGGAGCTGAGCGTGCGGGACATTCTTCCGGTGCTGGAGCGGTGGTACGCGGCACGGGTGCCGTTCGGGCTCGCCACCGTCGTCGGGGTGAGCCGCAGCGCGCCGCGCGAGACCGAACGGCACCCGTGCCGCGTACCACCGCTCCAGCACCGGAAGAATGTCCCGCACGCTCAGCTCCTTTCCNNGCAGCGCCGCCGCCATGCCGGCGGCGAGCGGGGCGTAACCGGGACGCGCCTTGCGGGGGTTGGCCCAGACCACCCGGTGCGCAAGCCGGTGCAGACGCCGCATCTGGGCGGCGAGCAGCCGCGGATCGCCCCGCTCCCAGCCGTCGGACAGCAGCACGACCACGGCGCCGCGGGCCATGCCCCGCTGGCCCCAGCGGTCGAGGAACTCCCGCAGCAGCTCGCCCAGCCGGGTGCCCCCGCGCCAGTCGGGCACCGCCTCGGCGACCGCGGCCATGGCCAGGTCCGGATCCCGGTGCGCCAGCTCCCGGGTGACCCGGGTCAGGCGGGTGCCGATGGTGAACACCTCCGTGCGCCGGCCCCGGACGGCGGCGTGCGCGAACCGCAGCAGGGCATCGGCGTACGGCCCCATGGATCCGCTGACGTCGACGAGCAGCACGACCCGGCGGGGCCGCTCGGCCCGTGCGTGCCGCCGCAGCAGCGCCGGCTCGCCGCCCAGCCGCAGCATGTCCCGCACGGTGCGGTGCGGATCGACCTCCCCGCGCCGGGCCGGCCGCCGCCGCGCGGTGCGCCGCGTCTGCCCGCGCAGCGCGAACGCGGCCAGCAGCCGGCGCACCTGCGCACGTTCCTCGGGACCGAGGTCCGCCATGTCGCGGTGGCGCAGGACCTCCACGGAACTGGCGAGCGAGGCGACGGGCGGACCCTCCCGCTCCCCCTCGGCCGGCTCGGCGGGCGGCCCGCCGGGCGCGTCCCGCACCACCGGCCGCAACCGGGGCGGCGGGGCGGCCGGTGCCGCCCGGGCGGGCTCCCGGTCCGTGCCGAAGTAGGCGGCGAACACCCGCTCGTACCGCTCCAGGTCGTCCCGGTCCCCGCACAGCGTCAGCCGGCCCGCCCAGTACACATCCGCCCGCACCCCGGGCCGCAGCACCGCCACGGCCCGCAGAAAGGCGTGCACCCGCTCGGCGCTCACCGCGACACCGGCCGCCCGCAGCGACCGTGCGAACCCGAGCAGCACGGCATCGGCCCCGAGCGGCCCGTCCGGCGCCGGTGCCGTGCCGCACGGCGCCCGCCGGTCCCCGCGGCGCTGCTGGTCCACACCGATCACGCTCCCCGCCGGGCGAGGGCCGCCGCGAAGTCCAGACCGCGGGCGCGCTCCAGGTCCTCGCGGTACTTCAGCACCGAGCCGAGCGTGGCCACCGCCAGCTCCGCGTCGACCTCGGTGGCACCGAGGGCGTCCAGGGCGCGGGCCCAGTCCAGGGTCTCCGCGACCCCCGGGGGCTTGAGCAGGTCCTCGGCGCGCAGGGCCTGCACCAGCGCGGTGACCTGCTCGGCCAGCCGCGCCGACACCCCGGGCAGCCGGCGGCGGACGATGGCGAGCTCACGGGCGAAACCGGGGTGGTCGAACCAGTGGTACAGACACCGCCGCTTCAGGGCGTCGTGCACCTCCCGCGTGCGGTTGGAGGTCAGGACCACCGCCGGCGGCACCTCGGCCCGCAGCGTGCCCAGCTCGGGGATGGTCACCTGGAACTCCGACAGCACCTCCAGCAAAAACGCCTCGAACTCGTCGTCGGCCCGGTCGATCTCGTCCACCAGGAGCACCGACGGCTGCGTCTGCAGCGCCCGCAGCAGCGGCCGGGCGATGAGGAACCGCCGGTCGTACAGCTCGCGCTCCAGCCGGTCGGCGTCCCGGACCCCGGCCGCCTCGGCGGCCCGCAGATGCAGCAGCTGACGCGGGAAGTCCCAGTCGTACAGCGCCTGGGAGGCGTCGATGCCCTCATGGCACTGCAACCGGATCAGCGGGGCGTCGAACGCCTCGGCGAGGGCGGCGGCGAGCGCGGTCTTGCCCACGCCCGCGTCGCCCTCGCAGAAGACCGGGCGGTGCAGCCTGAGCGCCAGGAAGCAGGCGACGGCCAGCCCGTCGTCGACGAGATATCCGGTCTCCTCCAGACGAGCCCGCACCTGCTCGGGGCTGTCGACGGGGACGATCGGCGCTCACCCCATTCCGGCGGCGGCCAGAACCGCCCGCTTGGTCAGCACCCGCGCCAGGTGCGCCCGGTACTCGGGCGAGGCCGACGCGTCCCGCGAGGGCCGTGTGCCCTCCGCCGCCGACTGCGCCGCCCGCGCCACCGCGTCCGGGTCCCCGGCCCCGGCCAGCGCCTCCTCCGCGGCGGCGGCCCGCAGCGGGGTGGCGCCCATGTTGGTCAGCCCGATCCGTGCCTCGGCGATGTGCCCGTCGTCGCGCCGCACCAGCGCGGCCACGCCGACCATCGCCCAGGACTGGGCCACCCGGTGGAACTTCTCGTAGCGGTACCCCCAGCCCTCCCGCTTCGGCACCCGCACCTCCACCAGGAGCTCGTCGGGGGCCAGCACGGTCTGCAGATAGTCCGTGAAGAAGTCGCGCGCCGGGATCGTGCGCCGCCCGCCGGGGCCCACGGCCACCAGCTCGGCGTCCAGCGCCAGCGCCACCGCGGGCAGGTCCCCGGCCGGATCGGCGTGCGCGAGCGAGCCGCCGAGGGTGCCCCGGTGCCGTACGGCCGGATCGGCGACCGTTTCCGTGGCCTGCGCCAGCAGGCCCGCGTACCGCCGCACCAGCGGGTCGTGGACCACCTCGTGATGCGTGGTCAGCGCCCCGATGGCGAGCACGTCGCCGTCCTCGCGGACCCCGCGCAGCCCGGGGATCCGCCCGATGTCGACGACCAGTTCGGGAAAGGCCAGCCGCAGCCGCAGCAGCGGCAGCAGGCTCTGCCCGCCGGCCAGCACCTTCGCCTCCTCGCCCGCGTCGGCGAGGGTGCGCACGGCCTCGTCCAGGCCGGTGGGCCGGACGTAGTCGAATGCGGGGGGAATCATGCCGGGGCCTCCTTCTGCGCCGTGCCGGACGACTGCGCCGACCGGATGGCCTCCCAGACCCGCTCCGGGGTGCACGGCATCGGCACGTCGTGCACGCCCAGGGGCCGCAGCGCGTCCACGATCGCGTTGACGACGGCCGGGGTCGAGGCGATCGTGCCCGCCTCGCCGACGCCCTTGACCCCGAGCGGATTGGTGGAGGCGGGCGTCTCGGTCCGGTCGGTGACGAACTCGGGCAGGTCCGCCGCCGACGGCACCAGGTAGTCGGCCATCGTGCCGGAGACCAGGTTGCCCTCCGTGTCGTACACCGCCTCCTCGTACAGCGCCTGTGCGATGCCCTGGGCGAGACCGCCGTGCACCTGCCCCTCGACGATCATCGGGTTGATCACCCGGCCCACGTCGTCCACGCAGACGTAGGACCGGATCCGGGTCTGCCCGGTCTCGGTGTCGACCTCGACCGCGCACAGATGGGTGCCGTGCGGATAGGAGAAGTTCTCCGGGTCGTGCACGTGCTCGGCGTTGAGGGTGGGTTCCATGCCGTCGGGCACGTCGTGCGAGGTGAAGGTCTCGAAGGCGATCTCCTGGATGGTCTTGCGGGCCTCGGGCGAGCCCTTGACGGAGAACACCCCGTTTGTGAACTCCAGGTCGTCCTCGTTCGCCTCCAGCAGGTGCGCCGCCACCTTCCGTGCCTTCTCCACCACCTTCTCGGCGGCCCGGTGCACGGCCGCCCCGCCCACCGCCAGCGAGCGCGAGCCGTAGGTGTCCATGCCCTGCGGGGCCGTCTGGGTGTCGCCGTGCAGCACCTCGATGTCCTCGAACGGCACGCCCAGGACGTCCGCGGCGATCTGGCTCCAGGAGGTCACATGCCCCTGCCCGTGCGGGCTGGTGCCGGTGACCACCTCGACCTTGCCGGTGGGCAGCATCCGGATGCTCGCCGCCTCCCAGCCGCCGGCCCCGTACCTCAGGTCCCGCAGCACCCGGCTCGGGGCCAGCCCGCACATCTCCGTGTACGTCGACACCCCGATGCCGAGCCGGACGGGATCGCCGCGCTCGTCGCGCTCGCGCTGCTCGGCCCGCAGCTCGTCGTAGCCGAACAGGGCGAGGGCCTTGTCGGTGGCCGCCTCGTAGTGGCCGCTGTCGTAGGTCAGGCCCGCGATCGTGGTGTACGGGAACTCCTCGTGCCGGATCCAGTTGCGGCGCCGCACCTCCACCGGGTCCAGGCCCACCTCGGCGGCCAGTTCGTCCATCATCCGCTCGATGGCGTACGTGGCCTCCGGACGTCCGGCGCCGCGGTAGGCGTCGGTCGGGGTGCGGGTGGTGAACACACCGGTGCAGGTGAACTCGTAGGCGTCCATCTTGTAGATCCCCGGGTACATGAACGCGCCCAGGATCGGGATGCCGGGCGTGACCAGCATCAGATAGGCGCCCATGTCGGCGAGCAGATCGACCTTGAGGCCGAGCAGCCTGCCCTCCCGGGTCGCGGCGAGCTCGATGTCCTGGATCATGCCGCGGCCGTGGTGGGTGGCCAGATAGCCCTCGGAGCGGGACTCGGTCCACTTCACCGGCCGTCCCAGCTTCCGGGCGATCGCCAGCGCGAGGGCCTCCTCGCCGTACACCTGGAGCTTGGAGCCGAAGCCGCCGCCCACGTCGGGGGCGACCACCCGCAGTTTGTGCTCGGGGATGCCGGTGACCGTCGACAGCATGATCCGCAGGATGTGCGGGATCTGGGTCGCCGAGTACACGGTGTACTCGCCGGAGGCGGCGAGCGGGGCGACGACCACCGCGCGCGGTTCCATGGCGTTGGGGATGAGCCGCTGCTGCCGGTAGCGGCGCTTGATCACGACATCGGCGCGCTGCCGGACCGACGCATAGTCCTCACCGGTCCTCAGCGGCCACACATAGGCACGGTTGGTGCCCTTGTCGGCATGGACCAGCGGGGCGTCCTCGGCGAGCGCCTCCTCCAGGTCCAGCACCGGGGGCAGCGGTTCGTAGTCGACCTCGATCGCCTCCAGCGCGTCGGCGGCGGCGTACCGGTCGCGGGCCGCCACCACCGCCACCGGGTCGCCGGCGTGCCGCACCTCGTCGAGGGCGAGCGGCGGGTGGTCGGGCAGCACCATGTCCTCGGTGACGGGCCAGGCACAGGGCAGCGAGCCCAGCTCCCCGGCGAGGTCGCGGCCGGTGAACGCGGCGACGACGCCGGGGCGTTCGAGGGCGGGGGAGACGTCGACGCGCTCGATGCGGGCGTGTGCCATGGGGCTGCGCAGGACGGCCAGGTGCAGCAGTCCGGGGACGTCGATGTTGTCGGTCCAGTTGGTCTGGCCGGTGATCAGCCGTGCGTCCTCCTTGCGGAGGCGGGCGCGGCCGACCTCGGGTGCGACGGCCTGGTCGGTCATGCCGTCACCTCCTGGGTGTTCTGTCGCTCCTCGGATGCGCTCGTCTCCTCGGCGGCGGCGAGCACCGCCCGGACGATGTTCTGGTAGCCGGTGCAGCGGCACAGATTGCCCTCGAGCGCCTTGCGCACCTCGCCGGGGCCGGGACGGGGGTTCTCCCGCAGCAGATCGCGCGCGGCCATGATCATTCCGGGGGTGCAGTAGCCGCACTGCAGGGCGTGCTGCTCGTGGAACGCCCGCTGCAGCGGCGTCCACGCGCCGTCGCGGGCCAGCCCCTGGACGGTGGTCACCTCGCATCCGTCCGCCTGGACGGCCAGCACCGTGCAGCTCTTGACGCTCATGCCGTCCAGCTCGACCGTGCAGGTCCCGCAGTTCGAGGTGTCGCAGCCGATCGGGGTACCGGTCAGGCCGAGCCGGTCGCGCAGATAGTGGACCAGCAGGAGGCGGGGCTCCACGTCGTCCTCGTAGGCCGTGCCGTCCACCGTGACCGAGATGTGGGTCATGTGCCCTCCAGGACCTCATGGGCGCGAGCGAGGGAAATCGCGACCTTCGTGACGTACGTCACTCTATGTCCACGTTCCGGGGGCGGCGAGTGGTGCGCATACGGGACGGGCGCCGGTGCGCCGCCGTCCCGTGTCCGGCTTCCGCCCCGCTGCATGCGGATCGCGCCGCCGGGGAGGGGGAGCGGTGTCCGCACCGGCCACGGCGAGCGGCAGGGCGGGATCGGTGGGCCGGTGCCGGGGCGGCGGGGCGGTGCCGGGCCCGGTCGCCGCGTTCCCGCCGTCCGCCCGGGACCGCCCGGTGCGACGAGGGGCCCTTGCCCGGGCGGGGCCGGGAGCGCGGGAGGCGGGCGCGCACACGACGGAGGGCCGTCCGCGTACCGGGTGGGTGCGCGGACGGCCCTCGTGCACGGCCTTGTCCGAAACCTGGAGTCCGGGACCTGGTCCCGGGTTCCGGAGGGAGCGGCCCCGGCGCCCGTACAAGGGGTGCCGGATCCCGCCCGCCGGGCGGGGGACCGGGTGGGCCGTCAGCCCGCCGACGGACCTGTCCAGTCGGCCGGCACATGGCCCAGACGGACCCGCTGCGGATGGTCGCCGACCGGGACCGACACCACCTTTTGCCCGGTGGCGAAGTCGATGGCCGTGACCTGGTCGGAGCCGCTCTCCGAGACGACGCAGCTCTTGCCGTCGCCGCTGACCGTGGCCCAGTAGGGCTTGGAGGCGGTGACCAGCGGCCCCTCTTGCAGGGTCGCGCGGTCGACGACGGTCGCGTAGTCGTCCATGGTGCCGGCCACGCACAGCTTGGTGCCCTCGGGGTTCATCGAGAGGCCGTGGTGGCGCGAGTCGTTGACCCAGGTGGTGCGGTTCTCGTTGGTCTGCGGGTTCTTCGGCAGTGTCTTGACCCGGGTGATGGTGTCGGAGGCGACGTCGTACTCCAGGAAGCCGTTGAAGAACGACACCTGGAAGTACAGCTTGGACTCGTCGGGGGAGAAGACCGCGGGCCGCACCGCGTCGGAGAATTTCTTCAGGCCGATCGCGTCCAGGCGCGGGCGCATGTCGATGTTCCGGACCTGCTTGTACGTCGTGGTGTCCACGACGGTGATGCGCCGGTCGCCCTTGGTCCAGTCCCAGAACGGGTCGTCCAGCGCGGTGTGGACCTCCCCGATGGACATGTTCCAGAGGTACTTGCCGTCCCGGGTGAAGATGTTCTCGTGCGGCTTGTCGCCGGTGGCGAACGAACCGAGCTGCTTTCCGGTGTTGATGTCCAGCACGTGCACGGTGTTCGCGGTGGAGGCGGAGACCGCGACCCGGGTGCCGTCGGGGGAGACGGCCATGTGATCGGAGCGGTAACCGGCCACGCGGAAACGCCAGTTGATTTTTCCGCTGGCCAGGTCTATCGAGACGACGTCGGCGAAACTGGGCCGGGAGACCACCACGGACTTCCCGTCCGGGGTGGAGTACATGTCGTCGACGAACTGGTCGTGGCCCTCGCCGACACTGTTCCGGATCACCTGGAAGTAGATCCATCTGATCGGGTCGGCGTTGATCTCGGCCATCCGCTCCTTCTTGTCCGGGATGACGTTCACACGGCCGATCTTCGCGAAGTCACCGCTGGACTTCAGGACATCGGCGGTGCCGTCCCAGTTGTTGCCGACGAACAGCACCTCCCGCAGCCCGGCCGGGTCCTGCGGCGCCGCGGTGGCGGTGGTGGGGGCGGCGACGGCCAGGGCCAGGGCGGCGGCCATGGAGCAAAGGTGCCTGATTCTGACAGCAGGCATGACTGCTCTCTTCTCTGTGATGGGGAGCCGGGAGTCTGAACACCACTGATTTCACAGTTGACTTACTGAAAAGTAAGGAGGGGGCGCCTGCTCCACAAGACCGCGTACACGACAAAATTGGAGCGGGCGTACGAAGGGGGAGAGCGTGGCGGGCAGACTGAGGGCGCCGACCGGCCGTTACGGCGGCAGATCGGCCGCCGAGCGACAGGCCGAGCGGCGCCGCCGCTTCCTGGACGCGGCACTGCAACTGTTCGGCGACACCCCCGGCTACCGCGCGACGACCGTCGCCGCGCTCAGCGAGGCCGCCGGACTGTCGACCCGTCAGTTCTACGAGGAGTTCTGCACCCTCGAGGACGTCCTGGCCGCCCTTCACCTCGAGGTCAACGCCTGGGCCGAACAGGCCGTCCTGGACGCTCTCGCCGAGGCCGGACGGCTGCCGCTCGCCGAGCGCGTCACCGCTCTCTTCCGCGCCTACGCCGCCAACGTCACCTCGGACCCGCGCCGGGTCCGCATCGCCTTCGTCGAGATCATCGGCGTCAGCCCGCGTCTGGAGGAGCAGCGCCTCCGGCGCCGGTCCCGCTGGGTCGACCTCATCTGTGCCGAGGCCCGGGCCGCCGCCGCACGCGGCGAGGCGGCGCCCCGCGACTACCGGATCGCCGCGACGGCCTTCATCGGCAGCGTCAACGGCCTTCTGCACGACTGGAGTGCGGGCTGGGTGGAGGCCTCCCTGGACGAGGTGGTCGACGAACTGGTCCGCCAACTGCTGGCCATCCTGCGGCCACCGGGCTGGTGCCCTCGGGAGGCATGACCGGCCGGGGACACGCCGCACCGGCCGCCGGGCAGGGCCGGGCCGGCCGTGAGGCGGCCCGCGACCTCACGGCCTCCCCCCTGTTCGTCCTGCTGTTCGTTCTACTCGTTCTGCTCGTTCTGCTCGTCCTGGTCGTTCTGCTCGATCATTGGTCCCAGGCCTGGATCATGAGCTGATCGGCGATCCTGCCGTCGCGCAGCGAGACCATGGACTCGGCGAGCACGCGCACGCCGTCCGGATACTCGCAGGACTCGACGTAGGCGGCATGGTCGCCCTGCAGGACGCACTGCTCCAGCGTGTGCGTCATGTCGCGGCCGTAGATGTCGTCCAGCATCGCGCCGATCTCCTCGCGGCCGCGCAGGACCTTGGGACGGCTGGGCGGGGCGTCGCGGTCCACGATGCGGATCTCCGCGTCGTCCGTGTAGAGCGACAGCAGCGCGGACGCCGTGTCTCCTTCGATGCCGCGGCGCAGCGTGTCGATGTCGAAGGCGGGACGTGACCTGGTAGCCATGGGTGACCTCCTGCGGGGCGGCGGTCCGGGGGAGCGGGCCGCGGCGGGCTTCACTCTTCGAGACTCCTCCGCTGCGGTGAGCCGGGCAAACGCAGACCGGTCGCCGCGTTTCGGTGCTTTGCCGATCAGTCACGCGTAGGGTCGAGTGGGACGGAACCGCTCGACGGAAGGGGACAGCACCATGGCGCAGGAAGTGCGCGGCGTGATCGCACCCGGGAAGAACGAGCCTGTACGGGTCGAGACGATCGTCGTGCCGGACCCGGGGCCGGGCGAGGCCGTCGTACGGGTCCAGGCCTGCGGTGTCTGCCACACCGACCTGCACTACAAGCAGGGAGGCATCAACGACGAGTTCCCGTTCCTGCTCGGCCATGAGGCCGCGGGCGTGGTGGAGTCGGTCGGCGAGAACGTCACCGACGTCGCACCCGGCGACTTCGTGATCCTGAACTGGCGGGCCGTGTGCGGCAAGTGCCGTGCCTGTGAGCGCGGGCGGCCCTGGTACTGCTTCGACACCCACAACGCGCGGCAGAGGATGACGCTCACCGACGGCACGGAGCTCTCCCCGGCCCTCGGCATCGGCGCCTTCGTCGAGAAGACCCTGGTGGCGGCCGGCCAGTGCACCAAGGTCGACCCGTCCGTCTCCCCGGCGGTGGCCGGTCTGCTGGGCTGCGGGGTGATGGCCGGCATCGGCGCGGCGATCAACACCGGGAACGTCGGCCGCGGCGACTCGGTCGCCGTCATCGGCTGCGGCGGCGTCGGCGACGCGGCGATCGCCGGGTCGTACCTGGCGGGCGCGGCGAAGATCATCGCTGTCGACATCGACGACCGCAAGCTCGAGACCGCCCGCACCATGGGCGCCACGCACACGATCAACTCCAGGAAGACGGACCCGGTCGAGGCGATCCGCGAGCTGACCGGCGGCTTCGGCGCCGACGTCGTCATCGATGCCGTGGGCCGCCCGGAGACGTACCGGCAGGCCTTCTACGCCCGTGACCTGGCCGGCACGGTCGTCCTGGTGGGCGTACCGACGCCGGAGATGAGACTGGAACTGCCGCTGCTGGACGTCTTCGGGCGCGGCGGTGCGCTGAAGTCGAGCTGGTACGGCGACTGCCTGCCCTCCCGGGACTTCCCGGTGCTCATCGACCTGCATCTGCAAGGACGCCTGCCCCTGGACAAGTTCGTCACCGAGACCATCCAACTGGACGAGGTGGAGAAGGCGTTCGAGCGGATGAACCGCGGCGACGTGCTGCGCTCGGTGGTGGTGCTGTGATGGCCGCGCGCATCGAACGCCTCGTCACCTCCGGGCAGTTCACGCTCGACGGCGGCACCTGGGACGTCGACAACAACGTCTGGATCGTCGGCGACGACCACGAGGCGGTCGTCATCGACGCCGCCCACGACGCCCAGGCCATCGCCAAGGCCGTGGGCGGCCGGCGGCTGATCGCGATCGTGTGCACCCACGCCCACAACGACCATGTCAACGCGGCCCCCGCCCTCGCCGACCTCACCGGTGCCAAGATCTGGCTGCACCCCGACGACATGCCGCTGTGGCGGATGACCCACCCGGACCGCGAACCCGACGAGCACCTGGCCGACGGTCAGGTGATCGAGGCCGCGGGCGCCGATCTGAAGGTCATTCACACGCCCGGCCACGCCCCGGGCGCGGTCTGCCTCCACGACCCCGGGCTCGCCGCCGTCTTCACCGGCGACACCCTCTTCCGGGGCGGTCCGGGCGCCACCGGGCGCTCGTACTCCCACTTCCCGACGATCATCGACTCGATCCGGGACCGTCTGCTGACGCTGCCGCCGGAGACGAAGGTCCTCACCGGTCACGGCGACTCGACCACCATCGGCGCCGAGGCCCCGCACCTTCAGGAGTGGATCGACCGCGGGTACTGACGGAGGGACGCGGGCCGCACGGGCCCGCAGACCGCTCGTACGGCCCGGTCCGCAGCGGCTTCCGGCGGACCGGGCCGCAGCCGTGTGCGCGTACACCGCGCACGACGAGCCGGCCGTCTCCCGGAAGGAACCGGCCCCGTGGGGCGGACCGGCCGTGCACGGCGGACTGCCGCACCGGACGAGCCGGTCGGAGGACCTCGCGGTACGTGTCGATCAAAAAATGCGCCGGTCATGAAGGACGGGCCACAAAAGACGACAGAAGATGTCAGGTTTCCCCGGCAGCCTCGGTGGCGGCAATCGCACCGACGAAGCACACACAGGAGGCCGGAGATGCCGGGTCCCCTTCACGGCAGGGTCGCGCTGGTCGCGGGAGCGACACGGGGAGCAGGGCGGGGAATCGCGGTGGAGCTCGGCGCGGCCGGTGCCACCGTGTACGTCACCGGACGCACCACCCGCACCCGCCGCTCGGAGTACGACCGCCCCGAGACCATCGAGGACACCGCCGACCTGGTGACCGAGGCCGGCGGCCACGGCATCGCCGTACCCACCGACCATCTGGAGCCGGACCAGGTGCGCGCCCTGGTGGACCGCATCGCACGGGAACAGGACCGGCTCGACGTCCTCGTCAACGACATCTGGGGCGGGGAGCACCTCTTCGCATGGGACGCCCCGGTGTGGGAGCACGACCTCGCCGACGGACTGCGGCTGCTGCGCCTGGCGGTGGAGACCCACGCGATCACCAGCCACTTCGCCCTGCCCCTGCTGCTGCGCCGCCCCGGCGGCCTGGTGGTGGAGATGACCGACGGCACCGCCGAGTACAACCGGGACACCTATCGGGTCAGCTTCTTCTACGACCTCGCCAAGGCGGCCGTCCTGCGCATGGCCTTCGCCCTCGCCCATGAACTCGGCCCGCGCGGCGCCACCGCCGTCGCCCTGACGCCCGGCTGGATGCGTTCGGAGATGATGCTCGACCACTACGGGGTGACCGAGGAGAACTGGCGCGACGCCCTGGAGAAGGTTCCCCACTTCGCCATCTCCGAGACTCCCCGCTATGTGGGCCGTGCCGTCGCCGCCCTGGCCGCCGACCCGGACGTGGCCCGCTGGAACGGCCGGTCCCTCTCCAGCGGCGGCCTCGCCCAGGTCTACGACTACACCGATCTGGACGGCAGCCGCCCCGACGCCTGGCGCTACATCCGCGAGGTCCAGGACCAGGGAAAGCCGGCGGACACGACCGGCTACCGGTGACCCCGCACCCCGTCCGCCCGCCCGGCGTCCGCCGCGGCGGGCCCGGCGCGCGGAGAGGGGACGGACCCCGGGACCGCCCGGGCCCGCCGGAGGCGGGCGGCACTGTCCCGTTCCCCGCGTCCCCTGTGATCCACGGCACAACCAATCGCCCCCGCCGAGCGTCTGGGTGTCCAGAGGCACGGAAACGCACCGAGCGCCGGCGCGCCGGACGTCGACCGGACAGCGAGGGGAGAGGGGTTGTCATGGGAGAACTGGGCAGACGGGGCGTGGTCTTATTGGCCGCCACGGGACTGGTGGCGCCGCTCGCACTCGTGGCCGGCGCCACACCCGCGCAGGCGGCCAGTTGCACGAAGAAGACCGGGCCGTACCAGAAGCGGGTGGAGAAGTTCCTCGGCCGGCCGGCCGACGGACGGCAGTCGCCCGCGGACTGCAAGGCCATCCGGGCCTTCCAGAACAAGCACGGCATCAGGCCGAACATCGGCTACGCGGGCCCCGTCACCTGGGGTGTGATGAACCTGATGAACAAGCAGAAGGCCGTGGGCAAGAAGCCCAACAAGGCCGGCAGGTGCCCGGTGAACAGGGGCCGGATAGCCTGCGTCAACCTCACTCTCCAGATCAGCTGGATCCAGGACGGCAGCCGGCTGGTGTACGGACCCGTGCCGGTGCGCACCGGCCGCAAGGGGTACCAGACCCGCACCGGCCTGAAGAAGATCTACTGGCGGAACATCGACCACGTCTCGACGATCTACAACGTGCCCATGCCGTACAGCCAGTTCTTCGACGGCGGCCAGGCCTTCCACTCGGCCGGTGTGAGCATGTGGAATCCGCCCGGCTCGCACGGCTGCGTCAACATGACCCCGAAGGACGCCAGGAAGTACTGGTCGCTGCTGAGGACGGGCGACGACGTGTACATCTACGGCCGCAAGCCGGGCACCTGAGACGCCCGGGCGCGAGCGGACACCGGCGCCCGGCGGAGGTTGAATCGCGAACTACCGCCTGGCTCCTGAGGAATTCACGTGATGAGCAACATGGTCCGATATGTCCGTATCGCTCGTACTTATTCACAGCGCCTTCACCTCGGGCGGCCTATGCTTCACGGCATGTCCACCACTGTTGAACCCGTCTCCGAGCGATCGGCTGCGGAGGTCAACGAGGAGATCCGCGCCCTGTGGCGCCGGTCGGGCGGGACACTGACCAGTGAGCAGCGCGAGGAGTACCAGCGTCTCGTGGAGGAGTGGGCCGCCGCCGCCCACCGTTCGCTCAGGGCGGCCTGAGCCGCCTCTCCTCCGCGGCCCGCCCGCAGGCTCGCGGACCATTCTTTCGGGCACCATGGCCGCCCGCCCTCGGGCCCATGAGCCGCCCATGAGACATGAATCACCCATGCGGCCATGGGCGCCCCCGCTCACCTCGGGTGCCCGTCCCGGGCCGCCCCGCCGGGCTCCGGGCGGCGGGGCGGCCCGGTCAGCCCCAGGTCGCCGAGTAGTACCGCTGATAGGCCTTTCTCTCCTGCTCCGTGCGGATCCGGCGGGCGGCGAACAGCACGATCAGGCTGCCGGCGATGACCAGGAGGCCGGGGCCGACGTTCGCGGGGTCGAGGAGACGGGAGAGCAGGGTGGTGCTGCCGGTGCCGCCGGTGACCGGGGCGGAGGAGCCGGGGGAGGCGGCGTCGGGAGCGACGGCGCTCTGAGGGGTCTCCTTCGAAGGGGTGCCGGAGGACGTCCCGGGGTCCTGCTGCGGCGGCGCCACGATCAGCTTCACGTCGAGCGCGGCCAGCGCCTTGGTGACCGGCTGGAAGAACGTCGTGCCCCCCGTGGTGCAGTCGCCGCTGCCGCCCGAGGTCACCCCCAGGGCGACGCCCTCGGAGAACAGCGGACCGCCGCTGTCGCCCGACTCGGCGCACACCGTCGTCTGGATCAGACCGGTGACGGTGCCCTCGGGGTAGTTCACGGTCGCGTTCAGACCGGTCACCTCGCCGTCGCGCAGCCCGGTCGTGCTGCCGCTGCGGAACACCCGCTGCCCCACCACCGGATCGGCCGCCCCCGTGATCCGTACGCCCCTGCCGCCGCCGATCGCCACGATGTCGGCGCCCTGGCCGGCACTGCCGGAGGTGTACTGGACCAGGGAGAAGTCACCGCCCGGGAAGGAGGTCCGGACGGTCCTGCCGATCTCCTGGCCGCCCTGCGCGTCGGCGAACCAGATGGACCCGGCGGGCCCGCAGTGCCCGGCGGTGAGAATGAAGTCGCGCTGCCCGTCGGTCACATTGAAACCGGCCGAGCAGCGCCCGCCGGTCGACAGCATGGCCTGCGCCCCGTTGAGACGGGTGGTGAAGGCGCCCTTGGTGCGCTGCATGTGCACAAAGCTGCCGATGCGGTCGGCGACCTCGGTCATCCGGGTCCAGTCGGCGGCGGAGACGGTGCTGTCGGCCTGGACGATCACCCGGTTGTTGCGGTAGTCCAGCACCCACGCCGTGCCGGGCACGCGCGGCGCGGCGCGCAGGGTCGCGGTGGCCGCCTTCAGCTCGTTCATGCTGTGCCGTACGAGCTTGGCCCGGGCGCCCGCCTGCCGCACCTCGGCCGCCGCCTTCTCGTCGGTCACGGCGACGACCGGCCGCCCCTCGTCGTCGATCCAGCTGCCCGCGGTACGCGAGGTTCCCAGCCGTGCCACCAGCTGGGAGCCCTTGTCGGCCGCGGCCGGCTGCGCCGTGGTGCGCACGGCGGCGGGAGCACCGGGAGTCTCATCGGCCATCGCCGCCTGCGTGACCATCGCTCCTCCCAGAAGAAGTCCCGCGACGGCCGTCAGCCGTGTCACCCGCCGGACGACGCGTCGTCGTACGTGCCTCATGCGTGGCTCCCGAACCCCGAACACACGGTCTCAACACGGTCCCAACACCGAGGAGCGCTCGGGTCGTTGAGCGCCCTCCCTTGGATACGCGGTGCGGCACGGCCGTGTTCAGCGCACGGGTGATCCTCTTCCGGGGGCGCCGGCCGACGGCCTGTGCCGCGGCCGGTGTCCCGCTGTCGTGAGTGGTCAGTCGGTGACGAGGTCCTCGGGTGCGGAGCGGGCGAGGTCGGCGAGGGTGCTCAGGGCCTGGGAGAGGACGTCCGGTGGGGGTGAGGCGAGGCCCACGCGGATGGCGTTGGGGGCGTGGTTGCGGCTGGTGGTGAACGCGGCTGCGGGTACGACGCCGATGCCGTGCCGTGCGGCGGCTGCGACGAAGGTGTCCGCGCGCCAGGGGCGGGGCAGTTGCCACCAGCAGTGGTAGGAGCGCGGGTCGCTTCGCACGGTGAAGCCGGCGAGGTGTCGGGCTGCGATTTTTTGTCGTGCGGCTGCTTCTCGCTGTTTGGCCTCGACCAGTTTTCTCACGGTGCCGTTCTGCTGCCAGCGGTGGGCGGCTTCCAGGGCGAAGCGCATGGGGGTCCAGCCGCCCGAGCGCAGGGCGGCGGTGATCTTGCCGGTGAGGGCGGGGGGTGTCACGGCGTAGCCGAGGGTCAGGCCGGGTGCGATGCGTTTGCTCAGGCTGTCGATCAGTACGGTCCGTTCGGGGGCGTGGGCGGCCAGCGGTGGCAGTTCGTCGTGCAGGAAGGCCCAGATGGCGTCCTCGATTGCGGGGATGCCGAGCCGCAGCAGTGTCTCGGCCAGCTGTTCGAGGCGCTGGGCGGGCATGGTGAGCGAGAGGGGATTGTGCAGCCGGGGCTGGACGTAGAGGGCGTGCAGGGGGGTGTCGGCGTGTGCTTCCTCGAGGGCCTGGGGGATCAGGCCGGCGTGGTCCATGGCCAGGGGGACGAGGGTGATGCCGAGCCGGGCGGCGACGGCCTTGACGACGGGGTAGGTCAGTTCCTCGACGCCGAGGCGTGCGCCGGGCGGTACCAGGGCGGTGACGGCGGCGGAGAGGGCCTGTCGTCCGTTGCCCGCGAACAGGATGTGTTCGGGGTCGGGGCGCCAGTTGCCGCAGGCGAGGATGTCGGCGGCGGATTCCTGGAGGGCCGGGAGGCCGGATGTGCCGACCGGGCGCAGGGCGCGGCCGAGGGTGTCGGGGTGCAGCAGTGCGTCGAGTCCTTCGGCGAGCAGGGCGTTCTGCTCCGGCACGACCGGGTAGTTGAGTTCCAGGTCGATGCGGCTGCCGGCCGGTTCGGTGAGGGCGGGTGTTCCGGAGGCGGCCGGTGCCGCGCGGACGAAGGTGCCCCGGCCGACCTCGCCGACCGTCAGGCCCCGGCGGGCCAGTTCCCGGTAGACGCGTGCGGCCGTGGAGTTGGCGATGCCGTGCCGCCGTGCGAACTCGCGCTGCGGGGGAAGCCGGTCGCCGGGGCGGAGGATGCCGGCTTTGATGTCCTCGGCCACGGCGTCGGCGACGCTCTGGTAGTCCGTCACGGTGTGCTCTCCCCTCGCTGGTCGCTCCACCCGGCCATAGTATTGCACTGAGAGCAATACTGCGATTGCATCGAGTTATTGCCTCCCGTAAGCTCCGGATATTGCATCGAGTCCGGAAGGAGGCCCGGAGGCAGTGAACACGGCCGCGCGATCCAGGTCGCCGCTCGGCCGGATGTCCCTGCCCTCGCCCGGCTGCCGCATCTGCGGTTTCACATCCCGCCTGACCAGGCAGGACACGATCGCCGAGGTGCTCCTGGAGTACGCGGCCGGGTGGCAGAGGCTGCTGCGGACCCCGGGAGTGAGCAGCCGCCGTACCGGCGCGTCTGCCTGGTCCCTCCTGGAGTCCGGCTGCCATGTGCGGGACATGTGCCTGCTGTTCCACAACCGACTCGATGCAATCCTCGGGCAATCGGTGATTGCACCGAGATTATCCGTGGGAGCGGATACGGACACCGCTCGGCGCTACCGGGACGAGGAGCCGCAGCAGGTGGCGGAGGAACTGGGGCGGGCCGCCGGGGCGCCGGCCCGTCGTCTGGCCGCGCTCACCGACGACGACTGGGACCGCGACGGCCCGCGTCTGTCCGACCCGAGGCTCACCGTCGGCTTCCTCACCCGTCACCTCCTCCACGACATCGCGCACGACCTGGCCAGGGCCGTGCGCGACAGCAGCCAACAGTGAACAGCGAACAGGCGAGTGAGGGATCTTCATGGTCGAACCGAGCGGGATCGTCGGCGTGGCGGTGGTGGCCCTGGGCATGGTGCTCACCCCCGGCCCGAACATGATCTACCTCGTCTCCCGCAGCATCACCCAGGGCAGGCACGCCGGGATGATCTCCCTCGGCGGTGTGGCGGCCGGCTTCATGGTGTACCTGATCGCCACGAACCTGGGCCTGTCGGCCGTCTTCATCGCCGTCCCGGAGCTGTACGTCGCGGTCAAACTGGCCGGCGCCGCCTACCTGGCCTACCTCGCCTGGAACGCCCTGAAGCCGGGCGGCGTCTCCGTCTTCGCCCCGCAGGACGTGCCGCACGAACCGCCGCGCAGGCTGTTCACGATGGGCCTGATGACGAACCTGCTCAACCCGAAGATCGCCATCATGTACCTCTCGCTCATCCCGCAGTTCATCGACCTGGACAAGGGCCACGTCCTCCTGCAGGGCCTCGTCCTCGGCTCGGTCCAGATCGTGGTCAGCGTCGCGGTCAACCTCACCATCGTCCTCGCCGCCGGCACGATCGCCGTCTTCCTCTCCCGCCGCCCCTCCTGGCTCAGGACGCAGCGCTGCATGATGGGCACGGTGCTCGGCGCCCTCGCCGTCTCCCTCGCCCTCGACACCTCGGGCCCGGCAGCGGCGAGCTGACCTGGCGGCGGTGGTGCCGAAGGGCCCGTGACAGCGGCGCCGAAGGGGCGGCGTCCCTCGGCGTCCGCCGCCACCAGGACTGCCGCCGGGACTGCGGCCAGGATCATCCCAGGTGCCGTCCACGGCCCGTCCGGGCGAGGGTCTTGCCGGTGCTCACCGGACGGACAGACACATCCGATCGGCCGGCCACCTCCTCGAAAGACACGCTCTAGGCTTGGCGCATGGACGACAACACCCTGGTGGAGCGGCTCGCGGCCGGGAAGTACCTGCTGATCACCAGCTACCGCAGGAACGGCACCCCGGTCGCCACTCCGGTGTGGGTGGTGCGCGACGGCGACGCGCTCGGGGTGTGGACGGCCGCCGACTCCTGGAAGGTCAAGCGGATCCGCAACCGTGCCGACGTCCTCGTCGGTCCCTGCGACGTGCGGGGCAACCCCACCGGCGAACAGGTGCCGGCGACGGCGGAGATCTGCGACCCGGACACCACCGCGCGCTACCGCGCCCTCATCGCCCGCAAGTACGGCCTGCTCGGCCGCCTCGTCCTGCTGGGCAGCCGGCTGCGCCGCGGCACCCGGGGCACCGTCGGGATCCGTGTGACCCTCTGAACCCGAGGCCCCTCCGGTCCGGTCCGATCCGGGCTCCTCCGCTCCGGGGAGCCCTCTGGATCCGGTCCCTCTGCCTCCGGGGGCTCCGATCCCGGCCCCTCCTGCTCCCGGGGATCCCTTTGGCCCCGAGTGACAGGAAAACGTCCCGTATTGCCGGTGTCCGGCGTGGCGGCGGCCGGCCCATGGGTCCGCCGGGCTAGTCTGCGGGCGCTGCCGACACGACGGGGCTGGTGCGGTGAAGGGGATCTGGGCCACGGGCCGCGGGGCCGGACAGTGGCTCACCGGCCGTGCCGGCTGGTGTCTGGGCGT
Organism: Streptomyces thermovulgaris; assembly: GCF_002155915.1. Classification (GTDB taxonomy): domain Bacteria; phylum Actinomycetota; class Actinomycetes; order Streptomycetales; family Streptomycetaceae; genus Streptomyces; species Streptomyces thermovulgaris. The sequence goes on along the minus strand of NZ_MUME01000056.1, from coordinate 9,501 downwards.
CTCCCTGGCCCTGCACGTCCTCGCCGTCCTCACCCATCCGACGGACCCGCTGGACCTGCGTGTCTACCGCGAGGCCGCACCGCATGTGCTGTCCGGGGGCCTGTACGACTACGCGCTGTGGACCGTTCCGCCCATTCCCCGGCTGCCGTTCACCTACCCGCCCTTCGCCGCGCTGCTGTTCCTGCCGCTGGCGCACCTTCCGTGGACGGTGCTGGTCGCGCTCTGGCAGACGCTCTCCGTGGCCGCGCTGCTCGTCGTCGCCGGGTGCGCGGTGCGGCTGCTGGGCCCGCGCCCCGGCGACGACCGGCTGCGGGAGCGTGTCCTGCTCTGGGCCGCCGCCGGGCTGTGGCTGGAGCCCGTGCGGCACACCCTCGACCAGGGGCAGGTGAATCTGCTGCTGGGGGCCGTCGTCCTGTGGGCGCTGACCGTGCCGCGTGCGGCGGCGGGCCGGGGAGCGGGCGTGGGGCTGGCGGCGTCGGTGAAGCTGACCCCGGCCGTCGGCGGACTGTATCTGCTGGCGACCCGGCAGTGGCGGGCGGCGGCGTGGGCCGTCGCGACCGCCGCGGCGGCGGCGGTCCTGGCCTGGTGCGTCGCCCCGCACGAGTCGGCGCGCTACTGGTCGGCGCTCGTCACGGACACCCGGCGCGTCGGCCCGGTCTGGTCGGTGCGCAACCAGTCGCTGCACGGAGCGCTCGGCCGACTGCTCGGGCAGGACACCGCCGTCTCCACGGTCCTTTGCGCGGTGGTGCTCGCCCTGGTGACGGCGGCGGCGGCCTGGGCCGTGCGCGCGGCGGTGCGGCGGCACGACCCGCTCGGCGTCCTCGTGGCCGTGGAGCTGTACGGGCTGCTGGTGTGCCCCGTCTCCTGGAGCCACCACTGGATCTGGTGCCTGCCCGCCATGATCTGGCTGGCCCACGGCCCCCTCGGACAGCGCCCGCTCAGCCGGATCGCGCTCGGCCTGTGGGCCCTGGTGACCGTCGGCCGGCTGGTGCCGGCCCTGATCCGGATCGAGGACCAGCAGGTGCACCCCGGTGTCCAACCGGGTGCCTATCCGGCGCTGCTCGCCTGGCCCGGTTGCGTCTATGCCGGGTGCGCGGTGCTGACGCTGGTCGTGATCGCCCGGGGGACCGCCGGGCGCGGAGGGCGGGGCGCGGCCCTGGGCGGCGTGCCGCGGCGGAGGCGGGCGGACGTGCCCTCCGGGCGCGGGCCCGGCTGACGGAAGGCGCCGGGCCGCCCGGCAGAAGGTCAGCTCCAGGCGCGGTACGGCTCGTCGATCAGCTGGAAGACGGGCTCGCCGCGCACCGGGTCCTTCGCCGTGGACAGCCGGACCCGGTCACCGCTGTGGATGCCGATGGGCGGGCCCATGACCCGGCCGCGCACGATGAAGCCCTCGCTCATCTCGATCAGGGACACGTTCCGCGCGGCGGGAGTGTTGCGGTGCACCACCGTGGAGTGGCGGACCGTGCCGACGCCCTCGCTGCGCTCGGTCCGCAGCTCGCTGCCGCGGCAGACCGGACACAGCACCCGCTGGTACATGGCGGTGCCGCACCAGGTGCAGCGCTGGAAGTACAGGGCCTCCGGATCCTCGGCCCCGGACTCGAGGAGGCCGGTCACGGAGCCGACTGCCGGACGAACGGCGTTTCCTGAGTGGTGGTACACGCTGGTCAACTCCCTGCGCTCGGCCGGAAATCCCGCGTGCGCGGCGCTTCCGTGCACGCATGTGCACAGATGTCCGTGCCGCTGTGCACGGCCACAGGGTATGGCACTCAGTGTCACTCGTAAAGGTGTCCGGTCGCTCTGATGTTCCGTCGCTTGGGGAAGGGGTGGTCCTCGCGTCGGTTCCGAGGGAAAGCCGAGGTGAGGACGGGGATCCGGGATGGATGTCCATGGCACGCAGTGTCGTCCGTGCTGGACAACCCCTGTGCCGGAAGGGCGGAGTGCCGGTCGAAGTAACCTTTCTGCGCCCTTGTTGCCCCGCTTCCCGTCCCGTCCGTCCCACCTGCCCGTCCCACCCGTCCGTCCGGCATCACGTCCCAGGAGTCCCCATGCCCTTCGCGCGTCCCCGTCTCCTCTACGTCACCGACCTGACGTACCCGGCGCGCGGGCGCCGCTACTGCGACGAGGACATCCACCTGACCTCCCGGCTGCGCGAGGACTTCGACCTGGCCCTGTGCCACCCGAAGGACGCCGCCGCGCTGATGGACGCCTTCGAGGCCGTCGTCGTCCGCAACAGCGGGCCCGTCCTGGCCTGCCGGGAGGCCCACGAGGACTTCAGGGCCCGGGCCCTGGCCCGTGCGATGCCGGTCTACAACCCGCTCACCGGCCGGGCGGACATGGCCGGCAAGCAGTACCTCCTCGAGCTGACCGCCGCCGGACACCCGGTCATCCCCACCGTCGACCGGCCCGAGGACCTCGGCCGGCTGCCCGCGGCCGACCGGTACGTGGTCAAGCCCAAGCTGGGCGCCGACTCCCTGGGGCTGCGCGTCGTCACCGCCGACGAGCTGCCCGGCCTCGCCGACGGCACCGTCCTGATCCAGCCGTACGTCGACTTCGCCTACGAGGTCTCGTTCTACTTCGTCGACCACGACTTCCAGTACGCCCTGTACGCCCCGGACCCGGAGCGGCGCTGGGAGCTGCGCCCGTACGAACCCGCCCCCGAGGACCTGGAGTTCGCCCGGCGCTTCATCGACTGGAACGGCCTCGAGCACGGCATCCAGCGCGTCGACGCCTGCCGCGCTCCCGGCGGCGAGCTGCTGCTGGTCGAGCTGGAGGACTTCAACCCCTACCTGTCCCTGGACGCCCTGGACGACACCCGCAGGGACGCCTTCGTCGCCGCGCTGAAGTCCTCCCTGCGCCGCTTTCTCGCCACCGGCGGTCCCGCCGCCGCCCGTTGACGGCCGCGGCCCCTGAACCGGCGGCGCGGCGGACACGTATCACTCCCCGGACGAGGGCCCCTGCACACGGACGGAAAGGAGTGCCGAGTGTCGAAACCGCCGGAACGCGGAGAGCCGTACGGCAGGACGCCCGTGGAGCCGGTCCGGGTCATACGGTCCCGGCGCACCGACGCCCTCGCCGAACTCATCCAGGCGTTCAAGGAGGCGCAGGAGCGCGAGCGCGAGGCCGGTGACCAGCGCGCGGCGCGGTCGGCGTCTTCTGCCTCCGCGGAGGACACGACCGAGGAACTGCCGCCCGTGCCGCCCGCGCCGTCCACGCCGCCTCCGGAGCCTCCGCCCCGGGGGTCCGTGCCGCGGAGCGCGCCGGATTGGACCCCCGCCGGGGCGGGCCGCGGTCTGCGCCGGGCCGCCGTCGCGGTGGCCATTGCCGCGGCCGCCCTGATCGGCTTCGGCTGCGCCCTGCTGCTGCCGGTCAGGGGCGAGGCCGGTGCCGCCCCGGCCGCGCGGCCGTCCGGAGGCGCCTCCGCGGCTCCCGCCGTGACGGTCACCGCCACCGTGTCGGTCGACCCGGACGGCCCCGGCACCCTGCGCGAGGGCGACACCGGCCCGGACGTCGTCGCACTGCAGCGGCGCCTTCTGCGCATTCCGGACGTCTACCGCGACGGCTCCGTCGACGGCCGCTACGACAGCACGCTGAAGGAGGCCGTGGCCCGCTTCCAGCTCTGGTACGGCATCAGCGGCGACGAGAGGGGCGTCTACGGCGACGACACCCGCCGCGCCCTGGAGTCCCGTACGGCGCTCGACCACGAATAGACGACCACGGGCGGACGACCACGGGCGGACGACCACGGGCAGGGCGGACGGAGCGGGCGAACAGGCCGAGCGATAAAGGTACTTGGGGTGAGCGGGCGGCGTCGTCGACATCCGGGCCGGGGCCGCGCAGGGGTGCGCCGGTCCGGAGGAGGCGGTCAAGGGGCCGGCGGAGGTCAGCGCTGGGCGTTGCGCTCCACGAGGGCCTCGGTCACCGCGCGGACGCTGCGGGCTATGTGCTGCAGCTGCAACAGCTCCGCCGCGTACAGCTTGATCGTGTGCTCGATGGCCGACTCGGACAGGCCGAGCCGGGGCAGTTCGACGCGCGCCGTCTGCAGGGCGGTGCGGACCACCCGGATCTCCTGCTGGACCTGGATCTGCGCATGACGGGCGAGCAGCACCGGATGGCGGATCAGTGCGGGGTAGGTGCCGTAGCGTGCCGGCACCAGTCCGCGCAACCACTTGGTGGCCGAGCGCTCCCAGTCGTAGCTGCCGGGGGTCTTGACCTGGCAGGGCCAGTCCGGGCTGATGCGCGTGGTGGTCAGGGGCATGGTCTCGCTTCCGGGTGTGCGGCGTCGGAAAGGGACGTCCGGCAGGGGGAGGCCCCGGCCTAGGGGATGACCGGGGCCGCCGTGGGCTCGCACAGGCGAGGCCCGGTGGGTACTCCGTACGCCGACGCCGGAGGGAGACGGCGGCGCAGGGGTGCCCGTGTGCGGGGGCGAGCACGGCCGGGCAGTGGACCGGCCGTGATCCGTGAGCAGTATTTATATATGCCGTTCACTTTGCAAGACGTATGAAAACATTCATGTCTGCTCTGAACGGCAGCCTTCGCCCAGGGGAGCCGAACCCGGTCGACCCGCTCCGGGAGCGGGCTCACTCCGGGAGGAAGAACTGGTGCTGGTCGGCGACCTGCTCGTACTCCTCCAGCCGTGCCTGGGTGCGCTCGGGGTCGGCGTCGGTCATGGCCTGCAGCAGCGCCGCGCACATCACGACGGGCGCCGCATAGGAGTCGAAGACCAGCCGGGAGCCGGTGCCGGTGGCGAAGGTCACGTCGGCCTCCTCGGCGACCGGTCCGAGCGCCAGGTCGGTGATCAGGGCCACCTTGAGTCCGGCGCTGCGGGCGACCCGCACGGCGGCCAGGGTCTCGTGGGCGTGCCGGGGCATGGAGAACGCCAGCACCCAGGTGCCGCCGGCCTCGCGGGACTGCAGCAGCGCGTCGTAGGCGACGCTGCCGCCGCGGGTCACCAGCCGCACGTCCGGGTGGATGCGCCGCGCCGCGTAGGCGAAGTACTCGGCGAGCGACACCGAGATGCGCAGCCCCAGCACGGTCAGCGGGGTCGACTGCGACAGCTTGCGGCCGGTGTCGATCACGCGCTCGGGGTCGGCGAAGTCCCGGCGCAGGTTCTCCAGGTTCTCGATCTCGGCGTCGACGGCCGCCTGGAGCTCGTTGCCCCGGTCCTCCTGGGCCGTGCCCGGTCCGCCGGCCAGCGTCCGCAGTGCGATGGACTGGAGCCGTTCGCGCAGCGCGGGATAGCCGCTGAAGCCCACCGCCGCGGCGAACCGGGTCACCGACGGCTGGCTGACGCCCACCCGGTCCGCCAGTTCCGTGATCGACAAGAACGCCGCCTCGGCGATGTTCTCGATCAGGTACTGGGCGATGCGGCGCTGCCCGGGAGACAGATGCGGCCCGTCGAAGAGCGCTCTGAGCTGGGACGCCGGGGCGGCCTGATCGGGGGGCGCCGTCTTCCCCGAGGTGATCGTGGATGCCTGTGCGCGAACCTGCTGCGGCGATGGCACCGAGGTGCCTCCTTTGTCTCCCACGGACGCCCAACATAGCCCACTCACCGTCATGACCAGCATGGGTGCGCGAAATGAGCACCGGCCGTGACCTCTGCCGCGGCCGGCGTCGCCCGTGTCCGCCGCACCGTGCCGGACGGCCGGATCCGTGCCCGTCCCGCGCGGGCCGGCTCAGGCCGCGCGGCGGCCGGACGGCACGGCCGTCCGCGGCACGACCAGGTCCGCGCGGTGCCGGGTCGCCGCCACCAGCTCCGCGTTGCGCTGGTCGGTGCCCAGCACCCACTCCACCGCCTCCCGGTGCGTCTTGCCGAACTCCTCGTGACGGGCGACGAGACGGCGGATGCGCTCGTCCTCGTCGAGCTCGCAGAACCACACCTCGTCCAGCTCGGGGCGCACCCGCGCCCAGGCGCCGGTGTCCAGCAGCAGGTAGTTGCCCTCCGTCACGACCAGCCGGGCCGACGGCGGCACCGGGATCGCGCCCGCCAGCGGCTGTTCCAGGACCCGCTCGAAGCCCGGCGCGTACACCGTCTCGTCCCGCTCCTCGCGCAGCCGGCGCAGCAGTGCCGCGTACCCCGCCGCGTCGAAGGTGTCCGGGGCGCCCTTGCGGTCCAGACGGCCGAGCCGGGCGAGTTCGGCGTCGGCGAGGTGGAAGCCGTCCATCGGGACGTACGCCGCCCACGGCTCGCCGTCGCCGTTCAGGGCCCGCACCAGATGCCCGGCGAGGGTCGACTTGCCCGCGCCGGGACTGCCCGCGATGCCGAGAAGTGCGCGCTGCCCGGCCCCGGCGAGGGCCCGGGCACGGACGAGGAGGTCGTCGAAGGTCAGCTCCACACGCCACAGTGTGGCACCCCGGCGGTGACGCCCACCGGCCGGTCGCGCTCACCCGTCTGCCGGAAAGTGCGCCGCATACGGAGCCCGGCACCCCCCGCAAAGCCGCCGCACGGGGAAGAGTGCCCGGTATGACACGGTTCGGTCTGCCCGATGACATCACGGCGTGCCTCTTCGACCTGGACGGGGTGGTCACCAGAACGGCCACGGTGCACGCGGCCGCCTGGAAGGAGACGTTCGACGCGTTCCTGCGGGAACGACAGGGCGCGGACTTCCGGCCGTTCGACCCGGTCGCCGACTACGACGAGTACGTCGACGGACGCCCCCGCGCGGACGGGGTGCGCACCTTCCTCGCCTCCCGCGGCATCCGGCTGCCCGAGGGCAGCCCGGACGACCCGCCCGACGCGCAGACGGTCCACGGGATCGGCAACCGCAAGAACGAACTCCTGCTGCGGCGGATCCGAGCCGGGGGCGTGGAGCCGTACGAGGGCACGCTGCGCTACATCGAGGCCGTCCGGGCCGCGGGACTGAGGACCGCGCTCGTCTCCTCCAGCGCGAACGCCCGTGACGTCCTGCGCTCCGTCGGTGCCGAGCACCTCTTCGACGTCTGCGTCGACGGAGTGGTCGCCCGTGAGCGGGCGCTGCCCGGCAAGCCCCACCCCGACACCTTCCTGGCCGCCGCCCACGACCTCGGCACCGACCCCGCCCGGGCCGCCGTCTTCGAGGACGCGCTGGCCGGCATGGAGGCGGGCCGCTCGGGCCGCTTCGGATACGTCGTCGGCGTCGACCGCGTCGGCCAGCGCGACGCCCTGTACGCGCACGGCGCCGACGTGGTCGTCGAGGACCTCGCCGACCTCCTCGCCCAGGGAGGTGCCGCATGATCGTCCACGGGGCGTACACCGTCGAGCCGTGGCGTGTGCGCGAGACGGAACTCAACCTCGACGTCCTCGCCCAGAGCGAGTCCCTCTTCGCGCTGTCCAACGGGCACGTCGGCTGGCGCGGCAACCTCGACGAGGGCGAACCGCACGGCCTGCCCGGCTCCTACCTCAACGGCGTGTACGAGGTGCACCCGCTGCCGTACGCGGAGGCCGGCTACGGCTACCCCGAGTCCGGCCGGACCGTCATCAACGTCACCAACGGCAAGGTGCTGCGGCTGCTCGTCGACGACGAGCCGTTCGACCTGCGCTACGGCCGGCTCGTCTCCCACGAGCGCGTCCTCGACCTGCGCCGCGGGGTGATGGAGCGGGTCTGCGAGTGGTGCTCGCCGGCCGGGACCCGGATCCGGGTGCGCGCCACCCGGATGGTCTCCCTCACCCAGCGTTCCATCGCCGCGATCGCCTACGAGGTGGAGGCGGTCGACCGCCGGGCGCGCGTGGTCGTCCAGTCGGAGCTGGTGGCCAACGAGCAGCTGCCCCCGTCCGGCGGCGACCCGCGGACGGCGTCGGTCCTGCAGTCCCCGCTGCAGCCGGAGCAGGACTTCGCCCACGGCCACCGGCTGCGCCTGGTGCACCGCACCCGGCACAGCGGCCTCAGGGTGGCCGTGGCCGCCGACCATGTCGTCACCGGCCCCGAGCAGACCACGACCGTCGGCGAGAGCCACCCCGACCTGGCACGGCTGACGATCGGCTCCGTCCTGGAGCCGGGGCAGAGGCTGCGGGTGGAGAAGTTCGTCTCCCACGGCTGGTCCAGCACCCGCTCCCTGCCGGCGATGAGCGCCCAGGTGGACGCCGCCCTGGCGGCCGCCGGGGACGGCGGCTGGGCCCGTCTGGCCGACGAGCAGCGGGCCTACCTCGACGACTTCTGGGCGTGCGCCGACGTCGAGGTGGACGGCGACGAGGAGATCCAGCAGGCCGTCCGCTTCGGTCTCTTCCACGTGCTGCAGGCCGGGGCCCGCGCCGAGCAGCGGGCGATCCCGGCCAAGGGGCTGACCGGATCCGGCTACGACGGGCACGCCTTCTGGGACACCGAGATGTTCGTGCTGCCCGTGCTGGCCCACACCCTGCCGGAGGCCGTGGCCGAGGCGCTGCGCTGGCGGCAGAGGACCCTGCCCGCGGCCCGGGAGCGCGCGGCCCAACTGGGGCTGCGCGGCGCCGCGTTCCCCTGGCGGACCATCGAGGGCCGGGAGGGGTCGGCGTACTGGCCCGCCGGAACGGCCGCCTTCCATGTGAACGCCGACATCGCGCACGCGGTGGTGCACTACACCGAGACCACCGGCGACGAGGACTTCGAACGCGACACCGGGCTCGAACTGCTCGTGGAGACCGCCCGTCTGTGGCGCTCGCTCGGCCACCACGACCACCGCGGCGTCTTCCACATCGACGGCGTCACCGGCCCCGACGAGTACAGCGCGCTCGCCGACGACAACACCTACACCAACCTGATGGCCCGCGCGAATCTGCTGGCCGCCGCCCGGGCCGTCGAACGCCACCCGAAGGAGGCGGAGCGCCTCGGCGCCGACAGCGAGGAGAGCGCCTCCTGGCGGGACGCCGCCGAGGCCATGCACATCCCGTACAACAGCGAGCTGCGCGTGCACGAGCAGCACGCGGGCTTCACCCGCTACCAGCGCTGGGACTTCGCCGGCACCCGCGCCGACCAGTACCCGCTGATGCTGCACTTCCCCTACTTCGACCTGTACCGCAAGCAGGTGGTCAAACAGGCCGACCTGGTGCTGGCGATGTACACCTGCAGCGCCGAGTTCGACGACGAGCACATCGCCCGCAACTTCGCCTACTACGAGCCGCTGACCGTGCGGGACTCCTCGCTGTCGGCCTGCGTCCAGGCCGTCATCGCCGCCCAGGCGGGGCATCTGCGCCTCGCCTACGACTACACGGCCGAGGCGGCCCTGATGGACCTGGAGGACCTGGAGCACAACACCCGCGACGGGCTGCACATCGCGTCGCTGGCCGGCACCTGGATGGCGCTGGTGGCCGGATTCGGCGGCGCCCGCAGAGCCGGCGGGACACTGGAGTTCGCGCCGCGGCTGCCGGAGAAGTTCAGCCGCCTCGCCTTCAGGCTGCTGTTCCGCGGGCGGCGGCTGCGGGTGGAGATCACCCGGCAGGGCGCCGCGTACACCCTGCTGGACGGGCCGCCGCTGACGATCCGTCACCACGGAACCCCGGTCGCGCTCCAGCCGGACACCCCCGTGGAGCGTCCGCTCCCGCCCCCCGTGCAC
>NZ_MUME01000559.1 GCF_002155915.1 Streptomyces thermovulgaris | reverse complement strand
ATAAGAGACAGGAGGGGGGGAGGCCGCCGGTTCCGTGCGGCGCCGGCCGGGGCGGCCCCGCGGGGGAAACATGAGGAACCCGAGAAAGGGCCGGGGAGGCGGGGGAAAGACGGGACAAGCCGGGAAGCCTGGAGGCAGGCGGGAGAAGGCCGGGGAAATCCGGGAGGAAAACCGGGAGGAAAACCGGGAAATCGGCGCTCCGGTCGCCGTGGTCGGAACCCCTCCGGTCCGGCCGCCGGGAAGATCATCAAGTCCGTCATAGGAGACGTGACGGGTGTCTCACCTCCTGAGACAGTGACACGCATTACTTACGGTCCTCAAGGAGGCGTGCGAGCGCTAGTGTCCGCCCTGGAGTCATTCATGAGCCGCGAGTAAGCACTCGCGCCGTCGTTTCCCAGGGGAGTCGTCAGTGGCACGGAAGCTTGCCGTCATCGGGGCCGGTCTCATGGGATCGGGGATTGCCCAGGTCTCCGCGCAGGCGGGCTGGGACGTCGTTCTGCAGGACGTCACCGACGAGGCGCTGAAGCGTGGCACCGACGGCATCAGGGCCTCGTACGACAAGTTCGTCTCCAAGGGCAGGATGGAGGCGCAGGAGGCCGACGCCGCCCTCGCCCGGATCACCACCACCACCGACCTGGACGCCGCCGCCGACGCGGACGTCGTGGTCGAGGCCGTCTTCGAGAAGCTCGAGATCAAGCACGAGGTCTTCCGCAC
>NZ_MUME01000558.1 GCF_002155915.1 Streptomyces thermovulgaris | reverse complement strand
CGGCATCGCCGCGTACTGGTTGGTGACCGCGGTCATCGCGCCGTAGTCCGGGCGGGAGAAGTCCTGGACGCCGTGGACCGTGTCGATGAAACCGAGGCCCGGCATGAGGCGGGGCGGGGCCAGCGGGTAGAGCCAGAAGCCGAGCAGGCCGAGGAGCGTGGCGAAGCCCAGGGCGGTGCGCGCCCAGCGGTAGTCCACGGGCCGCCGGACGTAGAGGACGGCGAGGATCGTCAGCGGCACCGCGAAGTGGAACGCCTTGTAGTAGAAGCTGAGGAAGCCCTCCAGCCAGGGCAGCCCCACCACCGCGTGGTTGGCCCAGTGCTCGATGTCGAGGAACAGGGCCCGCTCGAGGGAGAGGATCTGGTGGCCGTGCGCCTCGGCCGTGGCGCGATCGCCCTGGACGGCGATCCGCACGGAGGAGTAGGCGGCGTAGGTGACCCGGATGAGGAGCAGCTCGAGGAGCAGGTTCGGACGGGTGAGGACCCGGCGCAGAAGGGGCAGCCGGGGAAGGCGGCGGAAGCGGGCCGGGGCCGGCGCGTGCACGGTGGGGGCGGGTGACGCGTAGTACGGCGACGTACGCGGCAGGAACGGGACCGCCGTCGCCGCGGCCAGGGCCGCCAGCAGGACGACGTTGTCCCGCAGGGGGTGCATCACCGACATGTTCGGCAGCAGCATCTTCGACGGCAGGGTCATCACCAGGACCACGGCGACCGGCCAGACGTACCGGTCG
>NZ_MUME01000557.1 GCF_002155915.1 Streptomyces thermovulgaris | reverse complement strand
TTACGGGACAGCCCTTAGGTGGGTTGGAGGCCCGATCGCTCCGCGATCGGGTCTGGGCCGGCTACAGGGGAGGGTGTGCTGAGGTAACGCGGTCTTGCCGGCTGGATAGGTGGTGTGGCGTCAGATTCCTTGCTGGCGGAGGGGGTTGGTCTGTAGTCCGGCTCGGAGCTTGGAGAGGTCGACTGCTTTCAAGGTTTCAGAGCTCTGTTTTTTTCGGAGTGATCCTCTTTTCCCGCTCCAGATGCTGAAGAGCCAAGCCGGGCGATGAGAGCACGACCGATCCGCTGAAGCTCCTCATCACTCTCAACGCTCTCGAACCAGCCACCACGCCGAGGCAGAGCCAACTGCTCACGAAGCAACGGCACAGCAGACACCGCAAAAGAACCCATACGATCCAGACAAGCCACAACATGATTAGCCGTCACAGGATTCCAAACCATAGCCCCCAACAAAACATTCAAAACAACCGACGCCTCAACCCACCACTAACCACAGCAGGATCGAACACCTCAGCACATCCAAAACTGAACGTATGACACTGCGTCCGCTCGTAACACACCGCAGCCCGCACATCCATGACACTTCGAGCTACGGAGACGACTGGCAGATGAAGCTCAAGGCCTACCGTGTGGTCATAGGTATGACAGCCCTGAGAAAAGCGGACGTGAATGACAAGAAAAAGATCACGCAAGGAACGGCTCGGGGCATCGCCTGACACACTGCACGACCGGAAAAGCTTAAACTCAGCAGCTCATCGCGGCAGCTGCCGC
>NZ_MUME01000556.1 GCF_002155915.1 Streptomyces thermovulgaris | reverse complement strand
GCGAGCACCATCCTCGCCCCGCCCCCGTCGTCCGGCACCTCGTCGTCGGCCGCGCCGACGGCGCCGGGGACGGGCCCGTGACCGGTCCGGGTGCGGCCGACCGGGTGCTGTCCGGGGATCCCGGCGGGATCCGGACGGCACCGCCTGGGCCGGGGCGACGGTGCGGGACACGGGTGCCTCCCGGACGGGTGCTCCACCCCCGAGCGTTCCTGTCTCGAGGGTCCTTGCCGCCGCGCACGCCGCCCAGAGGCCGCAGGTCCCGCCCCGGGGCCGACCGGCCCCCCGGGGCATGCGCGTCCGTCGGCTCCGGCTGGCACGGCCGGGCCGGTCCGGGCAGCGTGGACGTAGGAACAGCGACTGCTGAGTGAGGTGGCCATGCAGCCCTCGGAACCGCGACGCCGGGTGGTCGTGGGGGTGGACGGTTCTCCGTCGTCGTACGCGGCACTGCGCTGGGCGGTGGACTACGCCCGGCTCGTCGGCGGGAAGGTGGAGGCGATCCACTCCTGGGACACGCCGTCGTCCGCCGGCTGGACCGGGCCGGCGATCGATCCCGACTTCGATCTGCAGCAGGCCCGGGAACGCTTCGCGGAGGAGTTGCGCGACGTCTTCGGGGACGAGCGTCCGGCCTTCCTGGAGACGTATCTCGTCGAGGGCGATCCGTCGGAGGTGCTGATCCGTGCCTCGGAGGGAGCGGAGATCCTCGTCGTGGGCAGCCGGGGCCGCGGGGGCTTCGCCCGTGCGATGCTCGGCTCGGTCAGCCAGCGCTGCGCCCAGCACGCGGCCTGCCCGGTGGTCGTGGTGCGCCAGGAGCACCGGCCGGAGGGCTCGGCGGAGCGCCGGCCGGAGGACTAGCGGGGCGTCTTTGGACGCCCCGGGCTCATGGATGCCCCGGGCTCATGACGGGCGGGGGACCGGGGAGGGA
>NZ_MUME01000555.1 GCF_002155915.1 Streptomyces thermovulgaris | reverse complement strand
ACGGGTGCGCACCCGTACGCGCGCCGCCGTGGACGCCTGGGCGCTGCGCGCCTACGGCGAGATCCGCGCCGACGTGCTGTTCGTCGCCGCCAACGGATTCTCCGTCGAGCACGGCCTGACCACTCCCGACCTCGCCGAGGCCGCGGTGAAGCGCGCGGCGATCGCCGCCGCCCGCCGCGTGGTGCTGCTCGCCGACTCCACCAAGTACGGCCAGGAGCACTTCGCCCGTTTCGGCGATCTGGGCGACGTGGATCTGCTGATCACCGACAGCGGGCTGAGCCCCGAGGACGCGGCCGTCATCGAGCGCGGCGGCACGGAAGTGGTACGCGCATGATCGTCACCGTCACCCCCAACCCCTCCCTGGACCGCACCTACGAGATCCCCTCGCTCGAACGCGGCGGGATCGTCCGGGCCACCGGCGAGCGCATGGACCCGGGCGGCAAGGGCGTGAACGTCTCGCGCGCGGTCGCGGCCGCCGGGCGGCGCACGGTCGCCGTCCTGCCCCTGGGCGGGGCGCCGGGCGCGCTCGTCGCGGACCTGCTCCACGCACAGGGCATCGAGGTCGCGCCGGTTCCGGTCGCCGGGGCCACCCGTTCCAACATCGCGCTCGCCGAGACCGACGGCGTACTGACGAAGATCAACGCTCCGGGGCCCGAGCTCTCGGCGCAGGAGCAGGAGGCGCTGCTGGAGACCGTGCGGCGGCAGTCGCGCGGCGCCGACTGGATCGCCTGCTGCGGCAGTCTGCCGCGCGGGCTCGCCCCCTCCTGGTACGCCGACCTGGTCGCGCGGGCGCACGACGGCGGGGCACGCATCGCGCTGGACACCTCCGGGCCCGCACTGCTGGAGGCCCTGCGCGAGGGCCCGGACGTGGTCAAGCCCAACGCCGAGGAACTCGCCGAAGCCGTCGGGCGCCCCCTGCTGACGGTCGGCGACGCGGTGAAGGCGGCCGAGGAGCTGCGCGGGCTCGGCGCCCAGGCTGGCGAGCACGGTGCGGGCGCCGA
>NZ_MUME01000554.1 GCF_002155915.1 Streptomyces thermovulgaris | reverse complement strand
GCCCCCTACGACCCCAGCCCCTTCGCCCGCGAACGCCACGTCTGGCTGGGCCTGCACGCGGCGGCCACCCGAAGCCTGGCCCAGGGCTCGATGATCGTCTTCAGCTGACGACCGGCGGCACGGAGACCAGCGGTACGACCGCCCGGCGCGCCCGCGCCAATCCCCTTTCCGTGCCGCCTCCTTGCGCCCGACGACCGACTCCACGCGCCCTGCCATCACGGCCCCGGCGGCGCCCCTTGCCCTGACCGCGCCCCTCACGCAGATCCGGCTCAACTCCTCCGACGCTTCACGTCTTTTCAACCTCGTACGCAGAAGCCCGCTGCGCCGAGGGGGCAACTGGCCTGCTTCCGAGGAGGACTCACCACGGCGCCGTCGGCAGAGCGACCGCCGACGACAACCGCACCGGGTCCTTTCCTGGAACCACCCAAAAGAGCAATACCACTTTCGAATTCTCGAATGCAGCCAAACGTTCTACGGCAACAACCAGGCCGCGGAGCTTGCCGAGTCCGCAGGCGACACTCAGGCTCGCAAATGCCGCGTGTTCGGCGACCCCAGCCTGTTCATCGACGCGATCCTCGCGCACGTCCTCGGCCGCGAGCAGCACATCATCCTCCCCCGGCATGGACGCCACCGGTGCCAACGGCCAACCCGCCAGCGGGGTGGAGGACGCCGAACGCGTCCAGCCTCTGCTGCGCGACTGCTGACGCAACCGGACTCCTGCGCCGCACCGGCCGGTGAAGCGGACTGATGCCGAGGCCGCGTCTCAGGTGAGGAGAGCGAAAAGGTACAGGCCCCTTTCACCACCCACGGCGAGTTCGCCGGCAGCCCCCCAAGAACACGAGACCAGCACTCCTTCGGCTCGCGTCATGGCCACGGAACGTTGATCCGGAACGCTCCAGAACCGCACCGTGTTGTCGAGGCCGGCAGTGGCGAGCCAGATGCCGTCCGGCGCGATCGCCACCGACCGCACCGCGTCGGTGTGGCCGAGAGGACGGCGCAGTGCAGGGGAGGGGGCGTCAGGCAGGGGCCATTGGGCAATGAGGAAGGGCCGTTGAGCAGGATCGTGCCGGCGTTCGGTGATGTGAGGCTCCTAGGGCTTGTCTGGCAAA
>NZ_MUME01000553.1 GCF_002155915.1 Streptomyces thermovulgaris | reverse complement strand
TCCTCGGCGGCACCGCCGAGGCACGTGAGCTGGCCGCGGTGCTCGCGGCGCGCGAAGGCGTGCGGGTGACCAGTTCCCTGGCGGGGCGGGTGACGCGGCCCGGCGCGGTGGACGGGGAGGTGCGCGTCGGCGGCTTCGGCGGAGCGGAGGGGCTGGCCGCATGGCTGCGACAGCACCGCGTGGACGCCCTCGTCGACGCCACGCACCCCTTCGCCGAGACGATCACGCACAACGCGGCGCGGGCCGCGTCGGCGACCGGCACACCCCTGGTGGTGCTGCGCCGGCCCGGCTGGCGGCCGGGGCCCGGGGACCGCTGGCACATCGTGGACTCACCGGCCGAGGCGGCGGAACTGCTGCCCCGGCTGGGCCGCCGGGTCTTCCTCACCACGGGACGGCTCGGCCTCGCCGCCTACGCCCACCTGGCCGGCCTGCACTTCCTCCTGCGGTCGGTGGAGCCGCCCGAGCCGCCGATGCCACCGGACCTGCACGTCGTCCTGGCCCGGGGCCCGTTCACCGAGGCCGACGAGACGGAACTGCTCAGGGCGCACCGCATCGACGTCCTGGTGACCAAGGACAGCGGAGGCACGGCCACGGCGGCCAAACTCTCCGCCGCGCGCCGTCTCGGACTGCCGGTCGTCGTCGTACGGCGCCCGCCGCTGCCGTCGCGGCTGACCGCGGTGCCGGACGTGCCCGCCGTACTGGAACGGCTGGAGCCGGTGCTCGGCTGACACCCGCCCGCCTGCTCCTTCCCCGCTTCCTCCGGGCGCCCCTGCTCCTCTGC
>NZ_MUME01000552.1 GCF_002155915.1 Streptomyces thermovulgaris | reverse complement strand
GCTCGTCTACCAGACCGAGAAGCTCATCCAGGACAACTCGGACAAGATCCCGGCCGAGGCGAGGAACGAGACCGAGACGGCGCTGACCGAGCTGAAGGAGAAGCTGAAGGACGAGAACGCGGACACCGCGGCGATCCGGCAGGCCACGGACCGAGTGGCGCAGGCGGCCCAGAAGATGGGCGCGGCGCTGTACGAGCAGGCGGGCGCGCAGCACCGGACGGCGTCCGGTGACTCCGGCGGGTCCGGCTCGGACGACGAGGTGGTGGACGCCGAGATCGTCGACGACGAGTCGAAGGCGAGCTGATGATGGACAAGGGCCATCTGCGGAGCGACGACCCCGCCCGGTTGCGGCGTCTGCTCCAGGAGCGCACGGACGACCTGCAGCGGGTGAAGGCCGAGTACGACAACTACCGCAAACGGGTGCGCCGGGACCGTATGGCCGTGCGTGAGATCGCGGTGGCCAACGTCCTGCGCACCCTGCTGCCCGCCCTGGACGCCGTGGACCTCGCATGCGCCCATGAGCCCATGACGCCGGGGCTGCAGCACATCGCCGACACCCTGCGCACCCAGCTGGGGTCCTTGGGGCTCGAGGCGTTCGGGCAGGAGGGCGACTCCTTCGATCCCGCCTGCCACGAGGCCGCGGCCCATCACATCGCTCCGGATTCCGACCGTCTGATCTGCACAAAGATTCTGCGCCCCGGCTACCGGC
>NZ_MUME01000551.1 GCF_002155915.1 Streptomyces thermovulgaris | reverse complement strand
GGCGGCTGGTTGGGCGGCTGGGTCATCAGCGCGTTCCCCCCTCGATCCACTGATTTCTCGCCATGCCCTGGGGCACGTGGCGGGCCCAGAGCCAGGTTCGGAAAGCTCTCAAACGTCTCCTTCCTATCACCCGCCCATGACGGTCCACCGGCCCGCGCGGACCCCTGCTTCCAAGTGTTCCCAAGGGAGGACCGGCCTGTGACGCGCTTGTTATACGCCTCCACGCGCCCTTCACACGGCGCACGCGCCTGCGCTACCCGCCCTGTACGTCCTCGGCGAGTTCCAGCCACCGCATCTCCAGCTCCTCCCGTTCGCCGGTCAGTGCGCGCAGCTCGGCGTCGAGTTCGGCCACCTTCGCGAAGTCGGTGGCGTGCTCGGCGATCTGGGCGTGCAGAGCGGACTCCTTTTCGGAGATGCGGTCCAGCTGCCGTTCGATCCGCTGCAACTCCTTCTTCGCGGCGCGCAGTTCGGCGGCGCTCCTCTCCGGCTTCCCGGTCTTCTCCGTGCCGGTCTTCCCGGCGGCGGGTGCCGGGGCCGGGGCGGCGGCTGCCGCCCGCTGCTCCATC
>NZ_MUME01000550.1 GCF_002155915.1 Streptomyces thermovulgaris | reverse complement strand
GCGGCCTCACCGCCGTACCGGACGGCTCCATCCGCGAGTCGTAGGCGGGCGTGCGTCCTCCGGGCGCCGGGGAGACCTTCGGGTGCGGCGGCAAGGCGCCGCCCCGGGACCGGCGGCCCCTCGCGGCGATGCGCCCTGCGCACGCCACCGGACCGGACAGCGGACCGCACACGGAGTCGGACAGCGGACCGGGAATCGAACTGGACATCGGATCGGATGCAGGGTCAGATACTGGACCGGACACCGGCTCCGGCCGCCGCCCCGGCCGCTTCGTGGGAGTCCGTCCGGGACGTCGTTCGTCCCGGCCAGGTCACGGCTCTGTGACCGGACGGCACCCCTCGTGGAAGCGGTGGCGAGGGGCACGATATGGATGGAGCCATGAGCAACAACGGGGCTGCCCGGCACGGGGCCGACGAACCGACGAGTTTCGCTTTGCAACCGCCGAACCCGCAGGCGGGGGTGCCCCATCCGTACAACCCGTACGCCACGTCCGCACAGGGCGGCGGCGGACAGCCGCAGCCTTCCGCCCCGGC
>NZ_MUME01000055.1 GCF_002155915.1 Streptomyces thermovulgaris | reverse complement strand
GCGCGTACGGCTGGCCGCCGAGGTCGAGCGGTACGCGCATCGGCACCCCATGGATCCGGGGCTGCCGGCCGAGGCGGCCCGGCACCTGCTCGGCCTGCCCGACCGGGCCCTGGTGGACGCACTCGCCCGGACCCCCGGCGAGCCGCGGCTGCGGCAACGCGGCGGACGCCTGTACGGCCCCGCCGGACCCGGCCCCGCCCTGCCCCCGCCGGTCCGGGCGGCCGTCGACGCGGTGCGGCGCGAGCTGGAGCGGGCACCGTTCCGCGCACCGGAGGCGGACCGCCTGGCCCGGCTCGGGCTCGACCGCAGGGCCGTGGCCGCGGCCGTCTCCGCGGGCGCGCTGCTGCGCATCGGCGACGGGATCGTGCTGCTTCCGGGAGCGGACCTCCGGGCCGTCGAGGTGCTGCGCCGTCTGCCGCAGCCCTTCACCCTCAGCGAGGCGCGCAAGGCACTCGGCACCACCCGCAGGGTCGCCGTGCCGCTGCTGGAGTTCCTCGACGCGCGCGGCCACACCGAACGGGTGGACGACCAGTACAGACGCTGCCGGACGGACACCGCGGGAGACGGAGGCGGACGGGAATCGAACCCGCCTGCCCGAGATCCTCGGGCACCTCGGTTTTGAAGACCGGGAGGGCCACCAGGCACCCACACGCCTCCACCGCCCGACAGGCTATGCGGAAGGGCCCCGCACGGCACGCCGGCGGACACCGGCGCGTCGGAGCGGCCCGGACGACGGCGCCCGGCGTGCCGCACGGACCACGAGCCGGACCACGAGAACCATGACGGAGACCGACCGGAGAGCAGGAGACCCGGCATGACCGCCACCGCCGACACCCCCGTACGACTCACGCAGTACGCCCATGGCGGCGGCTGCGCCTGCAAGATCCCGCCGGGCGAGCTGGAGGACGTGCTCGGCGGACTGCCGGCCGCGCCTTCGGCCGCCGGCGACACCTCGCTGCTGGTCGGCCTGGCCACGGGCGACGACGCGGCCGTCGTCACGCTGCCCGCGCAGGACGGCGCCGCGCAGGCCGTGGTCGCCACCGCCGACTTCTTCACCCCGGTGGTCGACGACCCGTACGACTGGGGGCGCATCGCCGCCGCCAACGCGCTGTCGGACGTGTACGCGATGGGCGGCCGTCCCGTCGTGGCGGTCAACCTGCTGGCCTGGCCGCGTGACGTCCTGCCCTTCGACCTGGCCCGCGAGGTGCTGCGCGGCGGGCTGGAGATCGCCGCCGAGGCCGGCTGCCACGTGGGCGGCGGGCACAGCGTCGACGACCCCGAACCCAAGTACGGCATGGCCGTCACCGGTCTCGCGGACCCGGCGCGGCTGCTGCGCAACGACACCGGGCGCCCCGGACTGCCCCTGACCCTGACCAAGCCCCTGGGCCTGGGAGTGCTGAACAACCGTCACAAGGCCACCGGCGAGCGGTTCGCCCAGGCCGTCGCCACCATGACGGCCCTCAACCGCGACGCCTCCGCCGCCGCCCTGGCCGCCGGTGCCACCTGCGCCACCGATGTGACGGGCTTCGGCCTCCTCGGCCATCTGCACAAGCTGGCCCGCGCCTCGGGCGTGACGGCCGTGGTCGACACCGCCGCCGTGCCGTACCTGGACGGAGCCCGGGAGGCCGTGCGCGACGGCTACGTCAGCGGCGGCACCCGGCGGAACCTGCAGTGGGTGACCCCGCACACCGACTTCGGCGGCACGGACACCGACACCCGGCTCCTCCTGGCCGACGCCCAGACCTCCGGCGGCCTCCTCGTCGCCGGGGAGATCCCCGGTTACCCGGTGATCGGCGAACTCGTCCCCCAGGGCCCCCACTCGGTCGTCCTGAGGTGACCGGCCCTGCGGGAGCCGGCCCCCGTACGGGGGGAAGGACCCAGTTCCCCGTACGGGGGAGGAAAAGAGAAACACGAGAGGAGGGAGAGAGGGAAGGGAGGGGAGAAGAAGAAAGGGGGAAGAAGGGAGAAGAAGGGAGAAGAAAGAGAAGGGAAAGCGCGGAAGAGAAGGACGGGGGAGGGGAGGAGAGGGAGGGACGGCCGGTTCACGGCAGCCCACGGCCGGGGGAGAGGCCCGTTCGGACGCCGTCCGCCTCCCGGGCCGGTCCGCCGCGGGACGCTCACGGCTCGGGCCGCTGCCTCAGGTGCGCGTTGTGCCAGGCGATGGCACGCCGGATCTGGGACTCCTGCAGGCCGGTGCGGCAGCCGAGCTGCCCCATGGTGAGGGACTGGGCGCCGCCGCTCAGAGCCCGGTCGATCTTCGCGGCCCACAGCTCCTCCGGCACGAACGCACGGCCCTCGTACTCCTTGCGGATCGCCTCGAGGTGCTCCTCGCAGCAGGCGACGACACGGCGCAGGCCGTCGGCCCAGACGTCGGTGGGATGGACGGCGGAGGAGTCGGCGACCCGGCCGCGCACCGCCTCGCTTCTCGGAAAGACCGCACCGCACAGATCGCACAGCTCCGACGGCAGCGGCCGGTCCGGCCGTGCCCGCTTCCTGCGTTTCCACATCGGGGGCTCCTGGGCGCGGTATGTGTCGGAACATAGGAGTAGCCGCGGAAGCCGGTGGCCAAACCCCGGCGCGCGGGGGCGGTGACGGTCAGTCGGCCAGATGGCGCTGGATCCAGTCGGCGGCGGTCCTGCGGAAGGTCCTGAGACTGTCCGCGCGCCGGAAGTCGTGCCCCTCGTCGCGCAGGACGAGGAGCTGCGCCTCCACCCCGCGCTCCCGTGCGGCCCGTACGAACTGCTCGGACTCGCCCGGCGGCACATTGCTGTCGTGCTCGCCGTGCACGGCCAGCACCGGGACGCGCAGCGCGTCGATGCGGCTCATCGGCGACAGCTCGTGCAGCAGCTCGCGGTCGCGCTCCGGATGCCCGTACTTGTAGGCGGCCGACCGGGCCAGCCACGGCTCGGTGCCGGCGAAGAACGTGGTGAAATCCGATATGCCGCACACCGGGACGCCGGTGCGGAACAGATACGGATGCCACACCAGGGACGCCATCACCAGATAGCCGCCGTAGGAATGGCCCATCACGGCCAGCCGGTGCGGGTCGGCCGGGCCCTCCAGAACGGCGTGGGAGGCGCAGTCGGCGACGTCGTCGATCGCCGCGAACCTCCCCCTGCCCAGGTCCGCGTCGACGAAGGAGCGGCCGTACCCGGAGGAGCCGCGCACATCGGGGGCGAAGACGTCCAGCCCCCGGCCCAGCAGCTCGTGGTACAGCGGGTCGAACACCGGGCGCTCCTGCTCCTCCGGACCGCCGTGCAGATGCAGCACGCACGGCGCGGGCTCCGTGGGCGGCCGGCCCGGCGCCCGGTAGTACCAGCCGCCCAGGTCCAGCCCGTCCCGGGCGACCGGGCGCATCGGCACCGGCCGTACGGGAGGGTGGGACCCGGGAGCGACGTCCTCGTCGCGGGAGGACCACGGCGTGCGCAGGGCGGTGCCCTGGGGCAGCCACCACACACCGGGCCGGCGCAGCGACCCGGACAGCGCCACGACGGGGGCGTCCGGGTCGGGGGTGACGGCCACCTTGGTGACGACCTCGTGGGGAAGCGGCACGGCGCGGGACGGCCCGGCGTTGTCGGGCGCGGTCGGCGCGGCGACCTCCAGCTCGCTGACGCCGCGCACGTTCCAGGACAGCACGGCGCTGCGGCCGTCGCGGTCCAGGGCCAGCAGTTCCAGGCCGCTGTCGTCGCGCTCGGCGGCCACCGACAGGCTCAGCCGGCGTCCCTGCCGGTCGAGGGTGACCGCGTACAGGGCGGCGTGTTCCCGGGCGTGGTCGCTGCGCAGCCACAGCAGGCGGGCGTCCGGCGTGAACGCGCCGATCCAGGGATCCCCGTCGGCGACCGGCATCTCGCAGGTCACCCGCAGGTCGTGCGTACGGACGACGAGCGCCTCGCGCCGGCCGCGCGGCCCCCGGCGCAGCAGCACCAGCCGTCCGTCCCGGCTCACGTCGCACACCCGCAGGGAGGCGGCGTCGCGTTCGCTCGCCAGCAGGACGGGGGCGGCCGAGCCGTCGGGGGTGACGAGATACGCCGACAGGGTCCTGGGCAGGGGTTCGGCGGCCGCGGCCGGGTCCCCGGCGGCGGCCGGCGGGTGCGACGGCGCGGTCAGCAGGGCCGTGCGGCCGTCGCGCGCGGCCGGGCCCCGGGGAGTCCCGGCGACCGTCACCGCGAGCGCCGAACCGTCGTGCGTCCAGCAGCCCAGATGGGCGGAGCCTCCCGGCTCGCCGCCCGCCAGGATCCTCCGTCCCGTGCCGTCGGGGCGTACGCACAGCACCCGCGTGTGCTCGCCGCCGCCCGGCGCGGTGGTGTACGCGATCCACTGCCCGTCGGGCGACCAGGACACCTCGACGACCGGATGAGGGTCGGCGTCCAGCAGGTGCACGTCGTCGCCGTCGAGCGGCCCCGTCCACAGCTGGGGGACACCGGTCCGGTCGCACACGAAGGCGACGTGCCGCCCGTCGGGATCCACCGACGGGTACCAGCACCCGTGCGAGACCAGCAGCCGCGGCAGCGCGTCCACGGGGACGGCCGCGTCCGGCAGGAGCAGGGGCTCGGGCGAGGGCTGCGCCTCGGCGGGCCACACCCCGCCGGGCAGCTCGGTGGCGACCGCACGCACACAGGTGCGCACAAAAGGGGCCGCCCCCTCTGCCCGGGCCGTTTCCACCCCGTTCGCCGCGGCCCGCTCCCGCGGACCGCCGGTGCCGTCCGGGGGCGGCGGCAGAAAGGTCTCGGTCACCGGATTCCGTGGGTCTGCAGCCATATCTCCAGCAGGGCGACCTGCCACAGCGCGTTGGCCCCGCGCCGGGTGCGGTGGGTGTCGGGAGCGGCGAGGAGTTCCTCGACGCAGGAGCGGCGGAAGATGCCGCGGGTCCTCGCCTCGGGGGCGGAGAGGGCCTCGCGGACGCGTTGCAGCACCGGCCCGGCCATGTGCTTGATCGCCGGGACGGGGAAGTAGCCCTTGGGCCGGTCGACGACCTCCCGCGGCAGGACCCTGCGGCCCGCGGCCTTCAGCACGCCCTTGCCGCCGTCCGCGAGCTTGAGCCCGGGCGGGCAGGCGGCGGCCAGCTCGACCAGCTCGTGGTCGAGGAACGGCACCCGGGCCTCCAGCCCCCAGTCCATCGTCATGTTGTCGACCCGCTTGACCGGGTCGTCGACCATCATCACGTGCGTGTCCAGCCGCAGCTGCGCGTCGAGCGCGGTCTCGGCGCCCGGGGCGGCCATGTGGGCGCGCACATAGTCGCCGGAGACGTCGTGCGACGGCAGCACGGCGGGCTCCAGCATGCGCGCGAGATCGGCGTGCGACCGGTCGAAGTAGGTCTCGGCGTACGCCTCGGCCGCCCGCCGGCGCGGCACCCGTGCCATCGCCGGATACCAGTGGTAGCCGGCGAAGACCTCGTCGGCGCCCTGGCCGCTCTGCACGACCTTGACCTCCTTGGCCACCTGCTCGGACAGCAGGTGGAAGGCCACCACGTCATGGCTGACCATGGGCTCGCTCATGGCCAGCACGGCCCCGTCGAGGGCCTGCGAGATCCGGTCGGAGGGGACCATCAGCTGGTGGTGGTCCGTGCCGAAGTGCCGTGCCACCAGGTCGGAGTAGAAGAACTCGTCGCCCTCCTCGTCGGCCTCGGACTCGAAGCCGACGCTGAAGGTGGCCAGGTCCTCCTGCCCCTCCTCGGCCAGCAGCGCCACGATGAGGCTGGAGTCCAGGCCGCCCGACAGCAGCACGCCCACCGGCACGTCGGCGACCGTCCGGCGGCGTACGGCGGTGCGCAGGGCCTGCAGGACCGCGTCCGTCCAGTCCTGGGCGCTCAGACCGGCGTGCTCCGGGCGGCGGGTGTAGGAGGGCTGCCAGTAGCAGTGGTCGCGGCAGGTGCCGTCGGCCTCGACGACCCGGACCGTGGCCGGCGGCAGTTTGCGCACGCCGCCCAGCACGGTGCGGGGCGCGGGCACGGTGGCGTGCCAGCTGAGGTACTGGTGCAGCGCCACGGGGTCGAGCGAGGTGTCCACCCCGCCGCCCGCCAGCAGCGCGGGCAGCGAGGAGGCGAACCGCAGCCGTCCGGGGGACTCGGCGAGATACAGGGGCTTGATGCCCAGCCGGTCGCGGACCAGGACCGTCCGCCCGCTGTCCTGCTCGACGATCACGACGGCGAACATGCCGTGGAAACGCTCGACGCAGGACGTGCCCCACTCCTGGTACGCCTTCAGCACCACCTCGGTGTCGGAGTCCGAGAAGAACCGGTGCCCGCGGGCCGTCAGGTCGGCCCGCAGGGCCCGGTAGTTGTAGATGCACCCGTTGAACACGCCCACGAGGCGCGCCCGCGGGTCGGCCATCGGCTGCGCCCCGCTGTCCGACAGATCGATGATCTTCAGCCGGCGGTGTCCGAGGGCGACGGGGCCCTGCGACCACAGGCCGCGTCCGTCGGGGCCGCGGGGGGCGAGCCGGTCGGTCATGCGCTCGACCCCGGCCAGATCGGGCCTGCTGCCGTCGAAGCGGATCTCGCCGCTGAGCCCGCACATCAGGCGGCCCTCCCTTCCACGGCGGCCCCGGAGCCCGTCCGGGGCCTCGCGTCCGCGCCACGCCGCCCGCCCTGCGGACGGGCGGCGGGACGCTCCGGACGGCCCCCGGGAGCGGCCGGGCGGTCGGCGGTGGTCGGGAAGGCGGGGACGTGGGACATGACGGGAAGCCTCTCCTCGAACGGATGTACGCCGTGTGGACGGCAGACGGTGCGGCGGACGGTGCGGTGGACCGGGCGGGCGGACACCTGACGGGCGGCGCCGCCCGTCAGGTTCCGGCCCCGTCGGCGACCGGCCGGGGACGGCGGGCACGGGAGATTCCGGCGGACGCGGCCGTACGCGGGCCGGACACGCCGCGGGTCTCGGCGACCAGCAGGTCGACACCGGCGAGCAGGTCCTCGGCCTCGGCCGCCCGCCGCAGCCGGTGCGCGGCGCTGCCGTCGGCCAGGGCCTGGGCCAGCAGTTCCCGCACGGTCTCCCAGTCGCCGGACGCCTCCAGCGCCGGGCGCAGCCGGGCCGCCATGCCGTGCAGCACCACCCGGGCGGGGGCGGCACGCCGGGTGACCGGATCGATCAGCGGGCCCTCGAGGCCGGAGCGGGCGGCCCGCCAGGTGGCGGCCCGCAGCCATGCGTGGCGGCCGTCGCACCGGGGACCGCCGTCCCGGGCCAGCCGGTCGCACGCGTCCCGCACCAGGGCCCGGAAGAGGCCCGCGACCAGTACGACCGTCTCCACGCGGGGGCAGGCGTCGCAGATCCGCAGCTCCAGCGTGCGCTGGTGCGCGCAGGGCCGCAGGTCGTGATAGATCATCCCGCTGTCGCTGATGACGCCCATGCGGATCAGTTCCTCCAGCGCGGCGTCGTAGGCGGCGGCGTCCGGGTAGTGGCCGGCCGGCCCGGCGGTGGGCCAGCGCTGCCACAGCATCGTGCGCCAGCTCGCGTAGCCGGTGTCCGTCCCCAGCCAGAACGGCGAGCTGGCGGACAGCGCCAGCAGCGGCGGCAGCCACGGCGAGACCAGGCACATGGCGCGCACGGCGGTGTCCCGGTCGGGCACGTCGACATGCACCTGCGCGCTGCAGATGAGCTGCTCGTCGGCGACCCTGCGGTACTCGTCGGCCATGTGCCGGTAGCGGCGGCCCGCGGTGACCCGGCCGGGGGCCATCTGGGCCAGCGGCACGGTTCCGGCGGCCACCGAGACCAGGCCCAGGGAGGAGGCCGCCGCGTCCAGCCTGCGCCGGGAGCCGGCCAGGTCCGCGTGGAGGGCGTCGAGGGTGTCGTGCACCCCGCTGTTGCTCTCCACGGCCGACGGCTGCAACTCGGCGGTGAACCCGGGTCCGTCCAGCCGGTCCAGTACGGCGCGGGCGCGCGGCGCCAGCCGGCCGCTCTCCACGTCCAGCACGTGGAACTCTTCCTCTGCCCCGATGCGCAAGGTCACGGTCTTCCTCTGCTCTCGCGATCCGCCCGCTCAGCGCAGGGCCCGGTGCACCGGGGCGGTGATGAGGCCGTACACCGGATGCGGTACGGCGCCGGACGCCCACGACGTCCGGTCCCCCGGGGCGTGGCCGTCCTTCTTGCCGTCCTCCCCGAGCGGCACCCCGAAGCGAGCGGCAGGGCACCGGGGCGTCCGGTTCGGTGCACCGCCGGGGCCACGGCCGCGAAGCGGCGTCCGCCCACGGGCGGCCGGGTCCGGTGCGCACCTGTGCGCGGCACCGGCCGGCAGGCCCTGGGTCACTGGGCACATGCGGAGCACTCCCTCGGGGACGAGCCGGAACGGGTCATCCGAGTCCCCCGTGACACCGCCGTGAAACAGCCGTGCACCACATGAGCGGGAACGCGGACGTCCTCGGCCCCCGAGGGGAGGGGGCTCAGCCCCACAGGGGGTAGGTCACCGTCCGCTGGTAGCCGTCCGGGCGCGCGGCCGGGAAGACCAGGCTCAGCCGGGTGAAGTGCTGCGTGCGGGGACGCTTCTTCCAGGGCTCCGGCCGGTCCAGCCGCACGATCACCGGGTACGAGCGGAACGTGCCGGCCGCGCAGTACGGCTTGCAGTCGTTGACGGAGTTGACCCCCCGGGCCACCGCGGCCTCGCCGTCCCACTGCGACCAGCGCAGGGAGGACAGACGGCTGTTGCCGTCGCCGCAGGCGAGGATGAAGGTGTCGGGGCGGGTCTGGGGCTCGAAGGAGCAGTCCACGAGCACGGGTTTTCCGTCCGGCTGCCCCACGGGGTGCGCCGGACGCGTGTGCGTGGGGGAGGCCGACGCGGTGGCTGCCGTGCTCATGCCCGCGGCGAGCAGACTCACGGCACAGAGCGTGACCACTGTCCTCGCTGACTGTCCGCCCATGTTCACTCCCGGCCGACGACGTCGTTCTCAGGAGACGACGCTACGGCTGCCACGGGCGGCGCACCACTCATGCGGCGGAGCCGTCGCCGGGATCCCGCTGGCACGCCTCGCACAGGTCGTGCTCACCGTCGCGGGTGACGACGGTTCCCCAGCCCAGGCAGTGGTCGCAGGTGCGGGCCAGGTCCAGGTCGGGGTGGGGAGGCGGGGTGGGGCTGGAGGAGTCTCCATGCGCCATGAGAGGGTGCAGCTCCTTGCAATCGTTGGACAAACATATGTCATTTTGTCTGATTTCATGAAAATGTCCAGCCTTGGGGCAGTATTCAGAGGGTTTCGCAGCCGACGGCCTTGTGCGGGGGCGGGGAGGAGACACGTTCCGAGGCGACGGGGAGAAGCGCCCCCGGGCACGGGAAGGCGCCTCCCCGGACAGGGGGAGGCACCCCCTCCGGAAGGCGCTCCCTAGAAGCGCACCGCCTCGCTCGGGCGGACCGCGTCGACGGCGATGCGCAGATGGCGCGGGCCGCGCAGCACCGCGTTCTGCCGGTAGGGCGGTGGGTCCTCCACCAGACGGGGGTTGTCCAGACGGCGGACCAGCTCGGTCAGCGCGAGCTGGGCCTCCAGACGGGCCAGCGGTGCACCGAAGCAGATGTGGATGCCGCTGCCGAAGCCGAGGTGCCCGAGGTCCTCGCGGTCCGGGTCGAACCGGTCGGGGTCCCGGAAGCGCTCCGGGTCCCGGTTGCCGGCGGCGAGGACCAGCCAGATCCTCGAGCCCTTGGGGATCGTGATCCCCCGCAGCTCGATGTCGGCGACACAGGTGCGCTGCGGCAGCAGCTGCACCGGGGGCTCGTAGCGCAGCAGCTCCTCCACGATCCGGACGGACAGCGCGGGGTCCTCGCGCAGCCGGTGCAGGAACTCCGGGTGGCGCAGCAGGGTGAGCATCCCGTTGGCGATCAGGTTGACCGTCGTCTCGTGCCCCGCGATCAGCAGCAGCACCGCCGTGCTGAGCACCTCCATCGTCGACATGGCCCCGTCCGGGCCGTGGTCGGCGACCAGGTCGGACAGCATGTCGTCGCGGGGCTCCCTGGCGCGCTGCTCGACCAGCTCGGCCAGATACATGCCCAGCTGCATCCGCGCCTCCTGCGCGGTGCGCAGGAACTGCGGGTCGCCGCTCTGCCGCGTTTCGGGGTCCAGGGCGGCGACGATCAGGTCCACCCAGCCGCGGAAGCGCGGCTCGTCCTCGCGCGGCACCCCGAGCAGCCGGCAGATGACCGTCACCGGGAAGGGGTGGGCGAACTGGTCGACGACGTCGATCTGCCGGGCGTCGCCGAAGCCGTCGATGAGCCCGGTGACGATCCGGGCGAGCTCCCCGCGCAGGGAGTCGATCCGGTGCGGCCGGTGCGGCGGGCCGAAGGACCTGTTGGCGATCCGCCGCAGCCGGTCGTGCTCGGGCGGGTCCAGCCGCAGGAAGCTCGGCGGCAGCCCCGTGGCCTCGGGCTCCGACAGCTCGTCGTCGTCCGGGGCGGTGAGATGGGCGGCGTCGGAGCTGATCCGCGGGTCGTGGAGCAGGCCCAGGATGTCGTAGTACGAGCTGACGGCGTACGGGCCGCCCTCCTCCTCCTGCAGCACGGGGGTCCTGCGGAGCTCCTCGTACAGCGGATAGGGGTCGGCACGGTTCGCGTAGTCGGTGATGCGGCGCAGGAGCGGGGCTTGCGTCATGACGGGTCCTCGGATGGTCCGGGCGGAGAGGGCCGGGCAGGGCGTGTGCCGGTCAGTGGCGGGCCGGGGTGAAGACCAGCTGCCGGTCGGCCGGGGAGTAACCGCTGAGCGTCACGGTCGGACCGTGGGTCGGCAGCGACGGGTCGGGGAAGCCGGCCGGCATCGGTGCGCGGCCCTCGGGCCGGCGGTCCACCGTCCGGTACTCCACCGGAAACGGCGCACCCCGCTCGATCTGCTGCTGGTAGAAGTCCAGCCACCGCGAGTTGTCGAAGCTCACGGCCGCGATCACCCGGCCCTGGTGGCCGTACACCCCGACGAACCGCCGCTCGGCGAGCGACCCCTGAGTGATCATGATCTCCTCGCCCATGGCCGGCACGCCGACCGACTTGATGTTCACCCCGAACTGCGAGGACCAGAACGCGGGCATCCACAGGTGCGGGCGCCGGTCGGCACCGGCGCTGATCATGTTGTGCGCGGCCACCTCGGCCTGCGCGACCGCGTTGCCCCAGTGCTCCAGGGAGAGGAACTGATAGCCGAACAGCGGATGCGGACAGCGGGCGACGTCGCCGGCGACGAAGACGTCGTCGGTGACGATGCCCCGGAAGTCGAAGGCCCGGCAGCCCGCGTCGCAGGCGATGCCGCGCGGTCCGGCGCCCAGCCCGGACCCCTTCAGCCAGTCGGTGTTGCGGATCGCGCCCAGCGAGACCACCACGACGTCCGTGTCGACGACGGAGCCGTCGGACAGATGGGCGGCCCGCACCCGCCCCGTCGCGTCCCCCTCCAGGCCGGTGACCGTGACCCCGGTGCGCAGGTCCACCCCGTTGTCGCGGTGCAGATCCGCGGCCACCGCGCCGATCACCCCGCCCAGCGCGCCCACCAGCGGCCCGTCCGCGCGCTCGGCCACGGTGACCGCGAGACCCCGGGCCCGGCAGGCGGAGGCGATCTCCGACCCGGTGAAACCGGCACCGATGACGAACACCCGGCGCGGCGAGGCCGCCAGCCGCCGGTGCAGCCGCACGGCGTCGTCCCGGGTGCGCAGCACGAACACCCCGTCCAGCTGGGCCTCGTCCTCCTTCGGCCAGGGCCGGGCGCGTACACCGGTCGCGATCAGCAGCCGGTCGTAGGGCACCTCCTCGCCGTCGGCCAGCCGCACCCGCTTGGCCGTCATGTCCAGCCCGGTCGCCGCGACCCCGAGCCGCCAGGTCGCGTCGGTCCTTCGGAGCCGGGGCAGCTCGGTGTGCTCGGGAGAGGCCTTGCCGAGCAGCACCGCCTTGGACAGCGGCGGACGGTCGTACGGCTCGTGGGGCTCGTCACCGATCAGGGTGAGCGATCCGGCGAACCCCCCGGCGCGCAGCGCCTCGGCGGCCCTGAGTCCCGCCAGCGAGGCGCCCACGATCACGATCCGTCCCTCGCGCCGGAGCCACTCGTGGTACTCCTCATCCGGCATCGGACGCCTCCCGCAGCCCCTCCACCGCGATCGCTCCCACCGGACAGGCCGCGACGGCACGCGCCACCTGCTCCCGCTGCTCCGGACCCACCCGCGGGTTGTAGACCAGGGACTCCTCGCCGTGCATGGTGAACACGTCCGGTGCGAGGAACGCGCACTGCGCGTATCCCTGGCACTTGTTGAGGTCGACGACAAGCCTCATCGGTGATCCGCCCTTCCAGCGGCCAGGTCCTCGGGACCGCTTGCCCGGCGGGTGCCCTCGGACGGCGGTCGTCCCACCCCAGCTTCGAGGCCCCGTGCCGTTCCCGCGCGGTGGAACCCTCCGAAGAGGTGACGGCGCCCGCCGGTGCGGCGGACGCCCGAGGGCGGCGGCACCCGTGTCACTTCTTGAGGTAGCCGAGGATGGTCATCATGCCGGACTCGGAGTGGTACTGGTTGTGGCAGTGGAGCATCCACAGGCCCGGGTTGTCGGCGTAGAAGTCCAGCACCAGCTTGCGGTGCGGCAGCACGATCGCGGTGTCCTTGCGGGTGCCGGCGTCGCCGAAGCCGGTCAGCGCGAAGGTGTGGCCGTGCAGATGCATGGGGTGCCACATGTCGGTGGCGTTGATCAGGGTGACCCGGACCCGTTCGCCCTGGCGGATGGGATGGCGCTGCTCGATCGAGTAGGGCCGGTGGTCGAACGCCCAGTTGTACTGCTTCATGTTGCCGGTCATCTTGATCCGGATGTGGCGGTCCGGCTCGCGGTCGGAGTAGGCCACCGAGTCGTCGGGGCTCATGCGCCGGGCCGGCACGACCCGCCTGTCCAGCTCGTCGAGGTGGACGGAGGGCGGCGGAAGGGTCTTGCTGTTGTCGGTCCTCAGCACGGCCAGCGCGCGGGCGTTCTTGCCCTCGGCCAGCGCGACCAGCGGGAACACCCCGTCCTTGGCGGTGACGAGGACGTCGTAGCGCTCGGACATGCCCAGCAGCAACGCGTCCGTCGTCCGGTGCTTGACCGGATAGCCGTCCGTGTGCGTCACCGTCAGCTGATGGCCGCCGAGGGCCACCCGGAAGGGGGTGTCGCCGCCGGCGTTGATGATCCGCAGCCGGATGCGGTCGCCCGGCCGGGCCCGGAAGACCGACGGAGCCTGGGGGAGACGGCCGTTGATCAGGTAGTAGGGGTAGGCGACATTGCCCCCCATGCCGTCCAGCAGCGTGCTGTGGGAGTGCCGCAGGATCCGGGAGGGGCCGCGGACGGTTGTGTCGCGGTGCGTGTGCCCCGAGGATCCCCCGCCCATGTCCATGCGGGGGAGCTTGCCCTTGTGCAGCTGCAGAAGCGCGCCGTCCGGGGTGGAGCCGTCCACGCCGTCCAGCCAGTCGTCCAGGACCACCACCCATTCCTTGTCGTACGACAGCGGCTCCTTGGGGTCCTCCACGATCAGCGGCGCGAACAGGCCGCGGTCCAGCTGCATGCCCTCGTGCGAGTGCAGCAGATAGGTGCCCGGGTGGGACACGACGAAGCGGTACCTGAAGTCCTCGCCGGGCTCGATGGGCGCCTGGGTCAGCCAGGGCACACCGTCCATGTCGCAGCGCAGCCGCGCCCCGTGGGTGTGCAGCGTCGTACCGACGGGCAGACGGTTGACGAGCGTCAGGTCGAGGATGTCACCCGCGGTGACCCGGACCTCCTTGCCGGGCACATCATTGCCGTACGCCCAGGTTCTGACGGTCTTTCCGCCCAGGTCGACCGAGGTCTCGGCGGCCGTGAACCTGAATGTGCGCACCGGTCCGGAGCCGCGCTCCCTCTCGGCGGCCAGGACCTCGGGGTCGGACGGATTCACATACCCCTTGGGCCCCTTGGGAACGAAGCCACGACCGCCCTCCGCGGGGCCGGCGTTCCGTCCGGGCTCCGAGCGTCGCGCGGATCCCGTGCGCGGCCCGGGCTCCGAGGAGCCGGACCCGGAACAACCGGACAGGAGTCCCGCACCGGCAGCCGCGATCGAGGCACTGAGCAGGGTGCGCCGCGTATATGTGTTCATGAGTGAATAACACACGCTTTATGACGCTATGTGGGAGAAGCGCGTCGGCGCGTCCGCCGATCCCGGCAACCGGAGCCCGGAAGTGGGACGGCAGGGTGCTCCACCACCCGGGTGAACGCCGCCTGATGCGCCGTCGGCCCGTGCGGCGGTACGCCGGATCCGTGCCCTCGGGGCTATGCTCGGCGCCGGGCGGGTCGTCGGAACTCCCGGGACCCGGCCGTGCGTTGGCCGCCCGCCGAAGACGCCGGAGGATGCCCGAGGACGCCCCGCTGCTGTGCGGGAGGCGGCGGGCGCGGGACCCGTCCGGCGCTCATGGACCAGCCCCGCTTCCCCGGCCGGAAGCGGGGCCTTCGTCCGGCTGCTCCGGCCGTCCCCGCTCCGTGCGACATGAGATGTCCATGAAGTTCTTGGGATCGTTGAACACTCCTGCGCCCGACTCCGTATGAGGCAGGGGGGATTCCCGTGCCCGTCCACGACGCGTAGGAGAACTTCGGTGAGACGCAACACGCGCAGACGACCCAAAGGTCCGAGGCGCGCCACGCTTGGAGCGATGGCGCTCATCCTGGGCGGAGGCGGGCTGATGGTGGCCAACGTGTATGCCTCCGCCACCGAAGGCGTCCTCGGCGGACAGTCCCGGTCGGACTCCGCTCAGAACTGGGCGGCGGCAGGCGCCACGATCAACTGCCCGGACGTGGGCACCCGGATCACCGAGGTGCCGGACGAGGCCAGGGCAGAGGTCGACAAGCAACTGGCGGTACTGGACCAGCAGATCGCCAAGGCGTACCAGCAGGTGCAGAGCGCGGCCCAGGACGGCCGGATGGACGTCGCCGCCGTCGACAGCAAGATCATGAAGCCGCTCAAGGAGGAGCGGGCCGCCACGATCGGGCGGATCACGGACGCGATCGACCGTGCCGGGGACCGTCCGGAGGGACTCGACGACCTCGCGGCCTGCACCCTGCGGGACGCCGGCATCCAGAACGGCGCCGAGCAGAACGGCGCCGAGCAGAACGGCGCCGAGCAGAACGGCGGCGAGCAGAACGCCGGCGAGCAGAACGGCGGGGACCAGGGCGGCCAGGAGCAGGGCCAGGACGGCCAGGGCCAGAACGGCCAGGACCAGGGCCAGGGTCAGCAAGGAGACGGGCAGCAGGGCGGCAACGGCGGACAGGCCGGCAACGGCCCCGTCGCCGCGGACTACGCGGACATCACCACCGTGCAGCCCAATGTGACGAAGCCCCGTGAGGGGGAGAACGCCTCCCGCGGCACCTTCAGCACCGACTGCGGAGTCAACGAGAACGGCCTGTTCAACTCCGACAACGTGATCGTCGCCCCCGGTGTCGCCAACGGCGCCCACCACTTCCACGACTACGTCGGCAACCAGGCCAACAACGCCTTCGCCAGCGACGAGGACCTGGCCAGGGCCGAGACGACCTGCCAGGACCAGCGCGACAAGTCCAGCTACTTCTGGCCCGTGCTGCGCCTGCAGGACGGCACCCAGGAGCGGGACGCCAACTCGCCCGGCGGCGGGCTCGAGGGCAACGTGGGCAGGATCGTGACGCCCAAGGAAGTCACGCTGACCTTCGAGGGCAACCCGCGCAGCAAGGTGACGGCCATGCCGCGTTTCCTGCGCATCATCACCGGTGACGCCAAGTCGTTCGTCAACGGCCCCGCCAACGCCAACGCCTCCTGGTCCTGCACCGGCTTCGAGGACCGGCAGCTGAAGGACAAGTACCCGCTGTGCCCGCAGGGCAGCGACGTGGTGCGCACCTTCAGGTTCCAGAGCTGCTGGGACGGCCGGAACATCGACAGCGCCAACCACCGCACGCACGTGGCGTTCACCGACGCCGAGGGCAACTGCCCGGACGGCTTCCGCGCCATCCCGCAGCTGGTGCAGCGCATCGTCTACGACGTCGACGCCCCGAGCCTGGAGGACGGCGGCAAGACCACTCCGCTGTTCGCCGTGGACTCCTTCCCCGAGCAGCTGCACAAGCCGATCACGGACCACGGCGACTTCATCAACGTCTTCGACGAAGAGCTGATGAACGAGGTGGTCGACTGCATCAACAGCGGCAGGAAGTGCGGCGCCGGGGCCGACCGGGGCGGTGAGCAGCCGCAGGAGCCCGGGGACGAGCCGACCCGGCCCACCGAGCCGTCGACCGGCGGCGACGACGGCGCGGGCGCCGGCAAGGACGGCAAGGGCGACAACGGCGGCAACAACGGCGGCAACGACAACGGCAACGACAACGGCAAGGGCGCCGAGGACGGCAAGGCGGGCGGCGGGCAGCCGGCCGAGGAGCCGGCGAACGGCGGGGCGTCCACCGCTCCCGGTGTCGCGGAGCCCAAGGCCGACGCCTCCCCGGCCGTCCAGGACACCGCGCAGGCCGCGCCCGGGGGCGCTGCCCAGACGCCGGACTCCGGGGGCAGGGACCTGATCGCGAGCGCGCAGACCGAGCCCCAGGGCGTCAAGGGCGGCCTCGCCGCGACCGGGGCCCAGCTGTGGCCGGCTGCCGCCGGAGCGGTGCTGGTGATCGTGGGCTTCGTCCTGCTCCGCCGGATCAGGCGCAGCGCCGCGTGACGCTCCGCCGGCCGTGAGAAGACCGTGAGTAAAGGAGGGCGGCGGCAGGACCGGGAGATCCGGTCCTGCCGCCGCCCTTTCGCCCTCCG
>NZ_MUME01000549.1 GCF_002155915.1 Streptomyces thermovulgaris | reverse complement strand
CGACGACGACAAGCAGTACCAGGACGCCCGGATCATCTTCGTGGACACCGAGGTGTCCAACTGGACGTACGACCCGGTGCGCAAGCAGTACTACTGGCACCGGTTCTTCTCCCACCAGCCGGATCTGAACTACGAGAACCCGGCCGTCCAGGAGGAGATCCTGGCCGCTCTGCGCTTCTGGCTGGACCTGGGCATCGACGGCTTCCGCCTGGACGCGGTGCCGTACCTGTACCAGCAGGAGGGCACCAACTGCGAGAACCTGCCGGCCACCCACGCCTTCCTCAAACGGGTCCGCAAGGAGATCGACAGCCAGTACCCCGACAAGGTCCTGCTGGCCGAGGCCAACCAGTGGCCCGAGGACGTCGTGGACTACTTCGGCGACTACGCCTCCGGCGGCGACGAATGCCACATGGCCTTCCACTTCCCCGTCATGCCCCGCATCTTCATGGCCGTCCGCCGCGAGTCCCGCTACCCCGTCTCCGAGATCCTCGCCAAGACCCCGCCCATCCCCTCCGGCTGCCAATGGGGCATCTTCCTGCGCAACCACGACGAACTGACCCTGGAGATGGTCACCGACGAAGAGCGCGACTACATGTGGGCCGAATACGCCAAGGACCCCCGCATGCGCGCCAACATCGGCATCCGCCGCCGCCTGGCCCCCCTGCTGGACAACGACCGCAACCAGATCGAACTGTTCACCGCCCTGCTGCTGTCCCTGCCCGGCAGCCCCATCCTCTACTACGGCGACGAGATCGGCATGGGCGACAACATCTGGCTCGGCGACCGCGACGCCGTGCGCACCCCCATGCAGTGGACCCCCGACCGCAACGCCGGCTTCTCCTCCTGCGACCCCGGCCGCCTGTTCCTGCCCACGATCATGGACCCGGTCCACGGCTACCAGGTCACCAACGTCGAAGCGGCCATGTCCTCCCCCTCCTCCCTGCTGCACTGGACCCGCCGCATGATCGAGATCCGCAAGCAGAACCCCGCC
>NZ_MUME01000548.1 GCF_002155915.1 Streptomyces thermovulgaris | reverse complement strand
GATAAGAGACAGGTAGGGGACGGTGTCGTGGGCCAGCGCGGTGACCACCGGCTGGCCCTGCGGCGGGCGGGGGGTGATGGAGGGGCCCTTGACGCTGAAGAACCTGCCCCGGAAGTCGATGTAGTGCAGCTTGTCGCGGTCGATGAAGCGGCCGGTGGCCACGTCCCGGATCTCCGCGTCGTCCTCCCAGCTGTCCCACAGGCGGCGCACCACCTCGACGTAGTCGGCGGCCTCGTCGAAGAGGTCGGTCAGCACCTGGTGGGCGGACGGGCTGTCGTAGGACTCGACGCGCGGGATGGTGCGGCGGCCGAAGTGGGCGGCTTCGTTCGGGCGGACGGAGATCTGCACACGTACGCCGGCGCGGCCGGTGCTGACGTAGTCGAGGGTGGCGATCGCCTTGGAGATGTGGAACGGCTCGGTGTGCGTGGCCACCACTGCCGGGACCAGGCCTATGTGCCGGGTCAGCGGGGCGACGCGGGAGGCGACGAGGACGGCGTCGAGACGGCCGCGGACCTGGTCGGTGCGTTCGTCCGGGTCCAGGAAGTGGGAGGACTGGAGGCCGAGGCCGTCCTCGATGGTCACGAAGTCGAGCAGTCCTCGCTCGGCCTCGGTGACGAGGCCGGCCCAGTATCCGGCGGTGAACAGGTCCCGGGGCCGGGCCACCGGCTCGCGCCAGGAAGCGGGATGCCAGCCGGTGCCGTCCAGGGCGACGGCGAGGTGCAGAGAGGACGAAGAAGAGGGAGAGGGAGCTGCGGACACGGGTGGGTGCCTTCCTGTGGGTCCGTGACGGGAACGCCGGCCTTCCGGGTGGCGGGAGGCGGCAGTGGTGGGGGAA
>NZ_MUME01000547.1 GCF_002155915.1 Streptomyces thermovulgaris | reverse complement strand
TGGTGGAGGTCGGTGTCGGGGTGGGGCCGGGCCTCCCGCCGCGGTCGAGGAACGGCAGCAGCCACAGCAGGGAGCCGGCCGTCACCGCCGCCAGCGCGCCCGTGATCGCGAGGAGCGCACCGCGGCCCGGCCGGCGGCGCTGTTCCTTCCCGCCGGTGACCGTGGCGGCCGAGGACCATGCGGGGCGGAGCGACGACGCGGTGGGCTGCTGCGAGGGGGT
Source organism: Streptomyces thermovulgaris (assembly GCF_002155915.1). Lineage (GTDB taxonomy): Bacteria > Actinomycetota > Actinomycetes > Streptomycetales > Streptomycetaceae > Streptomyces > Streptomyces thermovulgaris. Next base: position 2,058 of record NZ_MUME01000547.1, on the reverse strand, counting down.
GTTCCCCTTGCCTGGAGTGTTCCCCTTGCCTGGAGGGGAGGGCGGCGGAACGTCGGGCCGGGTGGGCGTCGGCCCCGCCGTCGCGTCCCTGCTGAAGTCCAGCGGTCCGGACGCCTGTTCCGACGCCTTCGGTTCCGCGTCCGCCGCCGCCTCCAGGTTCAGCAGCTGTACGGCCCTGCGGCTGACCTGTTCGACCAGACGGGACGGGAGCCAGCCGGCCTCGACCAGGCGGGAGGCGCCCTCGGGGGCGAGGCGGCGGGCCACGTCGCCCGGGGCCGGACGGGCGGCCGGGTCCTTGGCCAGGCAGGCCTGGGCCAGCTCCCGGAGGTCCCCCTCCAGACCGCCCAGCTCGGGCTCCTCGTGGACCACCTTGTACAGCAGCTCCACCGCGGCCTCGCCCGGGAAGGGAGGGTTGCCGGTCGCGGCGTACACGAGGACCGCGCCCAGGGAGAAGACGTCCGCCGCCCCGGTGACGCCCTTGCCCAGGATCTGCTCGGGCGCCATGTAGCCGGGCGAGCCGACCGACACACCGGTGGAGGTCAGGGAGGCCGTGGCGTCGGTGGCGCGGGCGATGCCGAAGTCGATCAGCAGGGGGCCGTCGAGGGTGAGCAGGACGTTGGAGGGCTTCACATCGCGGTGCACCAGACCCAGTTCGTGCACCTTGGCCAGGGCCTCGGCGAGACCGGCGCCCAGGACGCGTACGGAGTGCGACGGCAGCGGGCCGGTCTCCGCGACCGCCGCGGTCAGGGAGGGGCCGGCCACATAGGCGCTGGCGACCCAGGGCACCGGCGCCTCGGGGTCGGCGTCCAGGACCGGCGCGGTCCAGGCGCCGCCCACCCGGCGCGCGGCCGCCACCTCACGGCGGAAGCGGGCGCGGAACTCCTGGTCGTGGGCGAAGTGCGGGTGCACGACCTTCACCGCGACCGTACGGCCGCCCGCGCTGCGGCCCAGGTAGACGCGGCCCATGCCCCCGGAGCCCAGGCGGCCGAGCAGCCGGTAGGGGCCCACGGAGGTGGGCTCGTCGGCTTCCAGCGGCTGCATGTGTCCCTCCCCCGGCTCCCCCGTGCGTTCCTACAGCAGAGTAGTGCGCTGCCGTCGCACGGGGTCCTACGGCCGCAGCAGCTCCACCTTCACGTCCGACGGGAAGCCGGTCGTCGGGCCGACCCGGCGCGCGAACTCGGCGACCGCCGACAGCTGCGGCTCGCCGAAGCTGAAGTCCAGGGTGGTGAAGTACTGCTCGAGGACCTGCTGGTCGAAGGGCTCCCAGCGGGCCGCCTGTTCGGCGACCTTGGTGACCTCCTCCAGGGACAGGTTGCGGGAGGCCAGGAAGGCCTCGTGGACCTTGCGGGTGATGTCCGGCTCGCGCTCGAAGTAGTCGCGGCGCGCCGCCCAGACCGCGAAGACGAACGGCAGGCCCGTCCATTCCTTCCACAGCTGTCCCAGGTCGTGCACGTCCAGGCCGTAGCGCGGGCCGTCGTGCAGATTGGCGCGCAGGGCCGCGTCGCCGATGAGCACCGCGGCCTCCGCCTCCCGCATCATCAGGCTCAGGTCGGGCGGGCAGGTGTAGTAGTCCGGCGCGACCTCGAACCGCTCGGCCAGCAGCAGCTGGGCGAGGCGGACGGAGGTGCGGGAGGTCGATCCGAGGGCGACCCGGGCGCCGTCGAGCCGGTCCAGCGGGAGCTGCGAGACGATCACGCAGGACATCACCGGACCGTCGCAGCCGACGGCGATGTCGGGGAAGGCGATCAGATCGTCCGCGTGCCTGAGGAACTCGACGAGGGTGATCGGCCCGATGTCGAGGTCGCCCTGCACCAGCTGCTCGCTGAGCTTCTCCGGGGTGTCCTTCGTCAGCTCGAAGTCGAGGAGCGTGCCCGTTCTCGCGAGCCCCCAGTACAAGGGGAGGCAGTTGAGGAACTGGATGTGGCCCACACGTGGCCGGCTGCGAGAGTTGTCCACATCGCGAGACTAGACCCTCTCCCCCGCGGCCCCGCCGCCACCCCCTTCACCGCTGCCTTCACCGCTGCCTTCACCGCTCCCTTCCCTGCTGGTCCTCACCGC
>NZ_MUME01000546.1:234-517 GCF_002155915.1 Streptomyces thermovulgaris | reverse complement strand
GAAGATCGCGGGCGGCCGGCCCGCGGCCGCGGAGCGCGCCGGCGCGAAGGAGCGGGAGAACGCCCCGGTCGGCTGACGCGAGGACGCCGCCTCCGGCATCCGCGCACCAGCATGAGGGAGTCCCCCTGGGGGCTCCCTCATGCTCTTCTCTCCGCTCCCCTTCCTCTTCTCTCCTCGTCCCCCTCCCCGCCGCTCACAGCACCGTGAAGCTGTCCTTGACCCTCTCGTACGTCGGCAGCGCCCGGTGCTCCGTGTCCGACCGGTACCAGGTGCTGATCTGGTA
>NZ_MUME01000546.1:0-183 GCF_002155915.1 Streptomyces thermovulgaris | reverse complement strand
CCGGCGGGCGTTCCTCTCCGAGATGCGCCGGCTCTCCATCAGGTCCCCCTGGGTGAGGGACGACTTGGCGACGAGTTCCTGCGTGCCGTCCGGCGAGGTGCGGTGCGCCTCCGCACCCGTCTGCGCGTCCCGCCGCCGGCCCTTCGGCGGCGCCCGGGCGAACCCGCCGGCCTCCCCGTGCGC